>NZ_AP022598.1:3324307-3626517 GCF_010725485.1 Mycolicibacterium parafortuitum | reverse complement strand
CGGATTCGGCGATCTCGGCAGGCTGGACGTGCCCGGGCTTGCCGGTCTTGGGAGTCACGACCCAGATGACACCGTCGTCGGCGAGCGGGGTGATGGCGTCCATCAACCTGTCGACGAGGTCTCCGTCGTCGTCCCGCCACCACAGCAGCACCACGTCCACGACGTCGTCGGCGTCCTCGTCGAGAAGCTCACCGCCGATCTCGTCCTCGATGTCGGCTCGGATGTCGTCGTCGGCGTCCTCGTCCCAGCCCAACTCCTGCACAACCTGATCTTTTTGGATGCCCAGCTTTCGGGCGTAGTTCGGGGGGTCACCCGCCGACACCACGGTCAGTCCTCCTTCAGCCGACACGGCGCATCTGCGCTCGCTACGTGTGTGAACAGCACTATCGTCGCATGCTTGTGGCACTCAGCACGCCATGTAGCCGCAGGTTTATCGGTATGCCGCATCGCACCGGTCCAACGCGGTGGTCTTGGCCTCGTTCAACACCTGGATCGCCGTGTTGAAATCGTCGACGCCGTAATTTCCCGCGATGGCCGTCGCGACGCCGCGCGCGGCGTCCACCCAGGCATTCAGCGCATCCCTCAACTCCGAGGTCAACGGGTCGGAAAGGCTTCCCGCGACCAGATCCGCGCTGTGGTTGAGCGCGTCGACGGCCGGGCCCGCGGTGCGCGCGACATCGGCCGGGCTGTCGTTCATCGCGTCGACGTACTTGTTCACCGACGCGACCGCCTCGGCGCTGCTCGAGCTCATCGCCTCACACGACGTCCGCACCGCCTCGGCGGTCAGCGACGCCTGCCGTTGTGATTCGCGAGCGCTGGAACTGGCGGCGGCCTCCTCGCGCGACGCCGTCACCGACGCCCGGTACAGGGGCGCTTCCCCCGCTGCCACCTCGGCGTCGCCGGCGGTGACGCTCGTGCAGCCCACGACGATCATCGCCATCGCTGCCGAAGCGCCGGTCACAAGGGCCGCGAGCCGCACCCCGCGGGCGGTCTCCCAGCCGTTGCGCACAGCCTGCAGAGGTTACCGGGCACCCGGGTGTTCCGAACGACGTTCCCGGGTTCTGCACAGTGCCCCACCCGCTGGTGCGAATGGGGCAGGATTAGACAAGGATGGAGGCGCGTGCACCGGTCGCTGGGTGACCAACCGAGCCGACGTGTCCGTGCATATTCACCGCCTGACAAGGAGCGGAAGTTGACCACCGAGTTCGTGCGCCAGGACCTGGCCCAAAACTCCAGCAGCACAGCCGAACACGATCGTGTTCGGGTCATCCGAGAAGGTGTCGCGTCGTATCTGCCTGACATCGACCCCGAGGAGACCGGCGAATGGCTTGAGTCGTTCGACGATCTGCTCGACCGGTCCGGCCCCGCGCGGGCCCGCTACCTGCTGCTGCGCCTGCTGGAGCGCGCCGGCGAGCAGCGCGTCGCGATCCCGGCGCTGACGTCGACCGACTACGTCAACACGATCCCGACCGAGCTGGAGCCCTGGTTCCCCGGCGACGAGGACGTCGAGCGCCGCTACCGCGCCTGGATCCGGTGGAACGCCGCGATCATGGTGCACCGGGCGCAGCGACCAGGTGTCGGTGTCGGTGGCCATATCTCGACGTACGCGTCCTCGGCCGCGCTCTACGAGGTCGGGTTCAACCACTTCTTCCGCGGCAAGTCCCATCCCAGCGGCGGGGACCAGATCTTCATCCAGGGCCACGCCTCCCCTGGCATCTACGCCCGTGCGTTCCTGGAGGGGCGGCTGTCCACCGATCAGCTCGACGGCTTCCGCCAGGAGCACAGCCACGCCGGCGGCGGGCTGCCGTCCTACCCACACCCCCGGTTGATGCCCGATTTCTGGGAGTTCCCGACGGTGTCGATGGGTCTCGGCCCGATGAACGCGATCTACCAGGCGCGGTTCAACCACTACCTGCACGACCGCGGTATCAAGGACACCTCCAAGCAGCACGTGTGGGCGTTCCTCGGCGACGGCGAGATGGACGAACCGGAGTCGCGCGGCCTGATCCAGGTGGCCGCCAACGAGGCGCTGGACAACCTGACGTTCGTCATCAACTGCAACCTGCAGCGCCTCGACGGGCCGGTGCGCGGCAACGGCAAGATCATCCAGGAGCTGGAGTCGTTCTTCCGCGGCGCGGGCTGGAACGTCATCAAGGTGGTGTGGGGCCGCGAGTGGGACGCGCTGTTGCACGCCGACCGCGACGGCGCGCTGGTCAACCTGATGAACACCACGCCTGATGGTGATTACCAGACCTACAAGGCCAACGACGGCAGCTACGTGCGGGACCACTTCTTCGGCCGCGATCCGCGCACCAAGGCGCTGGTCCAGAACATGACCGACGCCGAGATCTGGAACCTCAAGCGCGGCGGCCACGACTATCGCAAGGTGTATGCGGCCTACCACGCGGCGATGGAGCACAAGGGCCAGCCGACGGTGATCCTGGCAAAGACCATCAAGGGCTACACCCTCGGTAAGCACTTCGAGGGCCGCAACGCCACGCACCAGATGAAAAAGCTTGCGCTGCAAGATCTCAAGGATTTCCGCGATGTGCAGCGGATCCCGATCAGCGACAAGCAGATCGAGGAGAACCCGTACCTGCCGCCGTACTACCACCCCGGTCCGGAGGCCCCCGAGATCCGCTACATGCTCGACCGTCGGCGTGCCCTCGGCGGGTTCCTGCCAGAGCGGCGCACGAAGACCAAGGCGCTGACCCTGCCCGGCAGCGACACCTACAAGGCGCTCAAGAAGGGTTCCGGCAAACAGGAGGTCGCCACCACGATGGCGACCGTGCGCACCTTCAAGGAGCTGTTGCGGGACAAGAACATCGGCTCGCGCATCGTGCCGATCATCCCCGACGAGGCCCGCACGTTCGGGATGGACTCGTGGTTCCCGTCGCTGAAGATCTACAACCGCAACGGGCAGCTCTACACGTCGGTGGACGCGGAGCTGATGCTGGCCTACAAGGAGTCCGAGGTCGGCCAGATCCTGCACGAGGGCATCAACGAGGCCGGCTCGACGGCGTCGTTCACCGCGGTCGGCACGTCGTACGCCACGCACAACGAGCCGATGATCCCGATCTACATCTTCTATTCGATGTTCGGGTTCCAGCGCACCGGTGACGGCTTCTGGGCCGCGGCCGACCAGATGGCGCGCGGTTTCGTGCTGGGCGCAACCGCGGGCCGCACCACGCTGGTCGGCGAGGGTCTGCAGCACGCCGACGGTCATTCGCTGCTGCTGGCCGCCACCAATCCCGCCGTGGTGGCCTACGACCCGGCGTTCGCCTACGAGATCGCCTACATCATCGAGAGCGGCCTGGCCCGCATGTACGGCGAGAACCCCGAGAACGTCTACTTCTACATGACGATCTACAACGAGCCCTACGTGCAGCCGGCCGAGCCCGAGAACCTCGACGTCGAGGGTCTGCTGCGCGGCCTGTACCGCTACCGGGCCGCGCCGGAGCGCAAGTCCAACAGCGCGCAGATCCTGGTGTCCGGTGTCGCGATGCCGTCGGCGCTGCGGGCCGCCGAGATGCTCGCCGACGAATGGGACGTCGCCGCCGACGTCTGGTCGGTGACCAGCTGGGGCGAGCTCAACCGGGAGGGCGTGTCGATCGAGAAGGAGAAGCTGCGCCACCCGGACCGCCCGGCCGCGACGCCGTACGTGACGCAGGCGCTGGCCGACGCCGAGGGCCCGGTGGTCGCGGTGTCGGACTGGATGCGGGCGGTGCCCGAACAGATCCGGCCCTGGGTGCCGGGCACCTACGTCACGCTGGGCACCGACGGGTTCGGCTTCTCCGACACCCGCCCGGCCGCCCGCCGGTTCTACAACACCGACGCCGAGTCGATCGTCGTCGCGGTGCTGCAGGGGCTGGCCCGCGACGGCAACATCGACATCTCGGCGGCTGCGGAGGCGGCGCGCAAGTACGAGATCGACGATGTGATGGCGGCGCCGGAGCAGACGTCGGACCCCGGAGTCGCGTAGCGACGACATCAGGCCTGAGAGTGGCCTAGCTGGAGGTTCCGCACAAAAATAGGCGTAGATTTTAGGGATGACCGACAACAATCGGTTCGTCCCGCCGAGATCCACCGTCGAGGTGCTCGAAAGCGTCCCGGACGCGGCGCTGCGCCGGCTCAAGCAGTACTCGGGCCGGCTGGCGACCGAGGCCGTGCACGCGATGGAGGGGCGACTGCCGTTCTTCGCCGAGATGGACGCGTCTCAGCGCGCCAGCGTGCAACTGGTGGTGCAGACCGCGGTCGTGAACTTCGTCGAGTGGATGCGCGACCCGCAGAGCAACGTCAGCTACACCGCGCAGGCGTTCGAGGTGGTGCCCCAGGACCTACGCAGGCGCATCGCGCTGCGCCAGTCCGTCGAGATGGTCCGCGTCACGATGGAGTACTTCGAGGAGGTCGTGCCGCTGCTGGCCCGCACCGAGCAGCAGCTGACCGCGCTCACCGCGGGCATCCTGCGCTACAGCCGCGACCTGGCGTTCGCCGCGGCCAGCGCGTACGCCGACCAGGCCGAGGCGCGCGGCGCGTGGGACACAAGGATGGAGGCCAACCTCGTCGACGCCGTGGTGCGCGGCGACGTCGGGCCGGACCTGCAGTCCCAGGCCGCGGCCCTGAACTGGGATGCCACCGCCCCCGCCACCGTCATCGTCGGGACACCGCGGCCCGACCGGCTCGAGTTCGTCGGCGAGGACGTCCACGACGCCGCGGCCCGGCACGACCGCGGGGCGCTGTGCGATGTGCACGGCACCTGGCTGGTCACGATCGTCTCCGGTGGCCTGTCCCCGACCGAACGGTTCATGGCCGACCTGATGAAGGTGTTCGCCGACGGCGCGGTGGTGATCGGCCCGACCGCCCCCACGCTCGGCGCCGCGCACCGCAGCGCGACCGAGGCGCTGGCAGGGATGAACGCGGTTGCAGGCTGGGCCGGTGCGCCACGTCCGGTCTCGGCCCGCGAGCTACTTCCCGAACGCGCGCTGCTCGGCGATGCGACGGCCGGTGCGGCGCTGGAGACCGAGGTGATGCGGCCGCTGGCGGACGCCGGTCCGGCGCTGATGGAGACGTTGGACGCGTATCTGGACTCCGGCGGAGCGATCGAAGCTTGCGCCCGCAAATTGTTCGTTCATCCAAATACCGTCCGCTACCGACTCAAGCGGATCACCGATTTCACCGGCCGGGATCCGACGGTTCCCCGGGATGCCTACGTACTGCGGGTGGCCACCTCTCTGGGCAGGCTGTCGCGCCAGGCCACGCTCTCTACCCCACAAAGAGCCACATCCGGACGGGTCGACGCTGTCGCGTCGGTCACATCGGATGGACAGTCTTAGACATCAGATGTTGCGCCCAGGTCTCGTTGACGTCGCATCACATGCGGATTTGTTGACTACCTACAAAAACCTAAGACGAGGTTCATAATCTCTTACACCCCTCAAATCCAAGTTCACAATGTTTCCTTAAGAAGTGCCTCAGACGACTGTGCTCGCATTCCTTGCGCCCGGACAGGGCTCGCAGACTCCCGGCATGCTCGCCGAATGGCTCGAGCTTCCCGGGGCCGCGGAGCGCATCGCGTCGTGGTCCGAGATCAGCGGACTTGATCTGAGCCGGCTCGGCACCACCGCCACCGCCGAGGAGATCACCGACACCGCGGTGACCCAGCCGCTCGTCGTGGCCGCCACCCTGCTCGCCTACGAGGAACTGGCCAAGCGCGCCGACTTCGCCGGTGTGCAGATCGTGGCCGCGGGCCATTCCGTCGGTGAGATCGCGGCGTACGCGATCGCCGGCGTCATCTCCGCCGACGAGGCCGTCTCGCTGGCCGCGACGCGCGGCAAGGAGATGGCCAAGGCCTGCGCGCTGGAGCCGACCGGGATGTCGGCGCTGCTCGGCGGCGACGAGGCCGAGGTGCTGGCACGCCTGGAAGCGCTCGATCTGATCCCCGCCAACCGCAACGCCGCCGGCCAGATCGTCGCCGCCGGCGCGCTGGCCGCGCTGGAGAAGCTCGCCGAGGATCCGCCGGCACGCGCCCGGGTGCGCCCGCTGGCCACCGCAGGCGCGTTCCACACCCGCTACATGGAACCGGCCCTGGCCGAGTACACCCGGGTGGCCGACCGGATCACCCCGCAGGAGCCGAACGTCACGCTGCTGTCCAACGCGGACGGACGCCCGGTCGCCGGTGGCGCCGACGCGCTGTCCAAGCTGGTGGCCCAGATGACCCGCCCCGTGCGCTGGGACCTGTGCACCGCGTCCATGAAGGAACTGGCCGTCGCGGCGATCGTGGAGTTCCCGCCGGCCGGGACGCTGACCGGGATCGCCAAACGAGAACTTCGGGGGACGCCGACGCACGCCGTCAAGACCCCCGCTGATCTGGACGAGGTCGCCGGGCGGTTCTAGCCCGTCGCCGCCGTTCAGAACCTTTTTCACAGCTCGATCACATCCAGTTGAAGTAACAAGAAATAGATAGAAGGAGCCATCGTGGCCGCCAGCCAGGACGAAATCATCGCCGGTCTCGCCGAGATCATCGAAGAGGTCACCGGAATCGAGCCCTCCGAGGTCACCCCGGAGAAGAGCTTCGTCGACGACCTGGACATCGACTCGCTGTCGATGGTCGAGATCGCCGTGCAGACCGAGGACAAGTACGGCGTGAAGATCCCCGACGAGGACCTCGCCGGTCTGCGCACCGTCGGTGACGTCGTCGCCTACATCCAGAAGCTCGAGGAAGAGAACCCCGAGGCTGCTGCCGCCATCCGCGCTCAGATCCAGGGCGACAAGTGACCCGTCCTTCCACTGCTAACGGCGGTTTTCCCAACGTCGTGGTGACCGCCATAGAGGCCACCACGGCCCTCGCGGCGGACATCGAGAGCACGTGGAAGGGTCTGCTGGCCGGCGAGAGCGGTATCCGGATCCTCGAAGACGATTTCGTCGAGAAGTGGGACCTGCCGGTGCGAATCGGCGGCCACCTGGTCGACAACATCGACAGCCACATGACACGCATCGAGATGCGCCGCATGTCCTACGTGCAGCGCATGTCGAAGCTGTTGTCGCGGCGGCTCTGGGAGAACGCGGGTACCCCCGAGGTCGACCCGGACCGCTTCTCGGTGGTCATCGGCACCGGTCTGGGCGGCGGCGAGAAGATCGTCGAGACCTATGACGCGATGAACGAGGGCGGACCCCGCAAGGTGTCCCCGCTCGCGGTGCAGATGATCATGCCCAACGGTGCGGCGGCGGTCGCCGGGCTCGAGCTGGGCGCCCGCGCCGGGGTCATCACCCCGGTCTCGGCGTGCTCGTCGGGTTCGGAGGCCATCGCCCACGCATGGCGCCAGATCGTCATGGGTGACGCGGACTTCGCCGTCTGCGGTGGTGTCGAGGGCGGCATCGAGGCGCTGCCCATCGCGGCGTTCTCGATGATGCGGGCCATGTCGACGCGCAACGACGACCCCGCCGGGGCGTCGCGGCCGTTCGACAAGGACCGTGACGGCTTCGTGTTCGGCGAGGCCGGCGCGCTGATGATCATCGAGACCGAGGAGCACGCCCTGGCCCGCGGCGCCAAGCCGCTGGCCCGGCTGCTGGGTGCCGGCGTCACGTCGGATGCGTTCCACATGGTCGCTCCGGCGGCGGACGGTCTCCGGGCCGGTCACGCGATGAAGCGGGCGATGGAGACGGCGGGCCTGTCCCCCAAGGACATCACCCACGTCAACGCGCACGCCACGGCCACCCCGATCGGTGACACCGCGGAGGCCAACGCCATCCGTGTCGCCGGTGTGGAGCACGCCGCGGTGTACGCGCCGAAGTCGGCACTGGGCCACTCGATCGGCGCCGTCGGCGCCCTGGAGTCCCTGCTGACCATCCTCGCGCTGCGTGACGGTGTCATTCCGCCGACGCTGAACTACGAGACGCCCGACCCCGAGATCGATCTCGATGTCGTTGCGGGTGAGCCTCGGTACGGCGACTACCAGTACGCGATCAACAATTCCTTCGGGTTCGGCGGCCACAATGTGGCCCTGGCGTTTGGTCGCTACTAAACAGCGGAAAGGGCGCGCGTTTCGAGTATGAGTTCGCCGACGACGGGTAACGGACTGCCGGACGTCGTGGTCACCGGTATCGCGATGACCACGAGTCTGGCGACGGATGCCGAAACCACCTGGAAGTCCGTACTGGACGGCCAGAGCGGCATCCGCAGGCTCGACGACCCGTTCGTCGAGCAGTTCGACCTTCCTGTGCGGATCGGCGGGCACCTGCTCGAAGAGTTCGGTTCTCAACTCAACAAGGTCGAGAACCGGCGCATGTCCTACATCCAGAAGATGGCCACGGTGCTGGGCCGGCGTGTCTGGGAGAACGCCGGCGCACCCGAGGTCGACACCGAACGGCTCCTGGTGTCGATCGGGACCGGGCTCGGCGGCGCCGAGGCCCTGGTCTTCGCCTACGACGGACTGCGGGAGAAGGGCCTTCGCGCCGTGTCCCCGCTGTCGGTGCAGATGTACATGCCCAACGGCCCGTCTGCGGTGGTCGGGTTGGAGCGCGGCGCCAAAGCCGGTGTGGTGACTCCGGTTTCGGCGTGCGCGTCGGGTTCCGAGGGCATCGCCCAGGCCTGGCGCAACATCGTGCTCGGCGAAGCCGACATCGCGATCTGCGGCGGCGTGGAGCAGCGCATCGAGGCGGTGCCCATCGCCGCGTTCGCACAGATGCGCATCGTGATGTCGACCAACAACGACGACCCGGCCGGTGCCTGCCGCCCGTTCGACAGGGACCGCGACGGGTTCGTCTTCGGCGAGGCAGGCGCGCTTCTGGTCATCGAGACCGAGGCGCACGCGAAAGCCCGCGGCGCCACACCGCTGGCCCGCCTGATGGGGGCCGGCATCACCTCCGACGGCTTCCACATGGTGGCCCCGGACCCCGAAGGTGAGCGGGCCGCCTACGCGATGACGCGGGCCATGCAACTCGCAGGCCTGTCCCCCAACGACATCGACCACGTCAACGCACACGCGACAGGCACCACCGTCGGCGACGTGGCCGAAGGCAGAGCGATCAACAAAGCGCTGGGCGGTCACCGCCCCGCGGTCTATGCACCCAAGTCGGCGTTGGGTCACTCGGTCGGCGCCGTCGGCGCCGTCGAGTCGATCCTCACGGTGCAGGCGTTGCGGGACGGAGTCATTCCGCCGACGCTGAACTTGAAGAACCTGGATCCCGAGATCGACCTCGACGTCGTCGCAGGCAGCCCTCGGACCGGAAACTACGAGTACGCCATCAACAATTCGTTCGGATTCGGCGGGCACAATGTCGCACTCGCCTTCGGCAAGTACTGAAGCAGAGCAGGAGACACCATGACGACCATCGAGAACCGGCCCGCGCCCGGTGCGGCGAACGAATCCCTCGACCCCCGCGATCCCCTGCTGCGTCTGGCGACGTTCTTCGACGACGGCAGCGTCGAGTTGCTGCACGAGCGCGACAAGTCCGGCGTGCTCGCCGCGGCGGGCACCGTCAACGGCGTGCGCACCATCGCCTTCTGCACCGACGGCACCGTGATGGGTGGCGCGATGGGCGTCGACGGCTGCAAGCACATCGTCGACGCCTACGACGTCGCGATCGAGGAGCAGAGCCCGATCGTCGGTATCTGGCATTCCGGTGGCGCGCGACTGGCCGAGGGCGTCAAGGCGCTGCACGCGGTCGGTCTGGTCTTCGAGGCCATGATCCGCGCGTCCGGCTACATTCCGCAGATCTCGGTGGTCGTCGGATTCGCCGCCGGCGGTGCCGCATACGGCCCGGCGCTGACCGACGTCATCGTGATGGCCCCCGACAGCAAGGTCTTCGTGACCGGCCCCGACGTCGTGCGCAGCGTCACCGGCGAGGACGTCGACATGGTGTCACTCGGCGGCCCTGAGGCCCATCACAAGAAGTCCGGTGTGTGCCACATCGTCGCCGACGACGAACTCGACGCCTACGAGCGCGGCCGCCGCTTGGTCGGATTGTTCTGCCAGCAGGGCCATTTCGACCGCTCCAAGGCCGAGGCCGGCGACACCGACCTCAAGGCGCTGCTGCCCGAGTCGGCCCGGCGCGCCTACGACGTGCACCCGCTGGTCGAGGCGCTCCTTGACGAAGGCGTGCCGTTCGAGGAGTTCCAGTCCCGCTGGGCGCCGTCGATCGTCGTGGGCCTGGGCCGGCTGGCCGGCCGCACGGTCGGTGTCATCGCGAACAACCCGCTGCGCCTCGGCGGCTGCCTGAACTCCGAAAGCGCCGAGAAGTCAGCACGTTTCGTCCGGCTGTGCGATGCGTTCGGCATCCCGCTGGTCGTCATCGTCGACGTTCCGGGCTACCTGCCCGGTGTGGACCAGGAGTGGGGCGGCGTGGTGCGCCGCGGCGCGAAGCTGCTGCACGCGTTCGGTGAGTCGTCGGTTCCGCGCGTCACGCTGGTCACCCGCAAGATCTACGGTGGCGCCTACATCGCGATGAACTCGCGGTCGCTGAACGCCACCAAGGTGTTCGCGTGGCCGGACGCCGAGGTCGCCGTGATGGGCGCCAAGGCCGCCGTCGGCATCCTGCACAAGAAGAAGCTGGCGGCCGTCGAGGACGCGGCCGAGCGTGACGCGCTGCACGAGGAGCTCGCGATCGAGCACGAGCGGATCGCCGGCGGTGTGGACTCGGCGATCGAGATCGGCGTCGTCGACGAGAAGATCGACCCGGCGCACACCCGCTCCAAGGTGACCCAGGCACTGGCCGAGGCACCGATGCGCCGCGGCCGGCACAAGAACATCCCGCTGTAAACCTCAGTTCGCCTGCGCCAGGATCTCCGCCGCGACGGCCTCCGCCGCGGCGCGGTCCTCGGCGACCAGGCCGATCCGGGTGCGCCGGTCCAGGATGTCGTCGACGGTCAGCGCACCCTCGTGGGTCACGGCGTACTCGAATTCCGCTCGGATGACGTCGATTCCGTCGGCAACCGGATCGGTCGAGCGGTCGCAGGACGCCCGTGCGATGACGTTCGGCGCCTCAGCGCCGAACCGGGCCACCAGCGAGCCGGGCAGCTCGACCGGGGACCGCAGCGTCGCCACCGGGTTCGACGGCGCACCGACCAGCGGCAGGTTGCGCGTACGGCACACCCCCGCGGTCAGCCCGCGTGATTGCACCGCACGATTCACGACGTCCTCGGCCATATAGCGGTATTCGGTGAGCTTGCCGCCGATCACGCTGATCACCCCGGACGGCGATTCGGTGACCGCGTGCTCGCGGGACACGTCGGCGGTGCGGCCGGTGCCGGTGTCGATCAGCGGCCTCAGCCCCGCATAAGAGCCCCTGATGTCCTCGGGGCGAAGCGCGGTGTCCAGCGCGGTGTTCACGGTGTCGAGCAGGAAGGTGACCTCGGCGGGCGTCGGCTCGGGGACGTCGGGGATCGGCCCCGGCGCGTCCTCGTCGGTCAGGCCCAGATACACCCGGCCGAGCTGTTCGGGCATCGCGAACACGAACCGGTTGATCTCACCCGGGATCGGAACCGTCAGCGCCGCAATCGGATTCCCGAACGCCGCGGCGTCGAACACCAGGTGGGTGCCGCGGCTGGGCCGCAGCTTCAGCGACGCGTCGAGGTCGCCCGCCCAAACCCCGGTCGCGTTGACGACGGCGCGCGCGCTCACCTCCAGCGATTCACCGGTCAGCGTGTCAGTCAGGGTGACCGAGGTGCTCGACGCCGCCGACGCCGCGACCCGGGTCAGCACCCGCGCGCCGTACTGGGCGGCGGTGCGCGCGACCGCGGTCACGAGGCGGGCGTCGTCGACCAGCTGGCCGTCGTAGGCCAGGAACGCGCCGTCGAGTCCGGCCCGGCGCACGGTGGGCGCCAGCGTGATCGCCCGCTGCGCGTCGACGCGGCGCGACCGCGGCAGCACGGAGGCCGGGGTGCCCGCGAGCTTGCGCAGCCCGTCACCGGCGGCGAAGCCGAACCGCACCAACGCACGGGACGGGGTGTTCATCGACGGCAACAGCGGCACCAGCTGCGGCATCGCGTGCACCAGGTGAGGTGCGTTGCGGGTCATCAGGATTCCGCGCTCGGCCGCGCTGCGCCTGGCGATGCCCACGTTCCCGGTGGCCAGATAGCGCAGCCCGCCGTGCACCAGCTTGGAACTCCACCGGCTGGTCCCGAACGCCAGGTCGTGCTTGTCGACCAGAACGACCGACAGCCCGCGGGTGACCGCGTCCAGCGCGATGCCCGCACCGGTGATGCCACCGCCGATCACCACCAGGTCGACCGGCGCACCGTCACCGAGCGCGGCGAGCTCGGCCGCCCGCCGCTGGGCGTTCAAAGCCGTTGAGCCCGTCATGGTTTCAGGTATCCGTTCAGTGCGAGGGCCAGTTCGTCGTTCAGTGCGTCGCGGTCGAGGATCTTCTCCACCATCTGCGCCGACTGGATCGTCGACTGGGCGATCAACAGGCACATCGCGCCCATCTGGTACGGGTCGCCGGCGCGCACGCTGCCGTGCTCCTGCCCCGCCGTGATCGCTTCGGCCAGCGTATCGACGAGCAGTTTCTGGCTGGTGCCGAGGCGTTCGGTGATGTACACCATCGCCAGCGTCGGGGCGTTGAAGATCACCGACATCACGACCTCGTCGCCGCGAAGGCGCTCGGCGATCCTGACCACCCGGTTGACCAGGTCCTCGCGACCCGCCCCGGCCGCCGGGACCGACTGGAGCACCCCGGCGATCCGCACGGTCAGCAGCTCGGCGATCACCCAGCGGATGTCGGGCCAGCGGCGGTAGATGGTCGGCCGGCTCACCCGGGCCCGGCGCGCGATCTCGGTGACCGTCGTCCGTTCGATGCCGTAGGCCACGATGCACGCCGCGGCGGCGTCGAGTATCCGCTGCTCGACGCTCGAATCAGATTTACTGATTGACATCATCTGTAATACTGTAACGCATGATGCAATGGAACGCCTGGGGCGACCCAGCAGCCGCCAAGCCGCTGTCCCCCGGTATTCGGTCACTGCTGCACCAGGCGCTCGGGATCGACACCGACGCCGTCGAGGCCCCCATGCTCGAACAGGTCAAGCTACGTCCGTCGGCCTTGTCGGCGGCCGACCGCGACGGGTTGACCGCGATCGTCGGCGCGGAGCACGTCACCGTCGACGACCACGCCCGGCTGCTGCGGGCAGGCGGCAAATCCACACTGGACCTGTTGCGGCGCAGGGACTTCGGCATCCAGGACGCGCCCGACGCGGTGCTGGTTCCGGGCAGCGAGGACGAGATCGCCGCGGTGCTCCGGTTCTGCGCCGACCACAGCATCGCGGTCGTCCCGTTCGGCGGCGGCACCAGTGTGGTCGGCGGCCTGGACCCGACGCGCGGTGACTTCAAGGCCGTCGTCTCGCTGGACCTGCGCAGACTCGACGCACTGCATTCCCTCGACGAGGTGTCCTGGGAGGCGGAACTGGGTGCCGGCCTGACCGGGCCCGAGGCCGAACGCCTGCTCGGCGAACGCGGCTTCTCGCTGGGCCACTTCCCGCAGAGTTTCCTGTTCGCGACGATCGGGGGCTTCGCCGCCACCCGCTCGTCCGGTCAGGACTCCGCGGGTTACGGCCGGTTCAACGACATGGTCCGCGGACTGCGGGCCGTCACCCCGGCCGGTGTCCTCGACCTGGGTCGGGCCCCGGAGTCGGCGGCCGGACCGGATCTGCGGCAGTTGCTGATCGGCTCGGAGGGCACGCTGGGCATCATCACCCGCGTTCGCGTGCGCGTGCACCCCGTACCGGAGGCGACCCGCTACGAGGCGTGGTCGTTCCCGGACTTCGCCACCGGAGCGCACGCGCTGCGGGCGGTGGTGCAGACCGGCACCGGGCCCACCGTGATCCGGCTGTCCGACGAGGCCGAGACCGGGGTCAACCTGGCGACCACCGAGAGCATCGGCGAGCAGCAGATCACCGGCGGATGCCTGGCGATCACCGTGTTCGAGGGCACCGACGCGCACGTCGCGAGCCGGCATGCCGAGACCCGGGACCTGCTGCTGGCCAAGGGCGCAACGTCACTGGGCGAAGAGCCCGCCCGCGCCTGGGAGCACGGCCGGTTCAACGCGCCCTATCTTCGCGACTCGCTGCTGTCGGCGGGCGCGCTGTGCGAGACGCTGGAGACGGCGACCAACTGGTCGAACGTGCCGGCGCTCAAATCCGCTGTCACCGAGGCCCTCACCCGCTCGCTCGCCGATTCCGGGACACCGGCGCTGGTGCTGTGCCACATTTCGCATGTGTACCCGACCGGCGCCTCGCTGTACTTCACCGTGGTGGCCGCCCAGCGCGGCAACCCGATCGAGCAGTGGCGCGCGGCCAAGGCCGCGGCCTCGGACGCCATGGTGCGTACCGGCGCGACGATCACCCATCACCACGCCGTCGGCGCCGACCACCGGCCGTGGATGCGCGCCGAGGTCGGCGACCTCGGCGTCGCCGTGCTGCGGGCGGTCAAGTCCGCACTCGATCCGACCGGAATCCTGAACCCGGGCAAGCTGATTCCGTGAACCGCGTCACCGTGCTGACCAATCCGGCCTCCGGGCACGGCAGCGCACCGCACGCCGCCGAGCGTGCGATCACGCAGCTGCACCGGCGGGGCGTGGACGTCGTCGCGATCGCGGGCAGAGACTCCGCCCACGCCCGCACCCTGGTCGAGGGCGCACTGGACCGCGGGATGGATGCGCTCGTCGTCGTCGGCGGCGACGGCATCATCTCGCTGGCGCTTCAGGTGCTCGCGCAAACGGGCGTCCCGCTCGGCATCATCCCGGCCGGCACCGGCAACGACCACGCCCGCGAGTTCGGCGTCCCGACCCGCGACCCCGAGGCCGCCGCCGACGTGATCGTGGACGGGATCGCCGACCGGGTGGACCTGGGCCGAATCGCGGGCGCGGACGGCACCGACCGCTGGTTCGGCACGGTGATGGCCGCCGGGTTCGACTCCCTGGTGACCGATCGGACCAACCGGATGCGCTGGCCGCACGGCCGGATGCGCTACAACCTCGCGATGATCGCCGAGATCTCGCAGCTGCGGCTGCTGCCGTTCCGGTTGTCCTTCGATGACGACGGCGAGTACGACACGTTGCTGACGCTCGCGGCGTTCGGCAACACCCGCAGCTACGGCGGCGGCATGAAGATCTGCCCCGGCGCCGATCCGCGCGACGGGATGCTCGACGCGACGATGGTCGCGTCGGCGTCCCGGACGCGGCTGATCCGGCTGTTCCCGACGGTGTTCAAGGGCACGCACGTCGATCTCGACGAGGTGAGCACCCGACGTGCGCGCACCGTCACGGTCGAGTGCCCCGAGAATCCGGAGATCACCGCCTACGCCGACGGCGAGTATGTGTGCCCGCTGCCGGTGCGGGTGTCGGCGGTGCCGGACGCACTGACGGTGCTGCGCCCGGCCGGATCGCCGGCCTAGCCGACTCCCCTGCTCAGCCAGCTGACCTCGGCACCCTCGCCGCCGTCGCGGTAGGCCTCGAGCTGTTCGTCCCAGGCGGTGCCGAGCACCGCGTCCAGTTCGGCGGCCAGCATGTCGGCGCCCGATTCCATCAGGGCGCGCAACCGCATCTCACCGACCATCACGTCGCCGTTGGCGCTCATCGCACCGCTCCACAGACCGAGCTGCGGGGTGTGGCACCAGCGGTGCCCGTCCACGCCGTGGCTGGGGTCTTCGGTCACCTCGAAGCGCAGCACCGACCAGGACCGCAGCGCGTTTGCCAGCTGGGCGCCGGTCCCGACCGGGCCGACCCAGTTCGTGACGGCGCGCAGCTGTCCGGGCATGGCCGGCTGCGGGGTCCACTTCAGATTCGCCCTCGCATTGAGGGTCGACGACAACGCCCACTCGACATGCGGGCACACCGCCGCGGGCGACGCGTGGATGTAGACCACGCCCGTCGTCGCGTCGGCGAATTGGTTCGCTGCACGCATCTCCTGCTCCTTCGGTTCCACGAGGGACGTCTTCCCCAACGACCTGGTGGTTTCCGAGCAGCACGGGTAGGTGCGCGTTACATTCGATGAAGTTGTGACTTGCGGGTCCATTGTGCCTCGTGAGGCGCATGTTGCGCTAGTCCGCCCCCCACTCTCTTAGGACTTCATCAGACAGTGCGGGCATCACCGAATGCGCCCACTCGCCGAATTTGCGGTCGGTCAGCACGACCAGCGCCAGTGAGACGACCGGATCGACCCACAGAAACGTCCCGGACTGGCCGAAATGACCGAAGGTGCGCGGTGAGTTCTGCGCGCCCGTCCAGTGCGGAGACTTGTTGCCGCGGATCTCGAAACCCAGACCCCAGTCGTTGGGGCGTTGCACCCCGAAGCCCGGCAGCACCCCGTCCAGACCCGGGAACTGGACGCTCGTCGCTTCGCTGTGCATCTGCTCGGACACCGTCACGGGAGCGAGCAGGTCGGCGGCGAATGCGACGAGGTCGGTCACCGTGGACGTCGCGCCGTAGCCGGCGGCCTCGGCTCCGCCGTCGAAATGCGTGGCCGTCATTCCCAGCGGGGTGAACACCGCCTCGGCGAGGTAGCCCGGGAACGGGATCTCGGTGGCGGCCTCGATCGACTCGGCCAGCACGGTGAACCCGTGGTTGGAGTAGATCCGGCGGGTGCCGGGCGCGGCGAGCACCTTCGACGACGTCATCTCGTAGCCGGCGGTGTGTGCCAGCAGGTGGCGCACCGTCGCCCCCGGCGGCCCGGCCTCGGTGTCGAGTTCGACCGCCCCCTCCTCGACGGCGACCTGGGCGGCGCGGGCGACGAGCGGTTTGGTCACCGACGCCAGCGCGAACCGGTGGTCGACATCGCCGTGCTGGTCCAGCACGCCCGAGGCCCCGACCACCGCGGCGGCGACAGTGGGGACCGGCCAGTCATCGAGGATGTCGAGTGCGCTCATCGCGCCCGAGCATATTCACTTGCCGGCGACGTCACTTCCTGGCGACGTAGTAGTAGTTGATCGGGTCGGACTCGATCTCACGTACCTCGACATCGCCGAAGCCGGCGTCGCCGAGCATCGCGGTCGCCAGCTCACGCCCCCAGCAGGTGCCGAGGCCGGCACCGTCGAGTCCGAGCGACACGCTCATGCAGTGCATGGTCGACACGGTGTAGAGGTACGGGGCGAACGGCATCCCGATGTTGCCCTCGAGCCGGCTCGAGGACTTGATGTCGACCATCAGGAACACGCCGCCGGGCCGCAGCGCCCGCTGGATGTTGGCCAACACCTGGGCCGGGTGGGCCTGGTCGTGGATCGCGTCGAACGCGGTGATCACGTCGAAGGCCTCGACGGCGTCGAACGCGGCGACGTCCGCGGCCTGGAAGTTCGCGTTGGTCAGCCCGCGTTTGCGCGCTTCGGCCGCACCCGCGGCGAGGCCCTCTTCGGAGAAGTCGATGCCGGTGAAGCGGCTGTGCGGGAATGCCGCGGCCATCACGTTGACGGCATGGCCACTGCCGCAACCGAAGTCGGCGACGTCGGCGCCGGCACGGAGCCGGTCGGGCAACCCGCCGGCCATGGGTAGCACCACGTCGACGAGCGCCGCTTCGAAGACCTCGCCGCTCTGCTCGGCCATCAGCGTGTGGAACCGCGGATACTCGGCATAGGACAGGCCCCCACCGTGGCGGAAGCACTCGATCACCTTCTGCTCGACCTCGCTGAGCAGCGGGATGAACTGCGCGACACGGGCAAGGTTGTCCGGGCCCGCGGCGCGGGTCAGCACCGCCGCGCGGTGTGCCGGCAGCGAGTACGTCTGGGTCTGGGGGTCGTAGTCGACGACGCGTCCGGCCGCGACACCGCCGAGCCATTCCCGCACATAGCGTTCGTCGAGGCCTGCGGCGTCGGCGACCTGGGCGCTGGTCGCAGGTGGCAGCGACGCGAGGATGTCGAAGAGTTTGGTCTGGTGGCCGATGGACACCAACAGTGCGATGCTCGCGGCGTCGATGGCGCCGACGATGCGTTGGGCGAAATCCTCGGTGGTTTCCGCGATGCTCATGGCTAGACGCTAGGCCGGTCAGACCAGTTGGGCGGACCGTTTGGCGAGCCTGCCGTCCAATACGGCCAGACATGTCTCGAGTGAGCCGGACCCATTAGGGTTCAGGCATGACTCAGACAGTGCGTGGTGTGATTTCGCGGGCCAAGGGCCAGCCGGTCGAGGTGGTCGACATCGTCATCCCCGATCCCGGACCCGGCGAAGTGGTCGTGGCCGTCCAGGCCTGCGGGGTCTGCCACACCGACCTGACCTACCGCGACGGCGGCATCAACGACGAGTTCCCGTTCCTGCTCGGCCACGAAGCCGCCGGCATCGTCGAAACCGTGGGCGAGGGCGTCACCAACGTCGCACCCGGCGACTTCGTCATCCTCAACTGGCGCGCCGTCTGCGGACAATGCCGCGCCTGCAAACGCGGCCGCCCGCACCTGTGCTTCGACACCCACAACGCCACCCAGAAGATGACGCTGACCGACGGCACCGAACTGACCCCCGCCCTGGGCATCGGCGCGTTCGCCGACAAAACCCTCGTCCACGAGGGTCAGTGCACCAAAGTCGATCCCGCCGCCGACCCCGCCGCCGCCGGCCTGCTGGGCTGCGGCGTGATGGCCGGCCTCGGCGCGGCCATCAACACCGGCGCGCTCACCCGCGACGACACCGTCGCGGTCATCGGCTGCGGCGGCGTCGGTGATGCCGCCATCGCCGGCGCCGCACTGGTCGGGGCCAAGAAGATCATCGCCGTCGACACCGACAACCGGAAACTGGACTGGGCCCGGCACTTCGGCGCCACCCACACCATCAACGCCCGAGACCTCGACCCGGTGGCCACGATCCAAGATCTCACCGACGGGTTCGGCGCCGACGTCGTCATCGACGCCGTCGGACGCCCCGAAACCTGGAAACAAGCCTTCTACGCCCGCGACCTCGCCGGCACCGTCGTCCTGGTCGGCGTCCCCACCCCCGACATGACCCTGGACATGCCGCTGATCGACTTCTTCTCCCGCGGCGGAGCACTCAAATCCTCCTGGTACGGCGACTGCCTACCCGAACGCGACTTCCCCACCCTCATCAGCCTCTACCTCCAAGGCCGCTTCCCCCTCGACAAATTCGTCTCCGAACGCATCGGACTCGACCACATCGAAGACGCCTTCCACAAAATGCACGCCGGCGAGGTGCTGCGTTCGGTGGTGGTCCTGTGACCGGCGGACCGATCCAGCGGCTGGTCACCAGCGGCACGTTCGAACTCGACGGCGGCAGCTGGGACGTCGACAACAACATCTGGCTGGTCGGCGACGACAAGGAAGTGGTGGTGTTCGACGCCGCGCACACCGCGGACCCGATCATCGAGGCCGTCGGCGGCAGGCACGTGGTCGCGGTCGTCTGCACGCACGGCCACAACGACCACGTCACGGTTGCCCCGCAGCTGGGCCAGGCGCTCGACGCGCCGGTGCTGCTGCATCCCGCTGACGAGGTGCTGTGGCGAATGACGCACCCGGACAGTGACTTCCGTTCGGTGTCCGACCGCGAGACGCTGCGGGTCGCCGGCACCGAACTGCGTGCGCTGCACACCCCGGGGCACTCCCCCGGTTCGGTGTGCTGGCACGCGCCGGAACTCAACGCGGTGTTCAGCGGCGACACGCTGTTCCAGGGCGGGCCGGGGGCGACGGGCCGGTCGTTCTCGGATTTCCCGACCATCCTGGAATCGATCTCGGGCCGGCTGGGCAAGCTGCCCGGCGAGACGGTCGTCTACACCGGACACGGTGATTCGACGACGGTGGGTGACGAGATCGTGCACTACGACGAGTGGGTCGCGCGGGGCCACTAGGCCTGCGGGTTCCGGCGTTCCTCGGCCTCGAACTCCGACACGCGGCGGGTGCGAGGACTACGGTTTGAGAGATGATGGCTGAGTCCAGCATCGTCGTGCGTCCGGAACCCGCCGGCAGCCCGTTCTACAGCGCCGCGTCGCGGCTGCAGGCCTCGGGCCTGGTCCCCGCGATCGCGGTCTTCGAGCGGGCGGCCGCCGCGGTGCCGATCCCCCAGCCTCCGCAGCCGATCGTGATCGCCGACTACGGCGCCGCCGACGGGATGACCTCGCTGCTTCCCGTCGGCGCGGCGATCGCGGTGCTGCGCAAGCGAACCCGGCCCGAGCACTCCGTGCTCGTCGCGCACACCGACAGGGCCGACAACGATTTCAGCGCGCTGTTCCACGTCCTGGAGAACGACCCGGACAGCTACCTGCACAAGGACAAGGCGACCTACGTGTCGGCGGTCGGCCGGTCGTTCTACCGCCAGATCATGCCGTCGAACAGCGTCAACCTCGGCTGGAGCGCGTGGGCGGTCGACTGGCTGACCCAGACCCCGTGCAGTGTCGAGGGCCGACTGCAGGTGGCATTCACCTCGGATCAGGCCATCCGCGATGCCTACGCCAAACAGGCCGCCCGGGACTGGCACGAGTTCGTCGCCTTCCGGGGCCGCGAACTGTGCCCCGGCGGTCGCCTGCTGGTGATGACGCAGGCGCTCGACGAGGACGGCAACGGCGGTCTGCGGCCGATGATGACCGCGATGCTCGACGCGCTCGCCGAGTTGGCAGGCGCGGGCGTGCTGACCGCCGACGAACTGGCCCGGATGTGCATCCCGACCGTGGCGCGCGCGGCGGCGGACTTCCGGGCGCCGTTCGCCCCGTCGGGGCGCTTCGAAGGTCTGGAGATCGAGCATCTGGAGATCTTCGACGCCGAGGACCGGTTTTGGGCACGGTACCGAATCGACAACGACGCCAAGGCTTTCGGCCAACGATGGGCCGGATTCGCGCGCGTGTCGGTGTTCGCCGCGATGACGCAGGCGCTCGACGGCGCGGCGACCGGTCAGCGCGTCGCGGAGTTCTGCGACCGGCTGGAGAAGGGCGTCGCGGAGCGGATGGCGGCCGCCCCCGAGCGGACGAGGATCCCGCTGGCGCACGTGGTACTGCACAAGCGGCCGAAGAGCTAGCGGATCGTCCCGGCCCCCGGGATCAGCGGCAGGTCCAGCGCGGTGACCCATCCCGGCGGCAGGTCGTTGACCGCGGGCACCGCGTTCAGGGCCCGCAGGCCGGTGGCGAGGCATCCGGCCGCGGCGGCGTCCCGGCCGGAGCCGTCGGTGAACCGGAACGCGGTCTCCTGGAAGATGCTCGGCGTGCCCTCGATGTCCACGCGATAGACGTCGTTCTCGTTGCCGGACGGCCAGTCCGGGGCGGCGTCGTTGCCGATGCGGTTGACGTGCTCGAGTTGGATGCGGGTCTCGCCGCGGTACACGCCGTTGATGGTGAACCGGACCGCGGCGACGTTACCGGGGGCGATGACGCCCTTGGCGGTCTTGCGCTCGTCGGGGGTGACCCATTTCTCCCAGGTGGTGGTGATCTCGTCGAGCATGATGCCCGCGGCGTGGGCGATCATCGGAACCGTTGCGCCCCAGGCGAAGACCAGGATGTCAGGGTTCTCCAGCATCGGCCGGAACTCGGGTGGTTTCCCGATCCCCATCTCCCTGTCGTAGTCGCCTTCGTAGTTGGTGTAGTCCAACAACTCCGACGCGCGCACCGTGCGGACCTCTGAGCACAACCCCATCAGCGTCATCGGGAACAGGTCGTTGGCGAAACCCGGATCGATTCCGGTGGTGAAGCAGGACGACTCACCGAGTTCGCAGGCGACCGTGATGGGTTCGATCCAGTTCGGCGGGTTCAGGTGCATCGTGGGCCAGATCCACGGGGTCATCGCGGTCGAGCACACGTCGATGCCGGCGCGCAGGAACCGGGAGATCAACTCGATGTTGGCGTCGGCGCGCGCCGCGGTCGGCCCGTAGTGGACCAGCGCGTCGGGTTTCAGGTCGATCAGCGCGTCGACGTCGTCGGTCGCGGTGAGACCGAGGTCCCGGCCGAGCCCGCAGATGTCGCCGACGTCGCGGCCGACCTTGTCAGGGTTGCCGACCCCGACACCGACCAGCTCGAAGCGCGGATGCTTGACCACCTCGGCGATCACCATCCGGCCGACGAAGCCGGTCCCCCAGATCACGACCCGCTTCATGTCAGAAGCACCGGCGCAGGCCGCCGGGCTCGCAGATCAGCGGGTACTGGTCGACCGGGATCGGCAGGGGCTGCTTGAACGACAGCGTGAACGGCACTTCGATCATGCCCGGCTGCAGGCCGCACACCCCGGTGTGCAGGATGCGTCGCGTACCCGAGGTCTCGTTGAACGAGACCTCCTCGGTGGTCGGCGCGAAGCTGCCGTCGGGGCACTTCATCCCCTCACGCTTGTCGGTCGTGAAGGTCCACAGCCCGCCGGTGAGCCGGGCGTCGCCGCCACTGAGACCGGTGGACGGCCCGACGTGCAGCGTGCAGCCGACCGGAAGGTACAGCGGCTCGCGCAGGTCACCGACGACGGGCACACAGGTCGGGTAGATGGTCCAGACGCCGGTCTGCCCCTCGGAGACGTAGTTGTACTCGCCCTGCATCACGGGGACGTCGGCGGCGGCGGGGGCGGCCGCCCCGACTCCCAGCCCGACGGAGGCACCGGCCAGTACGGCGACCGCGGCAACACCGCGCAGCATCTTCATGCCCGCAGTATTTCAGCCGCCACTGATCAAAGTCACGGCTTTGTCCTCCGGCGGTGTTTTGCGTCCCGGGGCACCGGGTAGAGGGTCGTCAGCAAGTTCGAGTTCGGGGTGGTAGGCATATGGCGAGAACGGCGGTGAGGGCCGCTGTTCTCGCCATATGCGCTTTTCTGCTTACCGCGACGGGGTGTTCGACGGGCCAGCGCGTCGACCTCGGAGAGGGCACGTCCGGGGCGCTGATCGCCGCGATCGCCGGTGAACCGGATCAACTCGACCCACACAAGACCACGGCGTACTTCTCCTTCGAGGTGCTGGAGAACGTGTTCGACACCCTTGTCGAACCGGACGAGAACCTGCAGATGCAGCCGGCGCTGGCGCAGTCCTGGGAGGTCAGCCCCGATCAACTCACGTGGACGTTCCGGCTGCGCCCGGGCGTGACGTTCCACGACGGCTCCCCGCTGACCTCCGACGACGTCGTGTTCTCCTACCGCCGCATCATCGACGAGCAGCTCGCCAACTCGGACAAGTTCGCGTCGGTGCGTGCGGTGGAGGCGCTGGACCCGGCCACCGTCGTCGTCCGCGTCGACCGTCCGACGCCGAACATGCTGACCAACCTCGGCGGCTTCAAGGGGATGGCGATCGTGTCGCGCGCCAACGTGGAGAGCGGACAGATCGCGACCCACCCGGTGGGCACGGGCCCGTTCAGCTTCATCGGGCAGAAGAGTGGCGACTCGATCTCGCTGCGCGCGAACCCGGACTACTGGGGCGGCGCGCCCGGCGTGAGCGGGGTGACGTTCCGGTTCATCTCCGAGCCGTCGACGGCGCTGTCGGCGCTGCAGGCCGGTGAGGTCGACTGGACGGACTCCGTGCCACCGCAGCGCGTCGCCCAGCTGCGTGACGACGAATCGCTGGAGCTCGCCGTCACCCCCAGCAACGACTACTGGTACCTGGCGCTGAACCAGGCGCGCGCCCCGTGGGACGACGTTCGGGTGCGCCAGGCCATCGCGTATGCGATCGACCGCGACGCGATCGTGCAGGCCACCAGCTACGGCACCGCGGCGGTCAACGAGCTCGCGATCCCGCAGGGCAATCCGTGGTTCACCCCCTACGACAGATACCGCGAGGACGGGGAGGCCGGACTGGACACTGCGCGGACACTGTTGCGGGAGGCCGGGACTCAGCCCGGCGATCTCGACATGCTGGTCACCACCGAGTATCCCGAGACGGTCACGGCGGCCCAGATCGTCGCCGACAACCTTGCGCCGCTGGGCTTCACGGTCAACATCCGCACCGTGGACTTCGCGACCTGGCTCGACGAACAGAACTCGGGCAACTTCGACATGCTGATGATGGGCTGGCTCGGCAACATCGACCCCGACGACTTCTACTACGCCCAGCACCACACCGACGGCACCAGCAATGCGCAGAAGTTCTCCAATGCCGAGGTCGACCGCCTGCTCGACGCCGGCCGCGTCGAAACCGACGAACAGGCCCGCAAGGACGAGTACGCGAAGGCGGCGACGTTGATCGCCGATGAGGTCAGCTACATCTACCTGTACAACCCGTCGGTGATCCAGGCCTGGAACCCAGCACTGTCGGGCTACCAGGCGCGCCGCGACGGCGCGGTGCGGTTCCGGACGGCGTCGCTGCACCCCGACGGGGAGGCACAGTCGTGATGATCCTGCGCTTCGTCGCGCAGCGGTTGCTGTATTCGGCGGTCGTGATGTTCGGGGTGCTGGTCCTGGTGTTCGCGCTCGTGCACCTGGTGCCCGGTGACCCGGTGCGCATCGCGCTGGGCACCCGCTACACCCCGGAGGCCTACGAAGCCCTGCGCGCCGCAAGCGGTTTGGATCGTCCACTGATCTCGCAGTTCTTCGGCTACATCGGGTCGGCGCTGACCGGGGATCTGGGCGTCAGCTTCCGCAACGGCGATCCCGTCACCGTCACGCTGCTGGAACGCCTTCCGGCCACGCTGTCGCTGGGTCTGACGGGCATCGTGATCGCGCTGGCGATCGCGCTGCCGGCCGGGGTGTACTCGGCACTGCGCGAGGGCAGGGCCAGCGATGCGATCGTGCGGGTCACCAGCCAGTTCGGTGTGTCGATACCGGACTTCTGGATGGGCATCCTGCTGATCGCGCTGTTCTCCACCACGCTGGGCTGGCTGCCGACCTCGGGGTACCGGCCGCTGTTCGAGGACCCGGCGGGCTGGCTGCGCCACATCATCCTGCCGGGGTTGACCGTCGGGGTCGTCGCCGCTGCGATCATGACCCGCTACGTGCGGTCGGCGGTGCTGGAGGTCGCGTCGATGGGATACGTGCGCACCGCGCGGTCGAAGGGTCTCGCACCGCGCGTCGTGACGTTCCGGCACACCGTCCGCAACGCGCTCGTGCCGATCCTGACCATCACCGGTATCCAGCTCGCAACCCTGCTCGGTGGCGTGATCGTCGTCGAAGTGGTGTTCGCCTGGCCGGGTTTGGGCCGATTGGTCTACAACGCGGTGGCCGCCCGTGACTACCCGCTGATCCAGGGCGCGGTGCTGCTGATCGCGGCGTTGTTCCTGCTGATCAATCTGCTCGTCGACGTGCTGTACGCCGTCGTGGACCCGAGGATCCGACTGGGATGACGACCACCGAACCGGACACCCGCCTGTCGTCGTGGCGCCTCCTCGCCCGCAATCCCGTCACGCTGGTCAGCACGCTGGTGCTCGTCGCGGTCGCGGTCATCGCGGTGACCGCGACCTGGATTGCGCCGTACGGAGTCAACGACGTCGACGTCCCGAACGCGCTTGCGGCGCCGAACGGTTCGCACTGGTTCGGCACTGACGAGCTGGGGCGTGACGTGCTGTCACGGGTGCTGGTCGCGGTGCAGGCGTCGATGCGGATCGCGGTGGTCAGCGTCGCATTCGCCCTCGTCGTCGGAGTCACGGTCGGGGTGGTCGCGGGATACCGCGGCGGGTGGCTGGACACGGTGCTGATGCGGGTGGTCGACGTGATGTTCGCGTTCCCGGTGCTGCTGCTCGCGCTGGCGGTGGTCGCGATCCTCGGGCCGGGCGTGACGACCACCATCCTCGCGATCGGCATCGTGTACACACCGATCTTCGCGCGCGTCGCGCGGGCCAGCACCCTCAGTGTCCGGACCGAACCGTATGTATCGGTGTCACGGGCGATGGGCACCGGCGACCTGTACATCCTGCGGCGCCACATCCTGCCCAACATCGCCGGACCGCTGATCGTGCAGACCTCGCTGTCGCTGGCGTTCGCGATCCTGTCCGAAGCGGCGCTGTCGTTCCTGGGGTTGGGGATTCAGCCGCCGCAGCCGTCACTGGGCCGAATGATCTTCGACTCACAGGGATTCGTGACGATGGCGTGGTGGATGGCGGTGTTCCCCGGCGCCGCGATCTTCGTGATCGTGTTGGCGTTCAACCTGTTCGGCGACGGGCTGCGGGATGTGCTGGATCCCAAGCAGCGCACCACGATCGAGGCGCGGAGGCGGGAATCATGACCGTTCTCGGCGTCAGGGATCTGTCGGTGCGCATCGGGGCCCGAACCATCGTCGACGGCGTCTCGTTCGAGGTGGACCGTGAGAAGACGGTCGGTATCGTCGGCGAGTCCGGATCGGGCAAGACGATGACGGTGCTGGCGGCCACCGGCCTGCTCGACGCACCCGGTGCGCGGGTCTCCGGAAGCAGCACGCTGGCCGGCGACGTCGAACTGGTCGGCGCCTCACCGAAAGTCCTGCGCAGCGTGCACGGCGCCCGTGTCGGGTTCGTCTTCCAGGATCCGGGCACCTCACTGAACCCGCTGCTGACCCTGGAACGGCAGATCACCGAATCCCTGCAGACCCACCGCAATATGACGCGGCGTGCGGCGACCGGACGGGCCGTCGAACTCCTCGACGCGGTGGGCCTGCCGGATCCGCAGACCCGGCTGCACGCCTATCCGCACCAGCTCTCCGGCGGGCAGCGCCAGCGGGTGATGATCGCGATCGCGCTGGCGTGTGACCCGGAGCTGCTGATCGCCGACGAACCCACCACCGCCCTCGACGTCACGACGCAGGCGCAGATCATCGAGCTGGTCCGGGCGCTGCAACGGGATTTCGGCACCGCGGTGGTGTGGATCAGCCACGACCTCGGGGTGATCGGTCAGGTCGCCGACGAGGTCACGGTGATGCGCGACGGGGTGGCCGTCGAGCAGGCACCGATCATGGAGGTCTTCGACCACCCGCGCGACGACTACACCCGCGATCTGCTGGCGGCGCGCCCGGTGCTGGAGCGGTCCGGTCCCCCGCCGGTGGACGCCGACGACACGCTGCTGGATGTCGCGGGTCTGGACGTCAGGTTCACGACGTCGTCGCCGGTCGGCCGGTCGACGGTGCACGCGGTCAAGGACGTGTCGTTCCGGATCCGGCGCGGCACCACCCTGGGGTTGGTCGGTGAATCCGGTTCGGGCAAGTCCACGGTCGCGGCGGCGCTGACCGGACTGGTGGCCCCGGACGCCGGGACCGCGACGCTGTCCGGTGATGACGTGCTACACGTGAAGGGCAAGGGCGCCAAGGAGATTCGGCGGCGGATCGGGATGGTGTTCCAGGATCCGTTCTCATCGCTGAATCCCCGTATCCGGGTGGACACGTCGATCGCCGAACCGCTGCTGGTGCACAAGCTCGTCGACGGCAAGGATGCCCGTCGCCGCCGCGTCGGGGAGCTGCTTGACCTGGTCGGGCTGCCTGCCGAATTCGCCCAGCGCTATCCGCACGAACTGTCCGGCGGGCAGCGCCAGCGGGTCAGCATCGCGCGGGCGCTGGCCGCCGAACCGGAACTGCTGATCCTCGACGAGGCGACCGCATCGCTGGACGTCTCGGTGCAGGCCCGCGTGCTGGACCTGCTGTCGCGGCTGCAGTCGGAGCTGTCTCTGACCTACCTGTTGATCGGGCACGATCTCGCGGTGATCCGTCAGCTCAGCCACGAGGTGCTGGTGATGCGGCACGGCGGGGTCGTCGAGAATCGGCCGGCCGACGAGCTGTTCGCCTCACCCGAGCAGGAGTACACGCGCGAACTGCTGGCCGCCGTTCCACCGGTGAGACCGCGCGCCGCCGTGTGAGTCTCGACGGGCCCATGAGAAGGTCATGGGCATGGGACAACTCAGCGGCAAGGTCGCCCTGGTCACGGGCGCATCGGCAGGATTGGGAGCGGCGACGGCGAAGCTGTTCGCCGAACGGGGCGCGACCGTGTTCGGCATCGCGCGGGACACCGCGCGGCTGGCCGAGGTGTTCGCCGACATCCCCGATGGCCGCTACAGCTCGGTCGATGTCACCTCGCCTCAGGCCTGCGCGCAGGCCGTCGCCGAATGCGTGGCCCAGTTCGGCCGCCTCGATGTGCTGGCCAACATCGCCGGGTTCCACAAGATGCGCCATACGATTTCGATGACCGACGACGACTGGGCCACGGATCTGTCGGTGAACCTCAACGGTCCGTTCTATCTGTGCCGCGCCGCGTTGCCGCATCTGCTGGAGTCGGCGGGCAACATCGTCAACGTCGCGTCGATCGCCGGGGTGGAGGGCGAGGTGTACTCGGCCGGCTACTGCGCGGCCAAGCACGGCCTGGTCGGGCTGACGCGCGCGCTGGCGGTCGAGTTCACCAAGGAGCGGTTGCGGGTCAACGCGATCTGCCCGGGCGGCATGCCGACCGCGCAGACCACCGAGTTCGAGGCACCGGAGAACGCGGACTGGGATCTGATCATGCGGATCGCGTCGCCGCGGGGGTTCATGGAAACCGAGGACGTCGCCAAGACCATCGCGTTCCTGGCCAGCGACGACGCGGCCGCGGTGCACGGCGCGGTGTACCGGGTGGACAACGGCAAGGGCGCGGGCTAGCGGGGTTCGTCCCACCCGAGAGCGGTTTCGAGTTCTGCTGCCCGCCGGAGATCGTCGGCAAGCTCTGGTCCGTCGGCCCCGGTTGCCCTGGCACGGGTCAGCAGGTCCCGCGCCACGGCGGGCTGGCCTTGGCGGACGGCCACGTCCGCGCGGAGCACCAGGAGCTTCACCAGCTGGATCACGGTCGGCTCCTCATCGGCCCGGTGCAGCGCCCGGTCGAGGACCGTCACCGCCAAGGCCAGGTCCTGCTTGGCGTTCGCGTACAGCGAGCCCATGTGGATCGCACGGTCGAACGTTCCGCGCGGCAGCGGACGATGGTGCTGATTGTCGCTGATCGGCTGGGCCACCTGGATCGTGTTCCCGCCGGGATCGGTGACGAGGAACTGCCGCACCCCGTAGCTCATGTCCGCCAACGCGCCGATCCGCGGAATCCCCTGCACCGGAACTGATCCGAGAACGTCCCGCAGACCCGCGGTGAATCGTCCGTAGAGCAGGTCCACGTCATCCGTCCTGACCAGGCAGGCATGCGTGCAGGACAGCGGATCGTGTTCTCTGTCCCCGTAGAAGTCGAGTTCGATACCTCCGCGCCGGACGCTCAGAAACTGGTAGGGCGCCGTCTGTTCGAACGTGATCTCGAACCCCAGCGCGGCGTAGAACTCGGCGATCGGCTCGATCGAGCGCGCCATCAGCCGGGGAATCGTCGTCTCGGTCATGCGTCCCGACGGTAGAGACCGGCGATCGCGCGCGCACATAGATGTGAAAACCTCGACTTTCCCTGGTTTTCGGCGCCGCACTGCTATCTGTTATCCCCAACGCCGGATTCATCCACAGGCGGCGATATGGACGGTGCAGCGCGCCCTCCCCGCAACTACTATCGAAAGTGTGTTCGAGAAGATCCTGGCCGCCGTCGCGGACATCCGAGGCCCTGGTGCCGGGGTTCGAGAGTGCGCGCGACTGGAGAACGCCGCATGCGCGGCGCGGTTGGGATTCATGGCCGACATGCTCGCCGCCGCCTACGCGGCATCCGGCTCGGCCGACCGTGAGCAGTGGCGTTGCGACAACTGGAGCGCGGTGTGCGCTCAGATCGGCGCCGCGCACTCCGTCACCAGCGGAGTGGTCAGCGGTCTGCTGATGGACGCGGTCACGCTGCGTGAACGGCTACCCAAGGTCGCGGCGGTCTTCGCCGGAGGCCTCATCGCGTACCGCCTGGTCCACATGATCTGCACGCGCACCATGCTGATGAAGGACGCAGACGCGTTGCGCGCATTGGATTCCGAGCTTGCGGAAGCCCTGCGCACCTGGGGTGCGAAATCGTTCGATCAATCCGAACACGACGTCGACGCCCTGGTGTTGCTCCATGATCCGCTTGCGGTGCGGCGCAGCGAATCCTCCAGTCGCGGCCACCACGTCGACGTGTCTGCGGAGCCGGCCACCGGCACCTCACACGTCACGGCCACCGTATCCGGCACCGACGGCGAAGCCTTCGACCGGCGCCTCGATGCACTGGCCCGCACCGTGTGCTCCCGCGACCCCCGCGATCTGGACCAGCGCCGCGCCGCGGCCATCGGCGCGGTCGGATTCGGTTGGGACCGTCTCCCCTGCCTGTGCGAGAACGAGGACTGCGACGCCGCGACCAAGCCGGCCGCGGGCGGCATCGTCATCCACGTCGTTGCCCGTCGAGAGGTCTTGGACACGAATAGTGTTGGCGGGCCCTCTGATTCGGAAGCCCCGCGCGATACGGAGCCGACACCCGACTCCGAGCCCGAGACTGAGCGCGAACCCGCACGCGACCTCACCGCGCAGCGCCGCGCGCTGGCAGGCAAGAATCCGCCACTGCTCCCCCGCCCGTGGTACAGCTACACGCTGACAGGACTGATCGGCGCCCTCGCCGACGGCCGGGGTGAGTTCTGCACCGCCGGCCCCGCGACGATCCTCGGCGGTGCGGTCCTCCCGGCACCGGTCGCAGCCCAGGCCGCGATGTACGCCACCGTCAGGGAGCTCATCCACCCCGGCCAGGCGCCGCCGGAACCGCGATACCGACCCTCACGGACGCTCGCCGACTTCGTGCGGTGCCGTGACCAGACGTGCCGGTTCCCGGGCTGCACGAGATCGTCGACGACCGCCGACATCGACCACACGATCCCGTACCCGTACGGACCCACGTGTGCGTCGAACCTGGCCTGCCTGTGCCGAGAACATCACCTGCTCAAGACATTCTGGCCCGGCTGGTCCAGCCGGCAGTTTCCGGACGGCAGGATCGTGTGGACCGACCCGGAAGGCATCACCACGACCACCTACCCGGCAAGCATGCTGCTCTTCCCCGAACTGTGCTTGCCCACAGCGGAATTCATCGCCAGCCGGCCCCCACCTAAGCACACCGAGGGTCTGACCATGCCGAAGCGCACGACCACCCGCGCGCAGGCACGCCGTCAGCGTATCGACGAAGAACGCCGCAGGAACGCCGAGAACCTGGCGGACCTACAACTTGAACCGCCCGGCGAAACCCCGCAGTGGTAGATCGGCGGAGGTGATGATGCCCGGGCGCGCGGCGACCACCGACTTGATCGACGCCAGCGCGGGCATCCCGGTGACGGTCATTCCGATCGAGGCGAAGCTGGCCGGATCGGACAGGTCGACTCCGGGCTTCGGGAAGATCATGTGCTTGTTGTAGATGTTCGGGTCACCCTTGATCTGGGTGATGTAGCAGCCCTTGATATCCCAGCTCGGATCGGTGTGCGGTGTCATCTGCCACTCCAGGTGCGTCTCCACCCGCGGGACCCCGTCGACGATGCCCTGGTACTTGATGTAATTGCCACCCAGCGAGCCCTTCGGCAGCTGGTACCAGCCCAGGTCGACGTCCTTGGTGCACGCGCCGAGCTCATAGCTGAACTTCACCTCGTCGAGCGTCAGGTCGAAACAGTCGGCCATCATGTAGACGCTGTCGGCGAACACCCTGGTGTACTTCTCCAGCTTGCCCGGGATCGACGGATCGTCGACCGGCTGGCCGTATCCGACCTCGATCCACGTGTCCTTGGAATGGTGGCACGACACGTCGACCGACTCGATCGTCGTGATGTTCTCGATCTCGGCGACGTCCGCCGAGCACACCACCCCGAGGATCTGGTTCAGCCCCGGGTTCATCCCGGTGCCGTAGAACGTGGATCCGCCCTTCTCGCAGGCCTCTTGGAGTAGCTGGGTGACCGGCTTACCGGAAGGGTGGGGATGGTTGTGGTCGCGGTGCCACCCGGTGATCCAGTCGGCGGTGGTGACGATATTGATGCCGGCCTCCAGCACCTGGACGTAGAGATCCTCGTCCGGGAACACCCCGTGGAAGGTCACCACGTCGGGTTTGGCGGCGATGATCTCCTCGACCGTGCCGGTCGCGATCACCCCGTTGGGCGCCAGGCCCGCCAGTTCGCCGGCATCGCGCCCGACCTTGTCCGGCGAATAGCAGTGCACGCCGATGAGCTCGAGGTCCGGCTGGTCGGCGATCCTCTTGATCATCTCGCTACCGACGTTGCCGGTCGCGACCTGGAAAACCTTGATCGTCATGCGAGAGCCTCTCTACTGGGCGGATCGGGCGGCCAGCTCGGCGGCGCTACCGCCCAAGCCATCGGGGTAGAACCTCTTGGCCCACTCGCGAATCGCGGTGAACCCCTTGAGTTCCGAGCTCGCCAGCGCCGGCGGGTCGGAGTAGCGCTGATGCGCCCAGATGTCGATGTCCTGACGGAACTGCCGGATCACCTCGAGGCCGAACTCCTCGGCCTTGACGCGCGCCCGGTCCGGATTTCGCACCTCACCCTTGGGTTTTCCGATGTAGACCATGAAGCGCACATCCGAGGTGGAATCGTCGACCGGGGTGATCGCCGAGATGGTCCGGTTGTCGATCATCCCCCAACTCTTGGTCACCGCGATCCCGAGCCCGCCGTTGATCGCCTCGACCCCGCTGCGCACATCCTCGATCTTCTGTCCGTCGTCACCTTCGAACGTGATCGTGAAGTCCACGTAGGAGATCGGATCGTCGAAGTCGTGGCGGGTGAACACCGGCACGATCGGCGTTTGGTGCACGAACTTGAAATGCGCGAAGTCCACCCCGTTTTCGAGGACGTACTGCGGGTGCATCTCCAGGCCCTGCTCGAACAGCCGCTGTTGCGGGTAGTAGTCGTCGACGGTGGCGTCGGCGCCGAAGCTCGCGAAGACGTCCGGCGCGTCGAAGAACGGCTCACGGTTCTCGATGTCGTGCCAGATGTAGACGCACTCGTTGCGCTCGACCACCGGATAGGTCTTGATCCGCCGGCCCCGGTTGGGCCGGTCCTCGTACGGGATACACACGTTGCGGCCCTGCTGATTCCACTGCCAGCCGTGGAACGGACACTGCAGCACCTCGCCGTGCACGGTGCCGCCGAACCCCAGATGAGCGCCGAGGTGCTCGCAGTACGCGTTCATCACCGTCAGCTGACCGGATTCGGCGCGCCAGGCGATCATCTCCTGATCGAAGTACTTCATCGTGTGCACGGCACCGACGCCGATCTCGTCGGACCAGGCGACCTGGAACCAGCCAGTCGGTTTCATCGACAGGGGCGGTTTGGCCATGCCCCGAACAATAGAACAGCTGCCCAAAGAAACATAGTGGGTTCTACGAAAATTTCGGTATCGTCGTCGTCATGGCCGAAACCGCCGCGCGACGCACCAACCGGCGCGGGCAGGCCACGCGCGAGAACATGCTGGAGGCGGCGCTGAGATCGCTGGCCTCCGGTGAACCCGGGTCGGTGTCGGCCAATCGCATCGCCAAGGACATCGGCGCGACATGGGGCGCGGTCCAGTACCAGTTCGGCGACGCGGACGGCTTCTGGGCCGCGGTGCTGCACCGCACCGCCGAACGCCGGGCCGACGTATTCGCCTCGGTCGACCGCGACGCACCGCTGCGCGACCGTGTCGCCGCCATCATCGACACGCTGTACGAAGGCCTGGCGGCCCCTGATTCGCGCGCCATCGAGAACCTGCGGGCCGCACTGCCCCGCGACCCCGCCGAACTGGAGCGGCTCTACCCGCAGGCCGCGGCCGAGTTGTACTCGTGGGGCCAGTCGTGGTTGCAGATCTGCCACAACGCCTTCGCCGATCTCGGCGTCGACCCCGAGCGGGTGCGCGAGGTCGCGACATTGATCCCGGGCGCGATGCGCGGGCTGGTCTCGGAACGCCAACTCGGCTCCTTCGCCGACCTCGACGTCGCCCGCCGCGGGCTGACCAACGCCCTCGTCGCGTATCTGCAGACCTAACCCCACACCGACATCAGCGTCACGTAACAGGTGGTGCCGGCCAGGATGCTCAGCAGCGCGCTGCCGCGCCACAGATGCAGACCCGCCGTCACCGCGAGGGCGAGCACCAGCCACAGCAGCTGCGTCGCGGTGTCCCCGGCCACGGTCCGCACGGTGTAGACCGCCAGCATCGCCATCACACCGACGGGCATGTGCACACTCAGATACCGGACGACCCGGCTGTGCCGCAGCGGCGCCAGCACGGCGAACGGCAGCGCCCGCAGCGCCCACGTCACCGCGGCGCTGACCAACACCAGGACCGCGATGTATCCGTTGTCAGGCACGATCGATCCTGCGCTGCAACAGCATCCGCACCATCAGCACCGCGGTGAACGCCGCGAACGCGCAGACCAGCATCTGGCCTGGAGCCACCAGCCATGCGAGGACCGCGCACGCGATCGCGCTGCCCGCTGTCACCCAGTCCGGCCGCTGCCGGAACGCGTCGATGCCCAGCACCACGAACAGCGCGGTCAGCGCGAAGTCGAGCCCGACCAGCCGCTCGATCGGCAACGCCTCACCGACCAGGCCGCCCAACGCCGCACCCGTGACCCAGAGCAGATGAAACAGCAACTGCATCAACAGGATCGGACGCGTGGTCCACGTCTGCGCCTCGGGGCTCACCCCGACGGCGTACGCCTCGTCCGACAGCGTGTAGGTGCTGTAGGCCTTCCCGAGCAGACCGCGGACCCGGTGCAGCGGGAACGACAGCGCGTAGAACACATGGCGCGAGTTCACCACGAACGACGTCAGCGCGACCGTCGCGATCGGCGCGGCGGTCGCCGCCAGGTGCACCATCAGGAACTCCAGCGAGCCCGCGTAGATGACCGCGGCGAACACCGGCGCCCACCACCACGCCAGTCCCGCGTGCACGACCAGGAAGCCCAGCGCCATCCCGAGCGGGATGAACGCCAGCCCGATCGGCGCCGACAGCGCGAACACCTGGCGCATCGAAATACCTCCTGTCCGCCGCTCCGGCCGCTAGCTTTCCACGGGTGGACATCTTCACCGACTGGCACCGTGACAGCACCATCCTGCGATGGGCCTCCACCACACCGGCCAACGCCGGAGCCGAGGTGGAGGTGTTCACCCGCCGCACCGGCACCCCGGGCGCCCCACCGCTGGTCTGCGTGCACGGTTTCCCGACGTCAAGCGTCGACTACCACGGCCTGGCGCGTGAGCTGGGCTCCGAGTTCGACATCTACGTGCTGGACTTCCCCGGATACGGGCTGTCGGGCAAACCACCGCACCCGTACGTCTACTCGCTCTACGACGACGCCCGGCTGCTCGTCCATGCGATCACCGAAGTCTGGCAGCTGCGCGACTTCCGGATGATCACCCACGACCGCGGCAGCAGCGTCGGCATGATCGCGCTCGGCCTGCTCGATGACATCGGCGTGACGCCGCTGGATGTGTTCCTCACCAACGCGAACATCTTTCTGCCGCTGGCCAATCTGACAGCGTTCCAGGTCGCGCTGCTCGACGAGAACACCGGACGCGCCACCGCGGCGGCCACCACTCCGCAGATGCTGGCCGCGGGACTCGGCGCGACGACGTTCATGCCCCGCCGGACGCCGCAGGATCCCGAGATCGCTGCGCTCGCACAGTGTTTCGCGCACGCCGACGGCATTCAGGTGCTACCCGACACGGTGAAGTACCTGCATGAACGTGCTGCCGACGAAACCGGTTGGCTGCAGCGGCTTTCCACGATCGCGGTGGACACCACGATGATCTGGGGGCTGCACGACGGTGTCGCGCCGCTACGGGTCGCCAACCATGTGTGGCAGACCTACGTCAAACCCAAACCCGGCCGCAACCGGTACTGGGTGGTGCCCGGGGCCGATCACTACGTGCAGTGCGACACCCCGGGTGAGATCGCCGAGATCATCCGGCGAACCGTGGCCGGTGGCGAGCTGGCGCTGCAGACCCTCGGCAACCGGCCCGACGGTGCCGTGCTGGTGGACCGCTCAGACGGCGATGACCTGTGACGGTGCGGTGCCTTTGATCTCGACCGTGTCGAACGCGTTCGCGATCGCCTGCCGCTGGGCGAAGGTGAGTCCCTGGGCCAGCGCCGCGTCGAGCACGGCGGCCCGCCCGTCGACGAACATCGAGGTGGACGTCAGCCGCTCCAGCGAGTGGTAGAACACCCTGGCCCAGGTGTCGTCGGAGACGTCCGCCGTGGCCGGATCGGTCATCATCAGATACGCCGCATGGCCGAAGATGGTGCTGTTGACGTGTTCGCCGCCGTCGTCAGCCTGGCCCATGTACCGCTCCGAGTACCGGTCCCGGTGCGGACCGTAGGGCGTCATGATCGATTTCGGGTTCGACAGGTCGCGGATGACCCCGTTGTCGGAGTCTTCGGCGATCAGCCACCGCTCATGTCCGGTCTTGTTCTCGATGAGCAGTCCGAAGATGTCGGCGTAGGCCTCGTTGAGCGCGCCCGGTTCGCCGGAGTCGAGCGCGACCTCGCCCTTGCCGACGATGTAGTTGATCACCGCATGCGCGTATTCGTGAGCGACGATGTCGAGTGCCGCCTGGAAATAACCCTTGTCGCCGAACGCCATCTGGTTGATGGTCGGATCCCAGAACGCGTTGGCGTAGCCCAGCGGTGAGGTGTCCGGCCGGTACTTGATGCTGATGATGATCGGCGCACCCGCGTTGTCGTAGGACTGCCTGCCGAGCACGTTGAGGAAGTAGTCGTAGGCCAGCGCGGTGTTGGCGTGCGCGGACACCGCGGCTTTGTCCCAGCCGAAGAGGCTCCGCTTGACGATGGTGCCGGGCAGCGTGGGCGCGCCGATCCCGAAGAAGCCGTACTTCGTCTTGTACGTGGCGATCATGCGGTTGGAGTCGGCCATCTCGGTGGTGGTGAAGAACCAGACGCGCCGCGTCTCGACGGTGATGCTCCGGTTGTTACCCAGCCAGTCCCGGGCGGTGGCGGTCACGGCGGCGGCCTGCGCGTTCGACACCGCGATGATGACCTCGCCGGCCCGCTCGCCGTCGGCGTAGATCAGGAACGTCTTGCCCGACGGTGCCAGTTCGCCGGTGTCGGGAACATGGACCACCACCCGCCACGCGAGCGCGGGCGCGTCGTCCTCGGCGACGGTGTAGATCACCAGGGAATTGGTGAATGTGCTTGCGGCGATGAAGTTTTCGATGGCCTGCTGGTCGGCCGAACCGAGATAGGCCTGGCCGGCCACCAGACGGATCTCGGTGTCCTCGTCGATCGACGCGTCGGGGGTGATGTCGAAATCCTGGCCGAGGCCGCGGTGGTAGTTGAACACGCTGGTCACCTCGCCGTCGGCGTTGGTCACCAGGATCACTTCGCTGCCGAGAACCGGTATGCCGCCGACGGTTTCGGAGAACCGGTAGAAGTGCTCGGCGGTGGCGCCGGAGCCCGCGGTGGTCGTGGTGACGACCGCGCGGTCGGCGAAACCCTCCGAGGCCCCGAGCGCCGATGCCAGCGCGTTGAGCACCGCGGCGGCGTCTTCGGCGTTGACGACGATCTCGTCGGTGATGTGGCCGTCGATGACCTTGCCGCCGCTGCTGCCGCTACCTGTGCTGACCACCACGGTCGGGGCGGCGTGCGCGCCGTCGGATGCCGCCGGGATGGTGATGGTCACCTCGGTGGGGCCGGTGATGCCGAGCAGGCCGGCCAGGCCGTGGACGTGGAACGGGTTGCCGACGGTGTCGTCGATGCGGATCGTGAACGTGTCGGCGCGACCGGCCGCCGCCGCGCCCGGGGTGTAGGTGAACCGGCCTTCGGCATCGACGCGCACCCGGCCGTACGCCGGTGCGCTGCTGACGACGTAGGTCAGTGTGGTGTCGTCGTAATCCACCGCGTTGAGGTTGCCGGTGATCACACCGTTCGGATCGGCCCCGGCGATCTCGACGCTGGCGACCGGCCTCTGGTTGTTCCAGGTGTACTGGTGCTGGCGCACGGCGAGCCAGAGACCCTGGAGCAGGGTGGAGACCGGCGTCGCGGGTGTCGGCGCATCTCCGCTGAGGGGACGCACACCGGCCCAGGTCAGGATGTCGGTGACGATCGCCTCGGCGGTCACCGGACGGGCGCTGACCAGGTCGCGCACCGTGGGCTGCGGATCGGGCGTCGCCGCAGCTGGAGTTGACGTCGCCGGGGCTGACACCGCCGCGGCGAAGGACACCTTCTCGGTGTCGACATCGACGGCCGGCGAACTCGTGTCGGCGCCGGTATCGGCGCTGTCGGTACGTGCCGTCGCCTCGTCGTCGTCCGCCTTCGACCGCGGCTTCCTGGACTGCCGCGCCTCGTCGCCGTCCGACTCGACCTCGGCCAATTCGGCCTCGGCAACCTCGGTTGCCTCATCTGTCTCAACCGCGTCTGCCTCAACCGCCTCGTCGACGGCGTCCTGGTCGTCGTCTTCGGCGTCGTCTTTGTCGGCCGGTTTGGCCGACGACCGCTCCGTCGTCGACGATGCGGTGTCAGAGGTGTCCGCCGATGCCGACGAATCGGCGTTTGCACTGGTGCTGGCGCTGGTGCTGTCGTTCGGGCTCGCGACGGCGACGCCCTGGCCGACCACCATGCCCATGCCGATCCCGGCCAGTACCAGGCCGGAGTACAGGCCGAGCCGCGGACCGTCCGGTGTGCGCGAATCGGAACACGAGCTCACAATGACCCCCAACGTCGGATACTGGGGAGAACCTACCACCTCTCAGCAAACTTTCTGCCGATTCGCCGACACCGGAAAACGGGCGCTAGTCGATCCGCTTGTTCCAGACGCCGACGTACACCACCATCGCCGCCACGAGGCCGAGGATGACCCACATGACCAGCAGGATGTCGATCCAGGCACCCGGTGGCGGGGCCCCGGGCAGGATGTTGCGCAACGGGACGATCGCGAAGAGCATCGCCGCGTACCAGGTCAGGAACGGCATCTGGAACTCCTTCTTACCGCGGTACACCTTCAGCGACGTGTACAGCGCCAGCGTCGGCAGCAGGATGAGCACCAGGCAGATGCCGATGTCGAATGCGAGTGGCCCCAGGGCTCGCCGGAACGTGAGCTGGACGGCTTCGTCCCCTTCGTGCGAATAGGACTGCGGTGACGGCGGGACGCTCTGGCTGGAGATGTCCCAACCTTGGATCGCCGCCTCGATCTCGACGCGCGCCGGCTCGAACTCCCGCTCGTCCCCCTCTCCCACCAGCACGTCGGCGCTGATCGGATCGGTGGTGTAGGAGTCCAGCGGCCAGGTGGTCGGATCTCCGCCGACGTCGATGGTCGTCGACACCTCCGCCGGCGATGCTCCGGCGGGAAACTTCAAGTCTCCCAGGGTGTTCCACGGGTAGAGCCGCACCGACAGGTCGGTGTTGAGGACGTCGAGGCGTTGGTCGGTCAGCCCGTCCTCGGGGATGACGAGGACCTTCGCGTCGACCTTGTTGTCCAGCGTCTTGATCCCGGTGATCGTGACCAGCACGACCGTTTCGGAACCGTCGCCGAAGTCCGGACTGTCCAGCTCACGCGCGGAACCCGACAGCGACCAGTAGGCGAAAACGGCTCCCGCGTAGAGGAGCACGACCACGAGCACGAAAACGACGATCTTGCCGGCGCCGCGCTTGACCGGACCCGTTGCAAGCTGTGACATTTGCGCAGTATTACGAACGCGTCAGTTTTAGAGAGCAGTTTCAGCAAATATGTGGCAGGCGGTGCCGGAGAACCGCGAAAACCGTCGGCTCCGCAGACTCTAGGCTGGGTCGGTGACTCTTGTTCTCGGCCCTGTTCTGCGCCACGTCGGCGAGACGACAGCCAACGTGTGGGTACAGACGGACGCGCCGGTACTCGTCGAAGTCCTGGGCAGTTCGGCGCGCACGTTCGAGGTGCAGGGATGCCACTACGCGCTGGTCCATGTCGAAGGCCTGACGCCGGACTCGATCGTCGAGTATCAGGTGCACATCGACGGCGCGAAGGTATGGCCGGAACCCGACTCGGAATTCCCGCCGAGTGTGATCCGCACCCGTGGACCCAGGACGGCCGACCGGCTCAAGGTGGTGTTCGGCTCCTGCCGCTACCCGAGAACCGACGTCCCGAAGCTCGACAAGAAGCTCGGCCTGGACGCCCTGGACTGTTACGCGGCCCGCTTGACGAAACTGCCGGTCGAGGAGTGGCCGGATGCGCTGCTGCTGCTCGGTGACCAGGTGTACGCCGACGAACTGACTCCCGAAGCGCGCCGCAACCTGGCCGGGCGCCGCGCGACCAAGCGCCGCCCACCCGACGAGGTCGTCTCGTTCGGCGAATACGAGTCCCTGTACCGGCACACCTGGGGCGATCCCGAGATCCGCTGGATCCTCTCGACACTGCCCACCGCGATGATCTTCGACGACCACGACATCCGCGACGACTGGAACACCTCCGCCGCGTGGCGGGCCGAGGTGAACAAGAAGTCGTGGTGGCGGGACCGGATCCACGCCGGCCTCGGCTCCTACTGGGTCTATCAGCACATCGGGAACCTGAGCCCGCAACAGCTCGCCGCCGACGAGGACTACCAGCGGGTGCTCGCCACCGACGGGGACTGCTGGCCCCACCTGGTCGAGCTGGCCGACCGCGCCGACTACGAGGTCGACGGCGACAAGGGCCTGCGGTTCAGCTTCCGCTGGGACCTCGGCTGCAGCCGACTGATCATGGTGGACTCCCGCAACGCCCGCATCCTCGACAACGGCGACCGGAAGATGCTGGGCGACAGAGAGTTCCGCTGGCTGGAGGAACAGGTCGACGACAGCCTCGACACGGTCGACCACCTGCTGATCGGCTCCTCGCTGCCGTGGCTGCTGCCCCCGGCCCTCGGCGACCTGCAGACCATCAACGAGTTCGGCGCCGACCACCCCGGGCTGCGCGGCGCGGTGGCCGAGAAGGTGCGCCAGACCGCCGATCTGGAGCACTGGCCGGCGTTCCTGAAATCGTTCCTGCGGCTGTCGGAACTGATCGAGTCGGCGGCCAACCGCTCCTCGGACGGCCCGGCCACCGTGTCGGTGCTCTCCGGCGACGTCCACCACAGCTACGCGGCCCGCGCCGACTTCGCCACCAGCCCGTCCACCCGGGTGCACCAGTTGGTGTGCTCCCCGGTGCACAACTACGTCCCGGCACCGCTGAAGCCGGTGTTCAAGCTCGTCTGGTCACCCCGGCTGGGCCGTATCACGCGCCGCTGGGCGCGCCGCTGCGGTTCCCCGGCGCTGCCGATGTCGTGGCGCAACCTCAGCGGTCCGGTGTTCGGTAACACCATCGCCAGCTTCAACGCCCACAACCGGATCGCGGAGGTCGCCTTCGAACAGCCCGCAGACGACGGCACCCTGCATCCGGTCTCCACGGTGTCGCTGACCGATTAGTGCACGCCCTCCATCTGCCTGCTGATCCACGGCGCGATCGCGAACACCACGACACCCGCGGCCACCGCGACACCGCCGAGGACACCGAAATACAGTGCCTCACTGTCGGTGTCGTAGTAGCCGGCGAGCACACCGGACATCGACGTGCCCAGGCCGACGGAGAAGAAGTACAGCGCCATCATCTGCGCGCGGAACGCGTCGGGGGCCAGCTTCGTGGTGACCGACAACCCGATCGGGGACAGCAGTAGTTCGGAGACCGCGAACACCCCGAGGATCACCAGCACCGCCAGCGCCGGCACCGCGTCGACCCCGGCGAGCGGGACGAAACACAGGAACGCCAGGCCCATGCCGATCACGCCGTAGGCGAACTTGCGGGGTGTGGTGGGAGCGCGGTTTCCCAGCCGGGTCCACACCAGGGCGAAAACCGGTGAGAGCGCGATGATCCAGATCGGCTCGATCGAGCCGATCCAGTTCGACGGCGCCGTCCAGCCGAAGATCGACCAGTTCATCCGCTCGTCGGAGTACACCGCGAGCACGGTGAAGATCTGCTGGAACAACGACCAGAACACCGCGTTGGCCACGAACAGCGGGACGAACGCGCGCAACCGGACCCGCTCGGCGCCGGTGACCTTCGGGCTACGCAGCATCACCGCGAAGTACGCGACCGACGCGACGACGATCACCCCCGTGGTGACCTGCGACAGGTTCGCCAGCGTCACCGCCTTCACCGCGACGGCCGCCCCGATCACCACGGCAACGAGCACCAGCACGCCGACTGTCTTGCCGACAGCGCTGCGCGGCAACGGATTCGGCACGTCGCGGCCGTGCTCCCCCAGGTTGCGCCGGAACGCCACGTACTGGATCAGGCCGAGCGCCATACCGATCGCGGCGGCACCGAAGCCGACGTGGAACCCGATCCGGGTCTGAAGCACCCCGGTGATCAACGGCCCGATGAACGCCCCGAGGTTGATGCCGAGGTAGAACAGCGTGAAGCCGCCGTCGCAGCGCGGGTCACCCTTCGCGTACAACGTGCCCAGCAGCGAGGACGCGTTGGCCTTCAGCGCGCCCGAACCCAGCGCGACGAAAACCAGACCGATCCCGACGCCGGCCAGGCCGGGCAGTACGGCCAGCGCGATGTGACCGAGCATCACGATCGCCCCGCCGTAGAACACGGTGCGTTCCATACCGAGGACACGGTCGGCGATCCACCCGCCCAGGACCGTCGACAGGTACACCAGGCCGCCGTAGGCGCCGACGATGCCCGTCGCGGTGCTCTGCGGCAGCGCCAGGCCCCCGTCGGTCACCGAGTAGTAGAGGTAGTAGCCGAGGATGGTGAGCATCCCGTAGAAGGAGAACCGCTCCCACAGCTCGACTCCGAACAGGTTCGTCAGCCCGATCGGGTGACCGAACAGCGTCCGGGTGGTGTCCCGCTCAGATATGGCCATGGGGTCACCCTGCCCCTCCGACCGCCCTCTCAGCGAGTCCCAAGGTTCCCCGCCGGGGCTACTCCCCGACCGCCTGGATCCGCCCGCCCGGGTAGGGCAGGTCGATGCCGTGGGTGTCGTAGGCCCGCAGGATGGCGCGACGCAGCTTGCGCTGCACCGCCCACTGGGCATTGGGGCGGACCTTCACCGTCATGCGCAGCTTGATCAGGTCCGGAGAGAATTCCTGCACGCCCAGCATCTGCGGTTCGCCGAGCACCTTGGCCGCCAGGGCGGGGTCCGCGACGGCCTCTTCGGCGGCCTGCACCGCGACCTGTTCGGCACGGTCGACGTCGGCGGTCAGCGCGACCGGCACCTCGATGCGCGCGACCGCGTATTCCTGGCTCATGTTGCCGACGCGCGCGATCTCGCCGTTGCGGACGTACCAGAGAGTGCCGTCGATGTCGCGGACGGTGGTGATCCGCAGGCCGACGCTCTCGACCTCCCCCACCGCCTCGCCGAGGTCGACGGTGTCACCGACCCCGTACTGGTCCTCCAGCAGCATGAACACCCCGGTGACGAAATCGCGTACCAGGTTCTGCGCACCGAAGCCGATGGCGAGGCCGACCACGCCTGCCGACGCGATGAACGGGGCGATGTTGACCCCCACCACGTTGAGCACGGCGAGCACCACCCATACCAGCAGCACGATCGACACCGTCGACTTCAGCACCGAGCCGATCGTCTGGGCGCGCTGCTGCCTGCGGGCGATCACCTGATCGCTGGTCGCCGACGACGGCACCCGGTCGCGCAGCCTGCGCACCAGCGGCGGAGTCCGGCGTTCCCGGGTGGTGGTGGCGCGGTCGATCATGCGGTGCACGACGTAGCGGACGACCAGGGCTACCGCGACGTAGACGGCGATCCGGATCGGGACCTCGATGAGCCAGTGGCGGCTGGTGTCTGTCCATTCGAAAGCCAACAAGGAGACATCCATGTGTTCCCACCATACGGTTTCAGCAGTACTCGACCGGGTGGGAGGATGGCGCCGTGACTGTTGTCCTGGCGCTACGGTGCGCAAACGGGGTTGTGCTGGCGTCTGATTCACAGATCACCGACCCCGGCCGGGGGCTGACCTATCCGGCACAGAAGCTGCATCCGCTCGGCACCCACGGGGCGTGGGGCGGCAGCGGCTCCCGGTCGGTGTTGCACGATGTGGAACAGGTGTTCAGCGCCGAACCCGAGGCGATCCTGCAGTCCGAGAACATCGGGCACGCGCTGCAGGCCCGGGTGGTGCCGATCTTGAAGCACCACTACGAGAATTTCATCGCCGAGGTGCCGGGACAGGAGACCGGCGGCACCCCGGCGACGTATGTGCTCGCCGCGGGCTATGTCGGTGACGAGCCGTTCATCGTCGACGTCGACCCCAACGGCCTGATCGGGCATCACGTGGAGACCGGCTTCCAGGCGATCGGCAGTGGTGCGGCGATGGCGCAGCAGGCACACGCGCTGCTGGCCCATTTCGGGATGTCGAAGCGCGACGTGGACTACGGGGTGGTGGCCGCCCTGCGCGTGCTCGACGCGTTGGACGCCTCCTCGCCGAGCGTCGGAGGGCCGATGGACATCTGCCGCATCACCCCCGACGGCGCGACACACCTCGAACCCGATGAGGTGGACGAGGTTCGGCGCCGGGTGGGTCGCTGGGTGGAACTCGAGCACCGCGCGCTCGACGGGCTTTTCGACTAGCGGGCGGGATCGGCGACTTCCAGCGCCAGCACCGCGATGTCGTCGCGCTGGTCGAGTTTCGTTGCCAGCGTGGAGATGTCGTCCATCAGGGCGGTCAAGCCGCGGCCGGCTCGCTGCCCGACGAACGCCGCCAGCGCCTCTTCGTCGAAGCGCATCTCGTCCATCCGGGCCTCGATCAGCCCATCGGTGTAGAACATCAGGATCTGACCGGGCCGCAGCGTCAGCGACAACACGCCGAAGACCGCGTCGGTCAGCGCGCCGACGAGCATCCCCTCCTGGGGCCGGACGGCCTCGGGTGCGCCGCCGTCGGGTGACACGAGAAGGGCGGGCGGATGCCCACCGGTGGCGAGCGCCGCCGAGAACCCCGCGCCGTCGGCCGCGGGTTCGAGAGTCCCGAACACCACGGTGCAGAAGCGCCGCGGCGCGACCTCGCGCAGTAGCACCGAATTCAGTTCCGTCAGAACGTCGATCGGGTCGGCGTAGTGCAACGCCGCGGCGCGCAACGTGTAGCGGATCAGCGACGTCACCACCGCGGCGTCCACCCCGTGCCCGAGAACGTCGCCGATGAAGAACGCCCACCGGTCACCGCCGAGGCTGAACAGGTCGTAGAAGTCGCCGCCGATCTGGCGGGCCGAGATCGGCCGGAAATAGGACGCGGAGGCCAGGCCGCCGATACGCGGCAGCGACGGCGGCAGCAGCGTGCGCTGCAGTGCGGTCGCGAACTCCTCGATCGCGTCGCGGTCGCGTTCGGCGATGCCGCGATCGGCCTGCGCCTGATCGCGTTCACGTCGCGCCTCGTCCGCGGTGTCGCGCAGCCTGCGCTCGAGGTCGAGGGCGTCGAGCGAAGTCTGGCGCAGCTCAAGTTGATCCATCACGACCGCGGCGAGGTCGGTCAGCACGGCCGCGTGCTCAGCCGAGAGCCCGCGCGATTCGGTGTCCATGACCGCGACGGCGCCGAGCCGGTGCCCGTCGAACGTCACGATCGGCGCCGCGGCGTAGAACCGGACCCGGTGGTCGGTGAGGAAACCTCCCTGGCTCAGCCGGGGATCAGCGTCGAGGACCTCGACGTGGTCGGCCGTCGCGACATCGCCGAGCACCGGGTCGGCGCGCGCCGACCGGTCGCTCGTGACCTGCATACCGTGCGTCGAGATCAGGCGCACGTGGTCGTCGTCGACGATGGACACCACGGCCATCGGTGCGCCCGTCGCCCGGGCTGCGAGTCCGGCGATCCGGCCGAGCACCGAGCCCGGTGCGGCGTCGACGACGCGGTACCGCTGAAGCGCGCGAAGCCGCGTCTGTTCGTCGGTGTCGACGTGTCTGCCGCTGGTGGAAATGGCATCAAGCCCTTGCTCCGACCGCTCTACCACAGGAGCGGTTTGGCCGGAATTTTTTCAGGCGCCGCCCACGCCAGCAACGCCGTGAGCGAAGTATGTCGAGAACGTTATTTTGCCGGTCCAGTCCCGCGGGTCTCAGGTGCCGGCGACTGCGAGCGCCGTGTGCAGGTCGGCTTCGGTGTCGGCCAGGAATGTCTGCAGATCAGCCCCGACCATGAAGGTCGTCGTGAACTGATGCTGTGCGGCGATCTGCTGCCATGCCGGGGTCTGCACCATCCGCGCCAGCACGTCGCGCCAGTATGCGAGCGCGTACTCCGGCATTCCGGGCGGACCGTAGAGGCCGCGCCAGTTGGACAGGGTCACGTCGAGGTTCTGCTCCCGGGCGGTCGGGACGTCCAGGCCGGGCAGCCGTTCCTCGGACAACACCCCCAGGGCCCGCAACTCGCCGGCACGTACCAGGTCGACGAACTCGCTGACGCCGCCGATCGCGACGCCGATCTGCCCGTCGAGCAGTGCGTTCGTCTGGTCCCCGCCGCCCTCGAACGGAACGTAGGCGACGGTGGCCGGGTCGCCACCGGAGGCGGCCACCAGCAGGTCGAACGGCGCCTGGTCGTCGGTCGCGGCGGCGACCCGGACCTTCGTGGGATCGGCTCTGACGGCGGCCAGCACGTCGGCCAGCGTGCGGTACGGCGACTGCGCATCGGTCACGACGATGTAGTACTCGCTGATCAGCCGGGCGATCATCGTGACATCGCGGAATCCGTACGGCGACAACCCGCGCAGCTGGTTCATCATCATCGACAGCGAGGTGACCGACACCTGGTCGTCGCGGCCGCGGTACTGCTCGACCATGGTGGCCAGGAAGTCCGCGCCGATGTTGCCCGGCCTGTTCTCCACCGGCAGCGGCACATCGACCAGGTTCTCCTTCTCCAGCGCTTCGACCACCGCGCGGATGGTGATGTCGAATCCGCTGCCCGGGTTGGCGCCCGCGGTCATCGTGACCGGCCCGGTCGGATACCCGGGCGCGGCCTGCGCCTCCCCGGCCTTCTGCACGCCGGCCAGCAAGAGCGACGCGGCCAGGACCGCCGCGACAACGGATTTCAGCATGAAGTACAGGTACACGGAATCGCCGGTGGGTGGATCCATATTCGGTGATTGCGATGAGTTCCACACCGGCGCGTGGTCAGCATGCCAAAGCCACCACGATCAGGAGTTTCCGCGATGGGCCGCATCGACATCGAACTGTTCGCCACCCTCGACCTCGTCGGGCAGGCACCCGGCGGGCCCGGCGAGGATCCGCTGGGCTTCCCGTTCGGCGGGTGGCAGGCCCCGCTGGTCGACGAGGTCTGCGGAGAACAGATCGCCGCCGCCTACGAGGGCACCGATGCGCTGCTGCTCGGCCGCCGAACCTATGACATCTTCGCCGCGTACTGGCCACATCAGCAGGGCGGCCCGGACGACGACATCGCGACGCTGTTCAACAGCGTCCCGAAGTATGTCGCCTCCGTCGGCAGGCCTGACCTGTCCTGGGCGGGCTCGACGAAACTCGGTCCCGACCTGGCCGCCGAGGTGCGCGAGATCCGGGAGCGCCACGAGCGGATCAAGGTCGTCGGGAGCCTGAACATGGTGCAAACGTTGTTGCGGGAGAAGCTGTTCGACGTGATCGACCTGTGGGTGCACCCGATCGTGCTGGGTGTCGGGAAGAGGGTCTTCGACGGCGGTGCGGTCCCGACGAACCTGACGCTGCTCGATCCTCCCGCGGTGAGCCCGAAGGGCACCGTGTACCTGCGGTACGGACTCGCCGACGGCGTCCCGGCGACCGGGGATATGAGTGCGCCGGACGACGGCGCCGGCCGGGGCGTCACCGCATAGCCTTTGCCCACGCGGGACCGCGGGTTCGCCACGAAGCCCCAAAAGCGAAACACGCAAAGCCACTGCCTTCGTATTACGGCTCAACAGAAGCAGTTTGGCGGTCCACGAGCTATTATTCGCCCCATGGGGGATAAATTAACGTTTGCGCTGGTCGGGTTTGCAGTGGCGGCCGGCCTGTACCTGGGGTGCGCGCCTGCGCATGCCGACGACTGCGATCCGAACTACAGGGGAGCCTGCGTCCCGATCGCCGGCGACGTCGACTGCGCAGGCGGCAGCGGGAACGGCCCGGCGTACGTCGCGGGTCCGGTGCGCGTCGTCGGGTCCGACATCTACAGGCTGGACAACGACGGCAACGGGATCGGATGCGAATGACGTTCGTCGCGTGAGTGATTGATGCCCACCGGGCAGCAGAGGTCCGAGGAGAACGAAGAACCGCCCCGCCAGAACGGCGGGGCGGCCTTCTGATCACGCGTCATCACTCATCAAAGGCGGATGAACACGCCCTGATCTCCGTTCCAGACTCCCCACGCGCTGAGGTCGGGGTTCCAGACGATGCTCAGTCCGTCAGCCCAGTCAGGCACGTCGGGCCGCGGCGGTGCGTCCAGCGGCGGCACCACCGGCGTCACGACCCACGCCGGGACCGCGGGGAGCAGGATCCGGTTCTGCGGCATCGGGCCACCGTGGCCGGGAGGCGGCAGGTGGCCCAGCCCCGGAGGCGCCGGATTGCCCGGGCCACCGATGTTGACGCCGGGGCCGGGATTCGGGTTCGGCGCCGGCGGGTCGGCCAGTGCCATGCCCGCTCCGAGGCCGAGCCCACCCAGGCCCAGCGCGCTTACTGTGACAACACCAGCTGCGATCCTCTTCATTTCCATAACGACCTCCTGTGTTCAGATCGAGGCTGCGCCCGTTGGGGCAATGCAGCTCTCGTACGTGCTCTGTGCACTCAAGCCGTTGCCGCGTCATGCGCCGGCGACGGCCGGACCCCCGTCCCGCAAGAACTATGGCCATCGATCTTGGGGCCTAAACCCATATCCGGCAGAAGAATTCGTTTGCGCTGATCACCAACGACGTCGTCGATTCACCGCTGGTGTGAGTTTGCTGGCAATCCGTTGATCGGTGTAACGATCACGGCCCAGCAATCGATGCGAACGGCTCACGCGGACGACCTTGCCGCCAGTCGATAACTGCCGAATTGCCATCGCCGAGGGTGACAGTCCCGTAAATTGTGTGCCAGGCCGGGGGGCTGATCGTTGGCTGGACGGGGATCGGAATGAACGCCTCAGTACGCGCGGTACTTGCCGCCGGAGTAGTCGCCGTCACGGGTGGCGCGGTGGCGTTCTCACCGCCGATTCACTCGCTTTCGGAACGGGTGTCGGCGGTCGTCGCCCCGATTACCTATACCGCCGGCAGCACGCGAATCCTGCCGATCGCCGATCGTGAGGTGCTTGCGGCGCTCATCAACCCGACGTTGCTGACGGGCGAGGGTGCTTCCAGCCCGTTCCTCCCGGCGCTCGTGCCGAATCTGGCCCTGGCCGACGAGCCCGCTCCGGATGGCGCCGAGGACGAGGTGGCCGTCCAGAACGCGGCGTCGGACGTCATCGAGTCGGTGTACAGGTTCACGAGGTACTGGGCCAATTACGTCTCGCTGGATCTCGGCCCGTGGCTGATCAACTGGATCCCGTTCGGCTACCTGATCTCCAATCAAATCCAGATCTGGTATCCGCGCTTCGTCCTGCCCGTGGTCGACAGCTTCGTGTACGACTTCCTGGTTCCGGTGGTCAACGACCCGCTGAACCTCGCGGTCTGGGCGCAAGGCATCGGCGACATGATCAATACCGCCGTCACCGGCGTCCGGGACGGAATCACCGAGGAGATCCGGTACATCGTCACTCTCGGCTGGTTGCCGTTCCCGTTGCCGCCGCTGCCACCGTTCCCGATTCCGGGTGGCTCGCTCGCCACGGTGTCGGCGGATGCCGGTGTGCAGCTCGCGACACTCGACGGCGGGGACGCCGCTGTCGAAGACACCGGCGCCGAGGACGCTGGTGATGCTGCGGCACCTGCCGACGTGGATGCCGCAGAACCGGTGTCCCAGAAGCCGACCGTCGTGCGCGAGGACGTTGCTACAGAGGTTGAGGACGAGGTTTCCGGAGAGGTGTCTGAGGGCACCGCCGAAGAAGACGTTGCCGACGACGTTGCCGAGGAAGACGCCGCCGAAGAAGACGTTGCCGAGGAAGACGTCGTCGACGAGGTCGAGCAGGCCGACGAAGCCGCCGACGAGAGTCAGGATGACGCGGCCGACGAGGACGACACCGCCGCCAGTGACACTGCCGGCGCGGACGCCGACGGGGATTCCGGGACCGGCACGACCGCCGGCGACGAATAGCGCATCGCCGGCCTCGCGGCGCATCGCAAAGTAGACAACCACCGTCCGCCGCTGCGGGCACCTGCTCCCCAGCCGCGCACCTGATACGGAACGCTTGATTTCCGGAACTATGCCGTCCAGTATTAGGCGGTGGCCTCCAGCGTGACCAAGGCGCCCGTCGCCGCCACCCGGACGACGCAGCGGCGCGGCCGGCCCCGGGACGACCGACTGGACGCCACCATCGTGGATGCGACGATCGCCGAGGTCGGCGCCAAGGGATGGGGCGGCGCCACCATCGAGGGGATCGCCGCCCGCGCCGGCGTCGGACGCGGCACGATCTACCGTCGGTGGCCGAGCAAGACGGAGTTGTTTCAGTACGCCGCGGCCGCTGTCACGCACACTGTCGAGGCCCCGGACACCGGCTCCTTCGTCGAGGATCTCTTCGCGGCGGTCCTGCCGATCGCCGACATGTTGACCCGACCCGAGCTCGCCGCGTTGCTGCCCTCCCTACTCGCCGAGGCCGCCAACGACGCATCGATTCGACAGACGCTGCGCACCTTTGCTGTCCAATCACGGCAACAGGCCATCGAAGCGGTCGAACGCGCGCGCCGACGCGGCGACATCGTGCAGTCGACAGACGCCGAGGCACTGGTGGACATGCTGGCCGGGGCGCTGGTCTACCGCCGGCTGCTGCTCGGCGAAACGACGAATGCGGCGGCCGTGCGTGTGTTGGTTCGCCAAGCCGTGCAGAGCTGCTCGACACACGAAGCAACCGAGGAGGATTCATGACCCGAACCCTGACTGTCGACCTGACCGACCCCGGGCTCTATACGGAAGGCTTCCCCCACGACGTCTTCACCGAACTGCGCGCACGGGGGCCGGTGCATCTGCATCCCCCCGTCGAGGGCCGTCTGGGTATTTCGCCGATACCGTTCTGGTCGCTCGTGGCGCATGGCGAAATTCAACAGGCCAACCGCGATTGGAAGACCTTCGCCGCCTCCGACGGCCCGATGGTGGCGCCGGATCCGCTGATGACTTCCGTGCGCTCACTGTTGACGCTGGATCCCCCCGATCATTCCGAAATGCGCCGGATCATCTCCTCGGAATTCACTCCCCGTATGGTCGGCAGGCTCGAGCAACTCCTCGCCGATCGCACTGCCCGCATCCTGGAAGCGGCGGCTGACCGAGGTCCGTGCGATTTCGTCCGCGATATCGCCTACCAGGTGCCGATGCACGTGATCGCCGACATCATCGGCATTCCCGAGGAGGACCGAGGGTGGATCTTCGAACGCACCGATCACCTTCTCAGGGCCGGTAACCCCTACGGCGAATTCTCCGAAGACGAGCGACTCGCGCTGCAGGCCGAGGTTTTCGAGTACGCGCAACGCATCACCGCCGACAAGCGGGCGAACCCGGCCGATGACGTGTGGACCAAGCTGGCGAGTCGACTCGACGGGTTCGAGCTGGAGATGTTCTTCCTCATCCTGTCGATCGCCGGCAGCGAAACCACCCGAAACGCCCTGACAATGGGCCTGATCGCGCTGCTCGATCATCCGGATCAACTTGCCGAGCTCCGCGCCGACCCGTCGCTGTCCGCGACTGCGGCCGACGAGATCCTGCGGTGGTCGAGCCCGGTGCTGATCTTCGGGCGGACGGCGACCTGCGACGTCACCCTCGGAGGACAGGACATCAAAGCCGGTGACCGCGTGGTGTTCTGGCACCCGTCCGGCAACCGCGACGAATCGGTCTTCGAGAATCCGTTCCGGTTCGACATCCACCGCTCCCCCAACCCGCACATCGCCTTCGGCGGCGGCGGCGTGCACTACTGCCTCGGCGCCAATCTCGCCCACAAAGAGATCCGGGTGGTCATCGAGTCCATCGCGGCGGGCTACGACATTAAGCTCACCGGACCCGCCGCGTGGACCGGCGCCGGCCCCGTGCACAACGTCGGCATCGGGATCGACTCGCTGCCCGTGCACGTAGCAGTTCGCAACTGACTCTGACGTGGGGCTGTTGTGACCTGTTCACCCACCTTCGAGGCGACCTGCGAGATCGACAACCCATCGCTGATCACCGCCAACACAGCCTGATACCGCTGCTCAGCCACGCTCAACTCCCTCATTCTGGGAGTGTCAAGGATCAGCCGAAGCAACTGTCAAGCATCAGCCGAAACACTGTCAGGCATCACCCGAAACAGAAATGTCAGGCATCACCCGACGCAATACAACTCTGACGTGGGGCGGGCGGGGCTCGAACCCGCGACCAATGGATTATGAGTCCACGGCTCTAACCGACTGAGCTACCGCCCCCGGCGCGCACTGCGCGGCCATCATGTTCGCACACCCGCGGTCAGGCGAAGATGGTCTGCCCCTGCTCGTCGACCTCGTAGCGTTCCGTGCCCTCGGCGACCCGCGGGGCGTCCGCACCCATCGACACCGCGATCTTGTTCGCGGCATTGCGCATCACGTCGAGCGTGATCTCCAGCATCTGCTTGCCGGAGAAGTGCTTTCGCATCCCGTCGACCACCTCAGGCTCGATCCGCGACGGCGACCAGACCAGCGTGTCGACGTACCGCAGCGCGGCCTTGTGCGCATCGGTCAGTCCGTCGGCGTGCTCGAAGTCGGCGATCTGGCTGTACAGATCCTCCGAGCCGCCCGCATCCAGCGCATGCCCCTCCCGCAGCGACTTGCACAGCCGGCAGTTGTGCGCGTCGGCCCCGCGCAGCCGCACCACCTCGGTGGTCACCGCGTCCACTTCGCGCATCCGCGCGACCGCGGGCACGAAACCGCCCAGCACCACCGCCACCGGATCCGCGTCACGGTCGATCACCGCCTCGGCCGTCCAGCCCGGCTTCCCGAGCCCCAGCGCCGCACACCCGGCCCACACCCTCGGCAGGAAATCGGCGACGAAGATCGCGACCACGACCCGAAACGCGTTGTCGCCGTAGGCCCCTATGAAGCGGTTGCGTTGGTTGTCGCTGATGCCGGTCACGTCGACGCTGAACTGCTCGGCGAACGCCATCAGGATCTGTTCGGCGTCGGTGTGCCCGTCGGGCGGGTCTGTCGGCGACGGCAGCGGTGGCAGCGACAGGGCCCGCCCGCAGGTCAGCCGGATCAGGGTGTCGGCGCGATCGTCGCCCGACGACAGCGTGACCAGCCGGGCGATCCGGTCTGCCGATGCATCGCTCATGCCGCGATTATTGCGCCTGGCTGACCGAGGACATCGCGAAGTCGGGAATCCGCAGCGACGGCATCTTCGCGCGGGTGGCCCAGTCGCCCCACTCGCGTGGCAGCGTGACCTCGCTGACCCCGGCCTCGGTCGCCCTGCGCAACAGGTCCAGCGGGCTCTCATTGAACCGGAAGTTGTTCACCGCGGCGCTGACCCGACCGTCCTCGATCAGGTACACCCCGTCGCGGGTCAGCCCCGTCAGCAGCAGCACCGACGGGTCCACCTCGCGGATGTACCACAGCGTCGACAGCAGCAGCCCGCGCTCGGTGCCGGCGATCATGTCCTGCAGGCTCGCGGTGCCGCCGGTCATCAGCAGGTTGTCCGCGCCGACGGCCACCGGTGCGCCGAACTCCGCCGCCGCAGCCCGCGGGTAGGCCAGCGCGTTGATCACCCCGTCGCGGATCCAGTCCACCCGCTCGATCGCCATCCCGTTGTCGAACACCGACGCCCGCTCCGACGACCGGGTCGCCGCGACGAACGGCGAACACTCCAGTCCGGGTGCCGCCGGATCGGAGTACATCGTCAACGGCAGCGACGTCAGCTTCTCCCCCACCCGGGTACCGCCGCCGGGTGCCGACAGCGCGCTGCGGCCCTCCTGCGCGCTGCGCCCGCCCATCGTCCAGGACAGGTAGATCATCATGTCCGCCACCGTCGACGGCGGCATGATCGTCTCGTACCGCCCGGCGGGCAGGTCGACCCTGCGCTGCGCCCACGACAGCCGGGTACCGAGATCCTCGAGCATCGCGTCGGTCGGCACATCGGCGAAATCCGCTGTGCTGACCCCGCTCCAGGCGCTGGCGCCGTCGCGTTTGGCGTTGATCTCGACCGAGCCCGTCGGCTGGGTGAACCGGCGCCGCAGCCCCGAGGACGTCGCGACGAACGTCGTCTCCAGCACGTGCCGGGCGAACCCGAACAGGGTGTCGGGGCCGTGGAATCCGCGCACCAGCGACGCCGCGACACCGCCGAAGATCTCCGCGCCGGTGCGTGGGATCGGATCATGCCAGTCCGCGGGCGCATCCCCGCCCGGCAGTGCCGGGGCGTTGTCGCGCGCCGGAGGTGCTGTTGCGGCGGCCTTCTGGGACGCCGCGACCAGATCGCCGATCCCGGCGGGGTCCACCGCGCTGGAACTCACCGATCCGACCTTGGCCTCATCGGCGTCGCGCACCACCGAGATGACGGTCGTGGTGCGGCCGGTCGACTCGCCGTTGGTGGTCATCGTGTTGTTCGCCCACCGTAGTGACGCGTCGACCCGGTCGGTGACCACCACGATCGTCTCGTCGGCGCGGCCCCGCCTGCGCGCCTCGGCCAGCGCGACGTCGATCACCTGCTGTGCACCGATCATGTCTATCGCCCGCCCTCTTCGCGAGTGTTGAGCACGTTGATCCCGCGGAACAGCGCCGACGGGCAGCCGTGGCTGACCGCCGCGACCTGGCCGGGCTGCGCCTTCCCGCAGTTGAACGCTCCGCCCAGCCGCCATGTCGACTGCCCGCCAACGGCTTCCATCGCACCCCAGAAATCGGTGGTGGTGGCCTGGTAGGCCACGTCTTTGACCTGCCCGTCGAGGCGGCCGTTCCTGATCCGGTAGAAGCGCTGGCCGGTGAACTGGAAGTTGTAGCGCTGCATGTCGATCGACCAGCTCTTGTCCCCGACGACGTACAACCCGTCGTCCACCCGGCTGATCAGGTCGGCGGTGCTGAGGTCCTCGGGTCCCGGCTGCAGCGACACGTTCGCCATCCGCTGGATCGGCACGTGGTGGGCGGAGTCGGCATACGAGCAGCCGTTGGACCGGCCCGCGCCGAGCCGAGGCGCGAAGACCCGATCGAGCTGATAGCCGACGAACACCCCGTCGCGCACCAGGTCCCAGCTCTGCGCGCGCACCCCTTCGTCGTCGAAACCGACAGTGGCGAGGCCGTGTTCGACGGTGCGGTCGGCGGTCACGTTCATCACCGGCGAGCCGTACCGCATCCGCCCCAGCTTGTCCGGGGTGGCGAACGACGTTCCGGCGTAGGCGGCCTCGTAGCCGATGGCGCGGTCGTACTCGGTGGCGTGTCCGATGGACTCGTGGATGGTCAGCCACAGGTTGGTCGGATCGATCACCAGGTCGGTCGGGCCCGCGACGACGCTGGGCGCCTTGGCCTTCTCGGCCAGCAGAGAGGGCAGCGCCGCGAGTTCACCGGACCAGTTCCACACGTCGTCCCCGGCGACGGCCTCCCACCCGCGGCCCATCGGCGGCGCCAGCGTGCTCATCGTCTCGAACGATCCGGCCGACGGATCGACCGCGACCGCGTCCAGGCGCGGGAGCACCCGGACCCGCTGCTGGGTGATCGTGGAACCGAACGTATCCGCGTAGAACGTCTGCTCCTTGGCCATGTTCAGCCATGCCGACACATGATCGACGCCGTCGGACAGCAGCAGCCGGACGGAGTAGTCGGCCAGCATCTCGATCTTGTCCTGCGTGGGGACCGCGAACGGGTCGACGCGGTAGGACGACACCCAGGTCACGTCGCGGTACACCGGTTCGGGCGCGAGCTCGATCCGCTCGGCGTTCAGCGGGGCCAGCGTCGTGGCGACCCGCACCGCCCGGCGCGCGGTGTCGGCGGCCGCGGCGGCGTCGAGTTGCGCGTGCGATGCGAACCCCCATGTGCCGTCGACGATCACCCGCACCGCCAGCCCGATCTCGTAGTCGGTGACGGCCGCTTCCAGCGCGCCGTCACGCATCTGGACGCTTTCGGTGGTGATGGCATGGATGCGCAGATCGGCGTAGCTGGCGCCGGCCTGGGCCGCCGCGGTCAACGCCGCGTCGGCCAGGGCATGACGCGGCAGAGCGAGGAAGTCCGCGTCCACGGTTCGGGTCGTCACGGTTTCACACCGTAATTCAGCGACGCGGCCCGCTCGTGCCCAGGATGGTCAGCTCCAGCGCCAGCGCGGTGCCGCAGACGACGAGCACGATCGCGAACGCGATCCAGTCCCGCCGTTTGGGACCCGACGGAAGGGCCGAGATCTGGCCTGCGCCGCCGCGGGCGGTGATCGCATCGCCCATCTCGTCGGCGCGGCGCAACGCGACCGTGATCGCCGCGGCCAGCAGGTCGATCAGCTCCGACGCCCACTGCCTCACCCGGGCCCGCCGGCGCGCGTCGACGTCGCGCGGGCGCAACCGGCGCGCGGCGTAGAGCACGCTGAATTCGTCGATCAGCATCGGAAAAGCCCGCAGCGCCAATGCCAGCGTGACCGCCCACTCGTCGACCGGGATCCGCACCGCCCGCAGCGGGCGGCCCAACTTGGCGACCGCGGGCGCCACCTCGGCGACGTTGGTGGTCCACGAGACCATGGCGCCGAGGCCGAGCAGCACGATCGACAGCGCGGTGATGCGCAGGAAGTTCAGCAGGCCGCCGAGCCCGACGGTGACCGAGCCGACGGTGAACTCGGGGGTGCCGCCGGCGAACGTCGCGGTGACCGCGCCGAGCAGCAGCAGGAACCACAGCCATCCCGGGATCGACGGCAGCACACCGCGCGGGATCCGCGCGATCCGTGCCGAGACGACGACGAGCAGCCCGACGGCGGCGATCGGCACCCACCCGGGATAGAAGGTCAGCAGCACCCCGATCGCGGCGACGATGAGCAGTTTGGATCCCGCCCACAGATCGTGCATCACGGTATGGCCGGGCACCGGCCGCAGCAGCACGACCTGGCGACGCGGCTTGCGCCGGGGCGCGGCGGCGGTCACGACATCCCTCCGGCGGTCGTCGGCGCGGCCGCGAGGACCCCGTCGCGCAGATGCAGTGTGCGCGGGCACAACTCCTCCAGCCCGGCGAAGTCGTGGGAGATGACGACCACGGTCAGCCGCTCACGCCTGCGCAGATCCACCAGCAGCTGCAGCAGACCGCGCTGCGACGCCGCGTCCAAGCCGGCCAGCGGCTCGTCGAGGATCAACGCGCGCGGCGAGCGGGCCAGCAGCCCGGCCAGCACCACCCGCCTCATCTGTCCGCCGCTGAGCTGATCGATGCGACGGTCGGCCAGCCCCGGATCCAGCCCGACGGTCGCGAGCGCGGCGGTGATCCGGTTGCGGTCCCGCTTCGAGAACCCGGCCGCCGAGGCGATCTCGTGCCCGACGTGGCTGCGCATCAGCTGCAACCGCGCCGCCTGGAAGGAGATCGCGACCGCTCCGACCTGATCGGACACCGGCTTGCCGTCGAGCAGGCACGAGCCCGCGGTCGGCAGCGCCAGCCCGGCCATGATCCAGGCCAGCGTGGACTTGCCGGAGCCGTTCAGACCGTGGATCAGAAGGCCGTCGCCTTCGTACACGGTGAGGTCGATGCCACTGAGCGCGGACTTGGCCCACGGGGTGCCGCTGCCGTACTCGTGGCCGACGCCGACGAGCTCCAGAACCGGTTTCCCGCGCGGGGTTTCGACGACACCGCGCGCCGGCGGCGCATCGGCGGTCTGCACCATCTCGGTGTTGTCGGAGGTCGCGCCGTTGCCGACCAGCGCCACGGTGCGGTCGGCGGCGTCCGCCTCGTCGTTGTAGTGCGTAATGTGCACGAGCGCGGTCCGGTGCCGGCGGGTCAACCCGGACAGCACCCCCATCAGGTCTTCCCGCCCGTCCTGGTCGACCATGCTGGTGACCTCGTCGGCGATCAGCAGGGACGGTTCCCGCGCCAGCGCGGCGGCGACGGCGAGACGTTGCAGCTCACCACCGGACAGACCGCCGGTGTCCCGTTCGGCGAGCCCGTCCAGGCCCACCTCGCCGAGCAGCTTCTCGACGTCGGTGTCGGTGCCCGGCGGCAGCCCCCACACGACGTCGTCGGCCACCCGGGAGCCCAGCACCTGGCTTTCGGGGTGTTGCATCACGACCGCGGTGCCGCCGAGCTTGCCCAGTCCGACCGCGCCGGGCCGCTCGACGGTGCCCGAGGTGGCTTCCCGCCCCGACAGCACCAGCATCAGCGTCGTCTTGCCGGAGCCGTTGGCGCCGGTCACGGCGAGGTGCTCACCCGGTTGCACCTCCAGCGACACCGGCCCGAGCGCGTCGTGGTCGCTACCGGGATAGCGGAAGCAGACGTCGGTGAGACGCAACGGGATCGGGGCGACCGGCGCGGTGTCCGGGGTGACCTCCAGCTTGTGCACGTCGGGAACGTCGACCAGGCGCGTCATCACGCGCGACAGCGCCCACCAGCCGACCAGGCTGACGAACGTGATGCTCAGCACGCCCATGCCGAAGAACAGGACCGGCCAGTAGTGCAGCGCGGTGGCGAAATCCCGGGTGAGCCGCTCGGCGGCGGGCGCGAACCCGGGCACTCGCTCCAGGACTGCGGCGGCGCCGGTGATGTTCGCCGTCATCGAATCGAAGATGAGATTGCGCAGCCGGCTCAGCACCCCCAGGGCGCCGACGATCACTATGCCGAACAGCGCACCGGCGACCAGGGAACACAGGAACACCGTGGGGGTTCCGCGTCCGCGGCGTTTGACGATGCCGGTCAGGCCACCGATGTAGGCGCAGTTGACCACCGTCATCAGCCCGCCCATCCCGGCGATCAGGAAGGCGACCAGGCCGCCCGCGATGGTCGCGGCCAGCAGCACCCGGAGTCGGTGACGGTAGGCGAGCAACCCCATCGGCACGGTGCCGAGCAGCGATAGTCCCGCGGCGAACGGGACCACGACGGCGATGATCGCGATGGCCGCGCACAGGGCGGCCATCACTGCGGCCTGCGCGAGCTCGACCGGTTGGAGTGGACCAGTCCGTCGAGCGGGGCTCTCCGGGCTGCCCGAGGTCATCTCCTGATTCTGCCAGTCGGCTGGGAATGCACCGGCGGCCCGGTGTGTGACGACGCGCACGCGGCGTGTCACAGTTGGCACACATAGTAAAGCTATGTAATCTGTGGCGATGTCGTCGACGCTCGGATCGGACCTGCTCTCGGTGGTCGCCAGGATCAATCGCCTGGCGAACCAGCGGGTGCGGATGCCCGTCCCGTTCGCCCAGGCCCGCCTGCTGTCCACCATCGAGGATAGAGGTGAAGCCCGAATCTCCGACCTCGCCGCGCTGGACCACTGCTCGCAGCCGACGATGACGACCCAGGTGCGACGCCTGGAGGACGCCGGCATGGTCACCCGTGCCGCCGACCCGAACGATGCGCGCGCGGTGCTGATCCGGATCACCCCCGAGGGTGTCGCCGCACTACGTCAGGCACGCGCCGACCGTGGCGCGGCCGTCGACCCCTACCTGGAGCGACTGAGCGAATCCGACCGCGAAATCCTCGAACAGTCCGTTCGCATCATGCGGCGCCTGATCGAGGACGCGACCAATCCGAGCGTCGCGGCCCGCTGAATCTCCCCTCCCCGCGCACCGCGCCAGTTTGGGGTAATTCATAGTATTTCTATATAGTTCTCCTATGCTTCGCTCTCAACCGAAGGCCGTCTGGGCGGTCGCGTTCGCCTCCGTCGTCGCGTTCATGGGCATCGGCCTCGTCGATCCGATCCTCAAACCCATCGCCGACAATCTGGACGCGTCGCCGTCGCAGGTGTCGTTGCTGTTCACCAGCTACATGGCGGTGATGGGGCTCGTGATGCTGGTCACGGGGGTCGTTTCCAGCCGCATCGGCCCGAAGCGGACGCTGTTGATCGGGCTGGTGATCATCATCGCCGGCGCCACACTGGCAGGCCTGAGCGACACCGTCATGGGCATCGTCGGCTGGCGCGCACTCTGGGGGCTGGGCAACGCGCTGTTCATCGCGACGGCCCTGGCCACGATCGTCAGCTCCGCGCGCGGTTCGGTGGCGCAGGCGATCATCCTCTACGAGGCCGCACTCGGCCTCGGCATCGCCGTCGGCCCGCTGGTCGGCGGGGTGCTCGGCTCCATCTCCTGGCGCGGCCCGTTCTTCGGGGTCTCGGTGCTGATGGCGGTCGCACTCGTGGTGACCGCGTTCCTGCTGCCCGCGACCCCGCCGGCCGCACGGGCCACCACGCTGGCCGATCCGTTCCGCGCCCTACGGCACCGCGGGCTGCTCGGCGTCGGCGTGACCGCGCTGCTGTACAACTTCGGGTTCTTCACCCTGCTGGCGTTCACGCCGTTCCCGCTCGACATGGGCGCCCACGAGATCGGTCTGATCTTCTTCGGATGGGGTGTCGCCCTGGCCTTCACCTCGGTGGTCGTCGCGCCCCGGCTGCAACGCCGGTTCCGCACCGTGCCGACGTTGCTGGTGAACCTCGTCATGATGGCGGCGACACTGGTGGTGATGGCGGTGGGCACCGACGACAAGGCCGTGCTGGCCGCGTGCGTCGTCATCGCCGGACTGTGGATCGGCATCAACAACACCCTGATCACCGAGACGGTGATGAAGGCCGCGCCGGTCGAGCGCGGCGTCGCCTCGGCGGCCTACAGCTTCATGCGCTTCGGCGGCGCCGCCGTCGCACCGTGGCTGGCCGGCGTGCTCGGCGAGAAGGTCAGCGTGCACCTGCCGTTCTGGGTCGGCGCCGGCGCCGTGCTGATGGCCGCGGTCGCCCTCGCGGCCAGCCGGGCGCACCTGCGTCACATCGACGACGAGGAGTCCACCGGCGCCGAACTCCCGGCTCAGGTGACGCTCACACCGATCAGATAGCCGACGGCGTAGGTGGCCGCCACCGCGATGAAACCGAGCACGAACTGCCGCAACGACGCCCACACGAGCGGCTGACGGGTGAACCGCGAGGCCAGCGCGCCCGCGACCATCAGGCCGATGCCACCGCACCCGAGACCGGCCCAAAGTGACTCGTAGCCAAGCAGATACGGGATCAGCGGGATCACCGCGCCGATCGCGAACATCAGGAACGACGCGCCGCCGGCCACCCACGGCGACGGCTTCTCCCGCGGGTCGACGCCGAGTTCCTGCACGAGGTGGAAGTTCATCGCCTTCGTCTCGTCCCGGTGGATCTCCTCGGTGGCCTTCGCAGCGGTCTCCGGTGTCATCCCCATGTCGGTGAGCATCGCGACCAACTCGGCGCGTTCGGCCTGCGGATCGGCGCGAAAAGACCTGCGCTCCACCCTGACCTCGGATTCGATCTGCTCGTTGGCCGTGGTGACCGACGTGTACTCCCCCAACGCCATCGAGAACGCCCCGGCCAGCAATCCGGCGACACCGGTGATCACCACGGTGTGCGCATCGGCGGCCGCACCCACCCCGGCGATCAGTGCGGTGTTGCTGACCAGACCGTCCATCGCGCCGAACGTCGCGGCGCGCAGCCATCCCCCGGACACATCGGCGTGGGTGTGGTCGGCGACGTGCGGCTTGCCGGTCGGCGAGAGCGGACCGTCGGCAGAGGGCGTCATGAACTGATTGAACACCCTGGGCGAACCGCCTCAAAAGCGAGGTTCACCTGGGTTTGCCACATCACAGTTTGCGGAGCAGGTAATGGGGCTACCGTGAAGCATGACCACGACTGCGGAGCATCTGCGCAACTCTCTGGACGGCCGTTTCCGGGACGTCAAGAACCGCGTGCGCCAGGAACTCAGTAACGACGTCTTCCGCCCGCACTACACCCCGAACACCGTCATCGCTCGCACCAAAGTGGCTGAGCAGATGAAGATCATGGCCGCCCGCGGCGCGGCCGAGGACGGCTTCAAGAAGGAACACGGCGGCAACGGCGACGTCGGCGCCGCCGTCACCCAGATCGAGATGCTCGCGATGAGCGATCTGTCCCTGATGGTCAAGGCCGGGGTGCAGTGGGGGCTCTTCGGTGGCGCCATCGAAAACCTCGGCACCGAACGCCACCACGAGGCCTACGTCAAGAAGCTCATCAACCTGGAGTTGCTGGGCTGCTTCGCGATGACCGAGACCGGCCACGGCAGCGATGTGCAGTCCCTGGAGACCACCGCCACCTACGACCCGGCCACCCAGGAGTTCGTGATCGACTCCCCGACCCCGACCTCCCGCAAGGACTACATCGGTGGTGCGGCCGAGACAGCCCGGGTGGCAGCGGTTTTCGCCCAGCTGATCACCCCCGACGGTGAGAAGCACGGCGTGCACTGCTTCGTCGTGCCGATCCGCGACGACAACGGTGAGGACCTCCCCGGCGTCACGACGTCGGACTGCCACTACAAGGGTGGGCTGCCCGGCGTGGACAACGGCCGGATCCAGTTCGACCAGGTCCGGATCCCGCGCGAGAACCTGCTCAACAAGTACGCCGACGTCGCCGAGGACGGCACCTACTCCTCCCCCATCGAGAACCCGAACCGCCGCTTCTTCACGATGCTGGGCACCCTGATCCGCGGCCGGGTCACCGTCGGCGGCAGCGCCGGCGCCGCAGCGCGCGTCGCGCTGGACATCGCGACCCGATATGCACTGCAACGCAGGCAGTTCGAAGATCCCGACGGCGGTGAGGTGCTGCTGATGGATTACCTGGTCCACCAGCGCCGGCTGTTTCCGCTGATCGCCCGGTCGTATGCGTTGCAGTTCGCCCAGAACGAGCTCGTCGCCAAATGCCATGAGCTGCAGACGGCCGAGGATCCCGACCCCGAGGAGCAGCGCGAGCTGGAATCGCGGGCGGCGGGCCTGAAAGCCGCCAACACCTGGCACGCCACCCGCGCCATCCAGGAGGCCCGGGAAGCGTGCGGTGGCGCAGGCTATCTCGCCGAGAACAGGCTGATCGCGCTGAAGGCCGACACCGACGTGTTCACCACGTTCGAGGGCGACAACCACGTGCTGTTCCAGCTGGTGGCCAAGGAGCTGCTGACTGCCTACGCCGACGACATCAAGGGTATGAGCCCGGTCGAATGGGTGCGGTTCGCGGCGAACTTCGCCGGCGAGCGGGTGCTCAAACGCACTGCGGCGCAGACCATCATGCAGACCATCCTGGACTCCCGCGAGGACAACGAGGAAGAGGGCAGCCTGTTCAACCGCGGCACCCAGGTCCAGATGTTCGAGGACCGCGAGGAATACATGGTGGCGTCGGTGGCGCGCCGGCTGCAGGCCAAATCCAAGGAGATGAGCGCGTTCGACGCGTTCAACTCCGTGCAGGACCACGTGCTGCATGTGGCCCAGGCGCACATCGACCGCATCGTGCTGGAGGCCTTCGTCGCCGGGATCGACGCGTGCGAGGACCGCCAGGCGCGCGAGGTCCTCGGGCTGGTGTGCGACCTGTACGCGCTGTCGGTGATCGAAGAGGACAAGGCGTGGTTCGTCGAACACCGCTTCCTGTCCACCGAACGCGCCAAGGCGGTCACCCGCGGCATCAACGACCGCTGCCGCCGGCTGCGGCCGCACGCCCAGCTGCTCGTCGACGGGTTCGGTATCCCCGAGTCGTTGCGCTACGCCGAGATGCTGCACCCCGAGAAGATCCCGGACGCCGACGAGCACACCCGCAAGGATGCGACCAGCGCCGGCGTCATCTGATCATTCGTTCGGGATCGGATCGAGGACGGTGAGCCTGCCGTCCTCGATCGTGACCCGCACGCTGCCGCTCCCGCTCGGGCAGCACGGCTCGTCCTGCCCCTGACGCCACTGGTACTGCACGACGGCGTCGTGCTCGCCCTGTGGCGTCACGGTGATGTACGGCCGGGGTTCCATGGTCGGGGATCCCACCGGGGCGCCCTCGTCGAAGAACAGCACCTGCTGCGGGCTGTCGGGCTGATCGCCCGAGGTGACCACGACCCACTGCAGACCGCAGTCGGCCGCGCTGCCCCGGCTTGCCTCGCGCCACGGCCCCGGTGGCAACAGCGCGTACTCCGCTTCCACGTCCTGGGCGGCCGGTCCCGGCCCGCAGTCGGCGGTGTTCGTCGGCTCCGGTGACGGTGGGCTCCCGCCGCAGCCGGCCGCGGTGATCGCGACCGCCGACAGCATCGCCGAGGTCAGATGCCCTACCCGAGCGCGCGTGACTCGCATGGGCTCAGGATACGGGCGCAAATACCCTCCGGCACGGACGGTTTCGTGGCTCCCCCGCCTGGACTCGAACCAGGAACCCTTCGGTTAACAGCCGAATGCTCTGCCAATTGAGCTACAGGGGATTACCCTCCCGCGACGGCCTGCGCCGCGAGCCAGAGAGCACTCTAGCCTACGTCGGTACGCCGGTGCCAATGCGTCCTGCGGTGAGCCGACCGCCGGGCATGTGAGGCAGGATGGACACCGACACCACAGACCAACCACGCTGACCCATCGAGACTCTGGAGGGCACCTGTGATCGGGTATGTCGCCGCAGCTGCTGTCGGCTACGTGATGGGAACGAAGGCCGGACGGCGCCGTTTCGAGCAGATCTCAGGGACCTACCGCGCCGTCACGAGCAGCCCGGCGGCCAAGGCCGTCATCGAGGCCGGGCGACGCAAAATCGCCGAGCGGGTGTCCCCCGACCCGGCGATGGTGAAGCTGACACGAATCGACTCCGGCACCGAGGTCCTCGAGCCGGAGCCGATCGTGAAGAAAAATCAGTGACGAAGAGCCGTCAGCCGATGGGCTGGCTGATCGTGGTGCCCGGCAGCAGCGGGCCGGTCTGGACGCCCCAGACGCCGTAGGAGCCGCCGTAGCCGATGCCGACGTTCGGCGAACCGATCGCGACGCCCTGGCCGTTGGAGTAGGACAGGCAGTGGCCGTCGGCCTGGTTGCCGAACCACGCCAGGCAGCGCGGGGCCGCGGTGGTCTCGACCGCACCGTCGGCGGTGGTCAGGGACGCATAGAGCGGCAGCGCGACGGCCGCGGCCGCGATGGCCCCGGCGATCACACGAGACTTGTTCGTCTGGATCTTGCCTACGAGCACGAGACGCTCACCTTCTCCCCGACGGATTACAGCTGCCATCACCTTAACCCGCCTATCGCCATCACGCAGTCATGTCGTTACCGCTGGCCTGTTCCAGCAGGCTGCGGCGGTAGGACTCCATCGCCACCAGGTCCCCGAACAGGGCGTGATACTCGTCGCCCTGTTCGACCGGCGACATGCGCTGCAGCTTGGACTTGACCTCGGCGATCTGCCGGCCGATCCACACCTCCTGCAGGCGTGCGAGCACGCCGCCGATGTAACGGGGCAGCTTCTCGTCGTCGGCGTTGATCGCCTCGACGCTCAACTCGTTGACCAGGGTGGCCGTCTGCGGAGAGGCCGCCTGCTCGCGCACCGCCTCGATCCACTGCGCGCCGCTGAGCCCGGCCGCGGTCCCGCCGCAGGCCTCGATCGCCGCGCGCACCGCGGCGTAGCCGGGATGGGTGAAGCTGTCGGCGGTCAGCGAGTCGAACACCGGACCGGCCAGCGCCGGGAACTGCAGCGCCGACTTGAGTGCTTCCCGCTGCGGCCACAGCGTCGGATCGGCCGGGTCGGGGCGCATGTTCTCGGTCATCGAACCGGACTGCGCGCGGGGCGTCTGGGCGGGCTGGGCCGCGCCGCGCCGCCGCGACCGGTCCGGCATCCCGCGCTGGCCGGCCACCTCGCGGACCCGGGTCAGCACCTGCCCCTCGTCGCGCCAGCCCGTCCAGCCGGCCAGCCGGCGCGCGTACTCGTCGCGCAGCGCGTAGTCGCGGATCCTGGCCACCAGCGGAACGCACTGGCGCAGCGCGTCGACCTGCGCCTGCGGATCGTTGTCGAGCACGTCACCGGGCGGGATCAGGCTGCGCACCGCGAACTCGAACATCGGGATCCGGCGGGCCACCAGGTCGCGCAGCGCACCGTCGCCGGACTTCAGCCGCAGGTCACACGGATCCATCCCGTCCGCGGCGATCGCGACGAACGACTTGCCCGCGACCTGCTGGTCGCCGTCGAACGCCTTCAGCGCGGCGGCCTGACCTGCCGCGTCGCCGTCGAACACGAAGATCAGCTCACCGCGGTACCAGTTGTCGTCCATCATCAGCCGGCGCAGCAACGCCAGGTGCGACTCGCCGAACGCGGTGCCGCACGACGCGACCGCGGTGGTCTCCCCCGCCAGGTGCATCGCCATCACGTCGGTGTAGCCCTCGACCACGACCGCGCGATGCGCCTTGGCGATGTCCCGCTTGGCCAGGTCCAGCCCGAACAGCACCGACGACTTCTTGTACAGCACGGTCTCGGGGGTGTTGACGTACTTCGCTTCCATCGGGTCGTCGTCGAAGATCCGCCGGGCGCCGAACCCGATGACTTCACCGCCGCCGGCGCGGATCGGCCACAGCAGCCGCCGGTGGAACCGGTCCATCGGGCCGCGCCTGCCTTCGCGCGACAGACCCGCGGCCTCCAGCTCCTTGAACTCGAACCCCTTGCGCAGCAGATGTTTCGTCAGGGTGTCCCACCCGGACGGGGCGAATCCGCAGCCGAACCTGGCCGCGGCGGCAGCATCGAAGTTGCGCTCGAGCAGGTACTGGCGGGCCGGCGCGGCCTCCTCGCTGGTCAGCTGCTCGGCGTAGAACTCCTGCGCGGCGGCGTTGGCGGCCAGCAGCCTGCTGCGGCTACCCCGGTCGCGCTGGACGTTGGTGGTGGACGAACCGGTGTAGGTGACGGTGTAACCCACCCGGTCGGCGAGCAGTTCGACGGCCTCGACGAAGCTGACGTGCTCGATCTTCTGCAGGAACGCATAGACGTCGCCGCCCTCGCCGCAACCGAAACAGTGGAAGTGGCCGTGGTTCGGGCGCACATGGAACGACGGGGATTTCTCGTCGTGGAACGGGCACAACCCCTTGAGCGAGTCCGCGCCCGCGCGGCGCAACTGGACGTAGTCGCCGACGAGGTCCTCGATGTTGACGCGTTCGCGGATGGCGGCGATGTCGCGATCGGGGATCCTGCCCCTACCTCGAGTCGCTTCGGCCGCCACCCGGTCAGTCTAGAACCCGGCCGCCGCGCCGCTATGCGGGTTCGAGTCGCTCCAGCCGGCCCTCGGTGTACGACGCCACCTGGTCGATCACGACCCGCAGCCGGGCGGCGTCGTCGGGGGCGGCGTTGAACTCCGGGACGAACAGCGGATCCAGCGACGCAGGAGCGTTGGCGGAGACGAACTCGACCACCGCCTCGACGCGTTCGCGCTGCTGGGCCTGCAGATCCAGATGTGGCGGATCCGACATGATGAACTGCAGCGCGAGGATCTTCAGCACCGCCACCTCGGCCCGCACCACCGTCGGTACCTCGAGGTTGGTCCGGTAGCGCACCAGCCGGCCCGGTCCGGTGATGTTGCGGGTCGCCGCGATCGCCGATGACACGAACCGCCCGACCAGCTCGCTGGTCATGGTCTTGAGTGCCACCGACGCGGCCAGCGTGCCGTCGTACTTGCCGACCGCCGCGACCGCCGGCAGCACCGACAGCCGCTCGGCGGCCTCGACGAGATCCGCCGCGGCCAGTCCGCCGCCCATCCCGTGCGACTGCCCGAGCCGGCCCAGCGCGTTGACGGCGTCGTCGTCGGCGAGCACCCGCAGGTCGATGCGGCCCGAGATCACGCCGTCCTCGACGTCGTGCACCGAGTACGCGACGTCGTCGGCCCAGTCCATGATCTGTGCCTCCAGGCACTGCCGGCGCTCGGGGGCGTCCCCGCGCACCCAGGCCGCCATCTCGGCGTCGTCGTCGTAGAACCCGAACTTGCCGCCCTCGGGCGGGCGGAACCACGGATATTTGGTGACCGCGTCGAGCGCGGCGCGGGTCAGGTTCAGCCCCGCGCTGCGCTGTTGACCGTCAAGGACTTTCGGCTCCAACCGGGTCAGGATGCGGAAGTTCTGGGCGTTGCCCTCGAATCCGCCGCAGGCCGCGGCGAGTTCGTTGAGCGCGCGTTCGCCGTTGTGGCCGTACGGCGGGTGCCCGATGTCGTGCGCCAAGCCGGCCAAATCCACCAGGTCGGCGTCGGCGCCCAGCCCGACGGCCATACCGCGCCCGATCTGGGCGACCTCCAGCGAATGCGTCAGCCGGGTCCGCGGCGTCTCGCTCTGCCGGGGCCCGACGACCTGGGTCTTGTCGGCCAGCCTCCGCAGCGCCGCCGAGTGCAGCACCCGGGCCCGGTCCCGGGCGAAGTCGGTGCGGTGTTCGGCGGCGGTGCCCGGCAACGCGGCAGCCTTGGGCTGTTCGGCCACCCAACGTTGGCGGTCGAACTCCCCGTAGGGGTCGGGTTGCGTGAATTCTGTGGACACCGAAGCACAGTCTGCCAGGGCCGATGGCCCGCGAAGCGCAGGTGTGCGGGTGCGCCGCACTAGATTGGCGGACATGCGTGTCGCCCGCCTGCTGCCCCTGCTGCTCGCCGTCCTGACCGCCGGACTTCTGTGTTCGCCCGCCGCGGTGGCCGATCCGCCGATGCGGCTGCCCAGCTATCTGACCGACAACGCCGGTGCGCTCGACGCCGCGGGCACCGACGAGGTGCAGACCGCGATCAACCGGCTCTACGACGACAACCGCATCCGGCTGTGGGTGGTGTACGTCGAGACCTTCTCCGGGCAGAGCGCGCAGTCGTGGGCACAGACCACCTTCCAGCGCAGCGATCTGGGCAGCCAGGACGTGATCCTCGCGGTGGCGACGGTCGACCGCGCGTACGCGCTGCTCACGCCGAAGGGCGGCGCGGTACGCGCCGACGTCGACGAGATCCGGCGCGACCAGGTGGAACCGCGGCTGCGCAACGGGGACTGGGCCGGCGCCGCGGTGGCCGCCGCCGAGGGTCTGGCCGGGTCCGGCAGTTCGGTCAGCTGGTTCGCGGTGCTGATCGTGCTGGCGCTGATCGCGCTGGCCCTGGCGATCCTGGTGCTGTGGCAGCGGCGGCGCCGGCGCAAGCGCCGGGAGGCCGATTTCGCGGCCGCGCAGCGGGTTGATCCGTCGGACCCCCACGCGCTGGCCGCGGTTCCGCTCGACGCCCTCGACGACCTGTCCCGCAAGATCGTCGTCGACGTCGACAACGAGGTGCGTACCAGTGAGAGCGAACTGACGCTGGCGGTCGAGGAGTTCGGCCCGCAGGACACCGCACCGTTCACCCGCGCGGTGGCCAACGCCAAAGCGACGCTGGCCGAGGCGCTCAACGTGCGGCACATCCTCGACGACGCGGTGCCCGAGACCCCGGCGCAGCGGCGGGAACTGCTCACCCGGGTGATCGTGTCGGCGGCCAAGGCCGACGACGAACTCGAAGCGCAGCGCGAGGCGTTCGCCGCGTTGCGGGATCTGGTGATCAACGCCCCGAGCCGGCTCGACACGCTGACCCAGCAGATGGTGGATCTGACCGCGCGGCTCGCCCCGGCCGAGCAGACCCTGGCGCAGCTGAAGTCCCAATTCGCCGAGACCGCACTGGTTTCGGTGTCGGACAACATCGACGAGGCGCGACAGCGGCTGGAGTTCGCCGATCAGAGCATCAGCACCGCACGCACCCTGGTGTCACGCCCGGCCGACAAGCAGGGCGGCCTGGTGGACGCGATCCACGCCGCCGAGGCCGCGCTCGGTCAGGCGCGCACGCTGCTCGATGCCGTCGACAGCGCGTCGACCGACATCAACCGCGCCGTCGCGGGGCTGCCCGCGGTGATCGCCGACATCCAGAACGGCATCAACCAGGCCGGCGCCCAGCTCGGGCAGGGCCTCGCGCACGGCTCTGTCGCGGTGGCCACCGAGCTCAGCGAGGCCAGAGACGCTGCGGTGCAAGCGGTGTCGCACGCCCAGAGCACCGGCGACAGCGACCCGCTCGGCGCGTTCACCCGACTCACCCAGGCCGACGCCGAACTGGACCGGCTGCTGGCCGAGGTCGCGCAGGAGCGGGAGACGGCCGAGCGGCTCAGCCGCACCTTCGACCAGGCGCTGTTCAACGCGCAATCGCGGGTGCGCGCGGTATCGGACTACATCGACACCCGCCGCGGCGCGATCGGGCCCGAGGCCAGGACCCGGCTCGCGGAGGCGGTGCGCCAACTTCAGGCCGCGCGCGACAAGCAGGATGTCAACCTGACCGAGGCGATCGCGCACGCCAACGGCGCGGCGATGCTGGCGGCGCAGGCGCAGTCGCTGGCCAACGCGGACGTCACCGCCGCCCAGCAGCACTTCCGGGGCCCCTACGGTGGCGGCGGGGGCGGCGGTCAGATGGGCGCCGTGATCGGCGGCATCCTGATCGGCAACGTGCTCTCCGGCGTGCTACGCGGCGGCCTCGGCGGAGGAGGCTTCGGCGGCGGCTTCGGAGGCGGCGGCTTCGGAGGCGGCGGAGGAGGCGGCGGCTTCAGCGGCGGCGGCGGCCGCTTCTAACCCCCCTTCCTCGCGAGCGTGCGTGTCTGCGGCGGACACGCCGCGTATTTCGCGAACTTCACGCACGCTCGTCGCGCAGAGGCCATCCCCACGACCGGCCAACTGCTGGCGTTCCTCACCCGCAGCCGTCTGGACATCGAGATCCGCGAGGGTGGTCTGATCAAGGTGTGGCCGGGCGTGTACAGCCATGACCAGCCCGACGTTCCCGTGCGACTTCGCGGCCTCGATCTACGGGCGGGCGAACCGGTCGCCGTCTGCCTGGGAACCGCCGCAGCCGCTTACGGTTTCGACACCGAGGACACCAGAGACATCCACGCTCTCAATCCGCAGGGACACCAACTGCGCAACTCCGACGGGCTCATCGTGCATCGCCGCGACGGAGCACCCCTGAGCGTGGTGGAGGGCAGGCCCGCGACCACCGCCGCCTGGACCGCGGTCGAGGTAGCACGGTCGCTGCGCCGGCCCCGCGCGCTGGCGACACTGGATGCCGCGCTGCGCAGCCGCGCCTGCGACCGGCGCGGACTGACGGAGGCGGCGACCCGACAGGCCGGACGCCGCGGCATCGTCGCGGTCCGGGACCTCATCCCGTTGGCCGACGGCCTGGCGGAGTCACCGATGGAAAGCGAGGCGAGACTGGCGATGCTCGACGGCGGGCTGCCGACGCCGGTGTTGCAGTACGTGATCGTCGATCGGAGCCGCCGGACCTGGCGACTCGACTTCGCCTGGCCGCAGTACGGGGTGGCCGTGGAGTACGACGGCTTCGACTGGCACAGCGACCGCGAGCAATTCACCAGAGATCGGCAGAAGCGTGCGGCGCTGGCCGAGCTCGATTGGACGATGATCTCGATCGTCGCCGACGATGTGCGCACGCACCCCCAGGACATGGTCCGTCGCATAGAGCACGAGATGGCGCGACGTATCCGGGTCGCGTGAACATGCGTGAAGTCTGCACATCACGCGGCGTGTCGGGCTCTGACACGCACGCTCGCGACTTAGCAGCCTTTGAGGCGGACGGCCAGGTAGTCCGACACCTCGGAGATCGCGACGCGCTCCTGGCTCATCGAGTCCCGCTCCCGGATGGTGACCGCGTGGTCCTCCAGCGAGTCGAAGTCCACGGTGATGCAGTACGGCGTGCCGATCTCGTCCTGACGGCGGTAGCGGCGACCGATCGCACCGGCGTCGTCGAACTCGACGTTCCAGTTGCGGCGCAGCTCGGCGGACAGGTCGCGGGCCTTCGGCGACAGGTCGGCGTGGCGCGACAACGGCAGCACCGCGGCCTTGACCGGCGCCAGCCGCGGATCCAGCCGCAGCACGGTGCGCTTGTCCACCCCGCCCTTGGCGTTGGGCGCCTCGTCCTCGGTGTACGCGTCGACCAGGAACGCCATCAGCGACCGGGTCAGCCCGGCTGCCGGCTCGATCACGTACGGCACGTAGCGGGTGTCGTTGGCCTGGTCGTAGAACGACAGGTCGACACCGGAATGCTTTGAGTGCGTGGACAAATCGAAGTTGGTCCGGTTCGCGATACCTTCCAGCTCACCCCACGGGTTGCCGGCGAAGCCGAACTTGTACTCGATGTCTGTGGTGCCGTCGGAGTAGTGCGACAGCTTCTCCTTGGGATGTTCGTACAGCCGCAGGTTGTCCCGCTCGATGCCGAGGTCGACGTACCACTGCAGCCGGGTCTCGATCCAGTACTTGTGCCATTCGGCCGCGGTGGACGGCTCGACGAAGAACTCCATCTCCATCTGCTCGAACTCGCGGGTGCGGAAGATGAAGTTGCCGGGGGTGATCTCGTTGCGGAAGCTCTTGCCGATCTGGCCGATACCGAACGGCGGCTTCTTGCGCGCGGTGGTGACAACGTTGGCGAAGTTGACGAAGATGCCCTGCGCGGTCTCGGGCCGCAGGTAGTGCAGACCTTCCTCGGACTCGATCGGGCCGAGGTAGGTCTTGAGCATCATGTTGAAGTCGCGCGGCTCGGTCCACTGCCCCTTGGTGCCGCAGTCCGGGCAGACGATGTCGCTCATCGGAACCGAGTCCGGGTCCTCCAGACCCTTTTTCTCCGCGTACGCCTCCTGCATGTGGTCCTGCCGGTGCCGCTTGTGACAGTTCAGGCATTCCACCAGCGGGTCGTTGAACACCTCGACGTGACCGGAGGCGACCCACACCTGGCGCGGCAGGATGATCGCGCTGTCCAGGCCGACGACGTCGTCGCGGCTGGTGACGACAGATCGCCACCACTGCTTCTTGATGTTTTCCTTGAGCTCGACGCCCAACGGGCCGTAATCCCAGGCGGATTTGGTGCCGCCGTAGATCTCGCCGGACTGGAAAACCAGCCCGCGACGCTTGGCGAGGTTCGCAACGGTGTCGATGATCGAGGGTGCCACGGGTTCACAGCGTAGCGAGGCGCCCGCCGGGCCCCGCGCGATGTCCCCGATTGACATGCATGGGCGTGCATGTATCTTGGTCTCTAATGAAAACCGTTTCCAGTACGGCTGCGCCGCAGGACGTCCACGCCCACGGTGACACCCCGGCGGCCGAGCTCCCCTCCCGGGCGGTGCTCGACACCGCGGGCGACCTGCTGCGCGCACTCGCCGCACCGGTACGGATCGCGATCGTGCTGCAGCTGCGTGAGGACGCACGGTGCGTGCACGAACTCGTCGACGCGCTCGACGTCCCGCAGCCGCTGGTGAGCCAGCATCTGCGCATCCTGAAATCGGCCGGCGTGGTCGAGGGCTCCCGGTCAGGCCGAGAAGTGCTCTACCGCCTGGTGGATCACCACCTGACCGACATCGTCATCGCGGCCGTGACACACGCCGCCGAAGGATCGGCGGGAGAACCGCGATGACGGGCGCGGTCCGCGCGACGCGCCAGCGCGCCGCGATCTCGGCGCTGCTGGAGAACCTCGACGACTTCCGCTCCGCGCAGGAGATCCACGACGAGTTACGGCGCCGCGGTGAGGGAATCGGCCTGACGACGGTGTACCGGACGCTGCAGCAGATGGCCGCCACGGGTCTGGTCGACACGCTGCGCACCGACACCGGCGAATCGGTGTACCGGCGCTGTTCGGAGCACCATCACCATCATCTGGTCTGCCGCGCCTGCGGCTCGACGGTGGAGATCCAGGGCGGTCAGGTCGAGTCGTGGGCCGCCGATGTCGCCCACCAGCACGGCTTCACCGACGTCAGCCACGTCATCGAGATCTTCGGGATCTGCGGTCGGTGCGGGTCCGGGAACTGACCGCCGGGAACTAGCGCCTGCGCCAGCCCACCACGGCGACGATCACCCCGGCGATCGCGATCAGCGGCCCGAGCACCGCCCAGGTGGTGGTGTCGCTCATCGGGCTGCCCTGCACGGCGCCGAATCCCTGGAACGCGAACAACGTGCCGAACAGCGCGACGATCACGCCGACGACGATCAGTGCGATCCGCATGCCGTCACCCGACCATCGCGTGGCGGACGTCGGTGCCGGTGGCCAGCACCATCAACAGCAGCGTGCGTAACGCGTCGTCGGTCAGCCCGGCTGCCGGGAAGTTGTAGCGCAACAAGACATCACCCGTCTTCTTCGTCGTGCCCTTGCCTGCACCGATCTTCTCCACCAGCGATACCGTGCCGAGCAGCGTGTCGTGGGCGTGTTTGGCGACCTTGGCCCGAATCTTGCTGTCCAGCGGCAGATCCCAGGCGAGGACCTGCGTCAGCGAGACCAGCTCCAGATCCTCGGCGATGGTCACCACCCGCAGTGACGCGAACGTCGCCTCGTGCTGCACGGTCAGCGCGCCGTCGGCCTCCCGGGTCACCGGCAGGATCTCCTCCAGCACGGTCGCGAGACGTTCCGACAGGTCCATCTGACTCCTAGGCGCGGCCGAAGCGGCGGTTGCGTTGGACGTACTCCTCGCACGCGGCCCACAGGTCGCGCCGGTCGTAGTCGGGCCAGAGCTTGTCCTGGAAGACGTATTCGGCGTAGGCCGCCTGCCACAACAGGAAGTTGCTCGCCCGCTGCTCCCCCGAGGTCCGGATGAACAGGTCGACATCGGGGATGTCGGACCGGTGCAGATGCTTGGCGAACTGCGCCTCGCTGATGCGGTTGGGTTTGATCTTGCCGTCGACGGCCTCCTGCGCGAGTTCGCGCGCCGCCTCCACGATCTCGGTACGGCCGCCGTAGTTCACGCAGTAGTTGATGGTGATGACGTCGTTGTCGACCGTCATCTGCTCGGCGATGTCGAATTCCTTGATGACGCTGCTCCACATGCGCGGACGCGAGCCCACCCAGCGCATCCGCACGCCCATGTCGTTGAGGTTCTCGCGGCGGCGGCGCACCACCTCCCGGTTGAACCCCATCAGGAAGCGCACCTCCTCGGTGCTGCGCTTCCAGTTCTCCGTCGAGAACGCGTACACGGTCAGGTGTTTGATGCCGATCTCGATCGCGCCGCAGGTGATGTCGATGAGCACCGCCTCGCCCATCTTGTGGCCCTCGGTGCGGCCGAGCCCGCGCTGGGTGGCCCACCGGCCGTTGCCGTCCATCACCACCGCGACGTGCTGGGGCACCTGGTCGGCCGGAATCTGGGGAGCCGCTTCCTTCGAGGTGTGCTGCGGCGGGCGGGCGAACCGACCGTTGGTGCCCGCCGGGATCTCGGGGAAGACCACCGGCCAGGTCGACTTGTCCGGGAACGTCGGATAGTCGTCAGGCGCCGGAGGCAGCTGTGGGTAGCTGCCCTTCCGTCGCCGATTCCGTTCCGTTGCCATGCGCAACATCCTGCCTGATGCCCCTGGCCGCCTCGGCCCGACCCGGCCGCTCGACCAGTGGCAGCGTCCGCAGCTGGCGTTCCAGGTGCCATTGCAGATGCGCGGCGACCAGCCCGCTGGCATGACTGCGGTGCGCCGGGGTGGAGGTCACCGCATGCTCCCAGTCACCCTCGTAGAGCGCGGCCATCAGGTCGAGCACCGCCTGCGGCGGGGTCACCGACCCCGACGGCCTGCAGTGCACGCATACGCTGCCGCCCGCGGCGACGTTGAAGGCGCGATGCGGCCCCGGGGCCGCGCACCGCGCGCATTCGACCAGCGCCGGCGCCCAGCCGGCCACCCCCATCGCGCGCAGCAGGTACGCGTCGAGGACCAGCTCACGGGGCCGGGTGCCGTCGGCGACGGCGCGCAGCGCGGCGACGGTGAGCCGGTGCAGTGCGGGGACGGGGGCACGTTCCTCTCCCGCGATCCGCTCCGCGGTCTCCAGCATCGCGCAGGCACTGGTGTAGCGGCCGTAGTCGCTGACGATGTCGGAGGCGAATGCGTCGATGGCCTGCACCTGGGTGACGATGTCGAGGTTGCGGCCCGGGTGCAGCTGAACGTCGATGTGCGCGAACGGTTCCAGCCGCGCACCGAACTTGCTGCGGGTACGCCGCACCCCCTTGGCGACGGCGCGCACCAGGCCGTGATCGCGCGTGAGAAGGCTCACGATCCGGTCGGCTTCGCCGAGCTTGTGCTGGCGCAGCACGACCGCTCGGTCCCGGTACAGACGCATCCGCCCAGTCTCCCACTGCCGGGGGACGAATTTCGGTCCGCAGCGCCGATACTCTCTGAAGTGATGGCCGATTCGTCTTCCCGTCCCACCTCCCGCCCCCGCATCCCCGCCCGTGTCCCGACCCGGTTTCCGACGGTGGGCAACCAGCTGTTTCAGCTCGCCAGCGGCACCGCGACGTCGCTCGACCTGGTGCGTCACTCGCTGGCCGCGATCGAGGCCAGCCAACCGACGCTCAACGCGTTCCGGGTGGTGCTGACCGAGCAGGCCCTCGCCGAGGCGGCCGAGGCCGACCGGGTGCGCGCCGAGGGACACGACCCGGCCCGCCGGCCCCTGCTGGGTATCCCGATCGCGGTCAAGGACGACGTCGACGTCGCCGGGGTGCCCACCCGCTTCGGCGCCTGCGGCGAGATCAGGCCCGCCGACGCCGACGCCGAGGTGGTGCGCCGGCTGCGCGCCGCCGGCGCGGTGATCGTCGGCAAGACCAACACCTGCGAGCTCGGCCAGTGGCCGTTCACCAGTGGACCGGCGTTCGGACACACCCGCAATCCGTGGTCGCGGGAGCACACCCCGGGCGGATCGTCGGGCGGCAGTGCCGCCGCGGTGGCCGCGGGCCTGGTCGCGGCCGCGATCGGCTCCGACGGCGCGGGCAGCGTCCGCATCCCGGCCGCATGGACACATCTGGTCGGCATCAAACCCCAGCGCGGCCGCATCTCGACCTCGCCGCTGCCGGAGGCCTTCAACGGCATCACCGTCAACGGCGTGCTGGCCCGCACGGTGTCCGACGCGGCGCTGGTGCTCGACGCGGCGTCGGGCAACGCGCCGCAGGACCTGCACACGCCGCCGCCGGTGTCGGTGTCGGACCATGTGTCCCGCGCGCCGGGACCGCTGCGCATCGCGGTGTCGACGAAGTTCCCGTTCACCGGGTTCCGGGCCACCCTGCATCCGGAGATCCGCTCGGCGCTGTCAGGCGTCGCCGAGCAGCTGGCCGAGCTCGGACACACCGTCGTCGCCGCCGACCCCGACTACACAGTGCGGATGTCGTGGAACTTCTTGGCGCGCTCGACCTCCGGTATCCCCGAGTGGATGGACCGGCTGAGCCGCAACGCGCCCGGCGGCGTCGCGTGGGACCGGCGCACCCGCGCCAACGCCCGGATGGGCTGGCTGCTGTCACAGAACACCCTGCGCAAGGCGCGCGCCGCCGAAGCCGACGCGCAGCAGCGGATCGGCTGGATCTTCAACCTCGCCGACGTCGTGCTCGCCCCGACCACGGCCCTGCCGCCACCGAAGGTGCATGCGTTCGACGCGCTCGGCGGGACGGCCACCGACCGCATGATGATCCGGGCCTGCCCGGTGACGTGGCCGTGGAATCTGCTCGGCTGGCCGTCGATCAACGTCCCGGCCGGGTTCACCTCCGACGGGTTGCCGATCGGTGTGCAGCTGATGGGCCCCGCCGACAGCGAACCGCTGCTGATCTCGCTGGCGGCGGCGCTGGAGGCGCTCAACGGCTGGGCCAGATACCAGCCCGAGAACTGGTGGGCTCCGCAGCCGCCGACGGAGCCGGATCTGACGGCTCCGGACTCGGTGACCGGCCGGGTCGCGTAGTCTCCCGCTGTGACCGTCAGCAACGTGGTGCGCGCGCTGCCCGCCGTCGCGGTGGCCGGGGCGCTGGCCGGCGCGGCGGTCGTCGGCACACCCGCGGCGCACGCCGACAACCGACGGCTCAACGAGAGTGTGGCCGTCAACGTCTACACCATCCAGCACCATGCCGGATGCGACACCGAGATCCAGATCAACCCGCAGTTGCAGCTCGCGGCGCAGTGGCACGCCAACGACGTACTGCGTAACCGGGCACTGGACGGCGACATCGGCTCCGACGGGTCCACCCCGCAGGTGCGCGCCGACAACGCCGGTTTCGTCGGCACGGTCGCCGAGACCGTCGCGATCAACCCCGCCCTGGCGATCAGCGGGATCGAGATCCTCAACCAGTGGTACTACCGTCCCGATTACATGGCGATCATGTCGAACTGCGCCAACACCCAGATCGGCGTGTGGTCGGAGAACAGCCTCGACCGCTCGGTCGTCGTCGCGGTCTACGGTCAGCCCGGCTGACCTCTTTCAGGTTCTGCATCCAAATCCGGTCTGCGCTCCTACTCTTTTCAGAGTGCGAGTGTCGTGGCCGTTGGTCGGCCGCTCCGGAGAGCTTCGGACGGTCGAGGCTGCGCTCGCGTCGGCGGAGATGTCCGGGGTCGTCATCTACGGCGCCGCCGGGGTCGGTAAGAGCAGGGTCGCGCGGGAGGCGCTGGCCACCGCGGCCGGGCACGGCTGGATCACCCGGTGGGCGGTCGGCACCTCATCCGCGCGGTCGATTCCGCTGGGCGCGTTCACCACATGGGCGCCGCCGGGTGTGGCCGAACCTGTGCAGCTGCTGCGTGGTGTGATCGACGCGCTGACCGCGGCGCCCGCCGGTGAGCCGGTGGTCATCGGGATCGACGACGTCCATCTGCTCGATGACCTGTCGACGTTCGTCGTGCACCAGATCGTCTCGCGGCAGGCGGCGAAACTGATCCTCACCGTTCGGGAGGGCGACCCGATCCCGCCCGCCATGCAGGAGGTCTGGCGGGCCGGGCGGCTGGAACGGCTGCACATGCAGCCGCTGCCGCTGCCCGAGACCGCCGGGCTGCTGTCGCAGGCGCTCGGCGGACCGGTGGAACCGGATGCGGCCCAGCGGCTTTGGAATCTGACGCTGGGCAACACGCTGTACCTGTCCCATATCGTCGAGCAGGAGATCGCCGACGGTCGCATCACGTCGGTGGACGGGACATGGCACTGGGTCGGGGATCCGCGGCTGCCGCCGGGCCTGGTCGAGCTGATCGAATCCCGCACCGGCGATCTGCCCGGACCCGTCGGCGACGTGATCGACGTGCTCGCCGTCGGCGAGCCCGTCGAACTGGATGCGCTGCGCACGATCGTCGAGCCGGATGCGGTCGAGGAAGCCGAGACCCGGGGCCTGATTCTGCTGGCGCCCACCGCGACCGGCCACCACGTCCGACTGTCGCATCCGATCTACGGCGAGGTCCGGCGAAAGCACGCCCCCGCGACCAAACTTCGCCGGCTGCGGCGGCTGGTCGCGACCGAACTCGCGGCATCCGCCGACCGCGACGAGATCCCGGTGCTGGTGCGACGCGCGGCGTTGAGCCTGGACTCGGATCTGGCCCCGGACGCCGACCTGCTGACCCGGGCCGCGCACGGCGCCGTGTGGCTCGCCGATCTCGTTCTGGCCGAACGACTTGCGCTGGCGGCTGTGCGGGCGGGTGCCGGCGCGGAGCCGAGTCTGGTACGCGCGCACGCACTGTCGTGGCTGGGCCGCGGACGGGAGGCCGACGAGGTCCTGGCCGCGATCGACCCGGCCACCCTGACCGACCGCGAACGGGCCCGGCTGGCCTTCCTGCGCGCCAGCAACCTGCTGTGGGCGCTCGGCGATCCGGACGGGGCGAAGGCGTTGATCGACGAGGCGTCCCGAAGCACGCCGGCGAAGGACCGCGGCTACATCGACGCGTTCCTGGCGGTGTACTGGTTCGCGATGGACGAGCCCGCGGCAGCACTGGCCGCATCCGAGGAGCTGGCGCACGACGACATGCCTCCGGTGGTCGGCGCAGAAACCGCCTGGGTGCTGTCCACCATCCACGGCGACGCCGGCCGAACCACCACCGCGGTCACCCGCGCGGAGTCCGGATACATCGCTGCCACAAGGGATTTCGACAACCCGCAGATGCGGTTCAACATCGCCGACTCCCACGTGGGGGCATTGCTGCTGGCCGGACGCATCGACGACGCCCGTGAGGTGGCCGCACTGGTGCACAGTCAGGCCGCCGACCTTCCCGGGGCGACACAACTGATCGGGACGGCGGTGGCGGGGCGTGCCGCGCTCGGGGCCGGCGACCTTCGCCGGGCCTGCGCGCTGCTCGAGCATGCGGCAACCGGGCTGTGCGCCAACCATTCTCTCGGCTGGGGCTACCGGTACCAGATCCCGTGGGCCACCGCGCTGGCGATGCGCGGTGACACCGCCGCCGCGGCGCAGACCTTGCAGGCGCTGACGTCGATGCCGCGCCCGTTCCGCAAGCTCGACCACGAGCACAGTGTGGCCAGGGCCTGGGTGGCCGCGAGTCAGGGCGCAGCCAGTGAGGCGGTCAACATCCTGCTGCCCGCCGCCGAACGGGCAGCAGCGGCAGGGCAATTCGCCGCCGAGGTCATCTGCCTGCAGACCGCGGCCCAGTTCGGTGAACGCGGCTGCGGGGCACGGCTGTCGGTGCTGGCCGAACTGGTCGAGGGGCCGCGGGCCGCGCTGGCGGCGCGGTTCGCCGAGGCATTGGCGCACGGCGACGCCCCAGGACTCGCCGCGGTCGCCGAGCAGTTCGCCCAGATCGGCGATCACGTCGCGGCCGTCGATGCGAGCTCGCATGCCGCGATCGAGTACCGCCGCCGCGGGCTTCGGGGGTCGTCGCTGGGATGTTCGGCGCACGCGACCGGGTTGGCCGAGCAGTTCGGCATCAGCACGCCGGCGCTGCGTCAGGCCAGCGGCCGCCTGCCGCTGACCGACCGCGAGTACGAGATCGTGATGCTGATCGGCGAAGGTCTGTCGAACCGCGCCGTCGCCGAGCGGCTGACCCTGTCGGTGCGGACCGTCGAGAGCCACATCTACCGGGCGATGTCGAAGACCGGCACCTCCACCCGTGAGGAACTCGCCGCGCTGCTCCCCCGCCGGACGGGCTGACGCACCGGGATCATCCCGCGTGGCGTGGCGATGAGTTCTGCCCGCCGGTGCAGTCTGTTCAGTGTGGGCAGACTCATCTACGGCATGAACGTGTCTCTCGACGGCTACATCGCCGACGCGCGGGGCGACATCGACTGGTCCGATCCGAGCGAGGAACTGCATCAGTACTGGAACGACTTCGAGCGTGAGACCGCGTTGGCATTCTACGGTCGGCGGCTCTACGAGCTGATGACCGCGTACTGGCCGACCGCCGACCAGGATCCGGATGTGCCGCCGCTGATCGCCGACTTCGCACAGATCTGGCGGGACATGCCCAAGGTGGTGTTCTCCCACACGCTGGAGTCCGTCGACTGGAACTCCCGGCTCGAGCGCGGCGACCCGGTCGAGGTGGTCAGAAAACTCAAGGCCGAGACCGACGGCCAACTGGAGGTCGCCGGCGCGACGCTGGCCGCACCGATCGTGCGGGCCGGGCTGGTCGACGAGTACCGCCTGGTGGTCGCACCGACCGCGGTCGGCGGTGGCATCCCGTTCTTTCCGACCCTGCCGTCGTGGATCTCGTTGCGGCTGCTGGAGACCCGCAGCTACCCCGGCGGGGCGGTCCTGTTGCGCTACGAGGCGGCCTAAAAACCAAGCCGGCCCAACTGTTTCGGGTCGCGTTGCCAGTTCTTCGCGATCTTGACCCGCAGGTCGAGGTAGACCTTCGTGCCGAGCAGCTTCTCGATCTGGGTGCGCGCCGCGGTGCCGACCTCACGCAGCCGGGCACCGCCCTTGCCGATCACGATGCCCTTCTGCGAATCCCGCTCGACGTAGAGGATGGCGTGCACGTCGATCAACGGATCGTCCTCGGGACGACCGGGACGTTCCTCGACCTCGTCGATCACCACGGCCAGTGAATGCGGCAGTTCGTCGCGCACACCTTCGAGCGCGGCTTCCCGGATCAGCTCGGCCATCAGTACTTCCTCGGGCTCATCGGTCAACTCGCCGTCCGGGTAGAACGCGGGACCGGGAGGCAATTGCGCGACCAGGACGTCGATCAGCACGTCGAGTTGTTCGCCCGAGGTCGCCGACACCGGCACGATCTCGGCGTCGGCGCCGAACAGCTCGCTGACCGCCAGCAGTTGTTCGCCGACACGGTCTTTGGACACCTTGTCGATCTTGGTGACGATCGCGATCAGCTTGGTGCGCGGGGCGATGGTGCGGATCTGTTCGTAGATCCACCGGTCTCCCGGTCCGATCTTCTCGTCGGCCGGGATGCACATCCCGATGACGTCGACCTCGGAGTAGGTGTCCTTGACCAGATCGTTGAGCCGCTGGCCGAGCAGCGTGCGGGGACGGTGCAGTCCCGGGGTGTCGACCAGCACGATCTGGAAGTCGTCGCGGTGCACGATGCCGCGGATCGTGTGACGGGTGGTCTGAGGGCGGTTGGACGTGATCGCCACCTTGGACCCGACCAGCGCGTTGGTCAGCGTCGACTTGCCGGTGTTCGGCCGGCCGACGAAACACACGAAGCCGGAACGGAATTCGGTGTCCCCGCTCATAGCGGCGTGCCCGCGCGGTCGGTGACGATGATCGTCGCGCCCGCGGAGAGTTCCCGCACGGCCGCGACCCCGGCGTCGTCGGCCGAGCCGCCGACGAGCACGGCGGCCTCCAGACCCGCCGCCCCGCTGGACACCGCGGCGGCGACCGCGGCCTGCAGCGCCGTGAGCTTCAGCGCGTCGAGCGTGACCGGCGCACCCGCGTAGGTCCTGCCGTCGAGGTCACGGACCGCGGCGCCACTGGTGGCCTCCGCGCGCCCCATCGCACCGCGCGCCAGCACCACCAACTTGGTGTCTTCGTCGTCGAGGGCCTGGGTCATTCTCGTTCTTCTCCGTCTTCGGGTTTCGGTTCGACAGGGCTGACCAGCACGGTGCTGACCCGGACCCGGCCGCGCGGATCGGGTCCGCCCTCGGCGCGCAGCCTCAGGCCGTCCCATTCCACCTCGGCGCCGGGCAGCGGCACACGGCCCAGTTCCAGCGCCACCAGGCCGCCGACGGTGTCCACGTCGAGGGTCTCGTCGAATTGGATGTCGTAGAGCTCGCTGAGGTCCTCGATCGGCAGCCGGGCAGACACCCGGTACCTGCCGTCGCCCAGGTCTTCGACCGGGGCCACCTCGTCGGTGTCGTATTCGTCGGCGATCTCGCCGACGATCTCCTCCAGCACGTCCTCGATCGTGACCAGCCCGGCGATCGCACCGTATTCGTCGACCAGCAGCACCATGTGCACTCGGTCGCGCTGCATCTCGCTGAGCAGGGTGTCCAGCGGTTTGGAGTCCGGTACGAAGACCGGCTTGCGCATCACCGCCGACACCGCGGTGCCCCGGCCGGCGTTGTTGGAGTAGTAGGTCTTCTGGACGAGGTCCTTGAGGTAGACCACCCCGACGATGTCGTCGACGTTCTCGCCGATCACCGGGATGCGGGAATGCCCGCTGCGCACGGCCAACGACGTGGCTTGACCGGCGGTCTTGTCGCTTTCGATCCACACCATCTCGGTGCGGGGCACCATCACCTCACGCGCGGGGGTGTCCCCCAGCTCGAACACCGACTGGATCATCCGGCGTTCGTCGTCGGCGACGACGCCGCGCTGCTGGGCGAGGTCGACCACCTCGCGCAGCTCGATCTCGGACGCGAACGGGCCGTTGCGGAACCCGCGCCCCGGCGTCAGCGCATTACCGACCAGCACCAGCAGCCGGCTGATCGGGGTCAGCACCACCGAGATCGCTTGCAGCGGAAGCGCGGTCACCAACGCGATGGTGTAGGCGTTCTGCCTGCCCACCGTCCTCGGCCCGACGCCCACCACCACGAAGCTGACCACCGTCATGATCGCCGCGGCGGCCATCAGCCCGCGGCTGACCCCGAAGTAGTCGTCCAGATAGGCGGCCATCAACACCGTCGCGCTGACCTCGCATGTCATGCGCAACAGCACGATCAGGTTGATGTAGCGCGGCCGGTCGACCATCAGTTGCAGCAGCCGCACCGCACCGGGTCGTTCCTCGCGCACCAGCTCCTCGACGCGCGCGATCGAGACGGTGCTCAGCGCCGCATCGATGGCGGCGAACAGGCCGCCGAAGCCCACCAGCACGATCGCGCCGATCAGTTGTCCGAGGTTCGTCACGAAGCGTCGCCCGGGGTCACGGCATGTCGAAGTATCGGGACTTGTCCAGCAAGCTGCGGTCCTTCTCGGTCTGCCGGTCCTGGTGGTAGGCCGCGACCTGCTCGGCCACCCACTCCTCGAGGAGCTCGCGCTGCAGCGCGAACATCTCCTTCTCCTCGTCGGGTTCGGCGTGGTCGTAGCCCAGCAGATGCAGCACCCCGTGCACCGTCAGCAGCGCCAACTCCTGGCCGAGCGTGTGCCCGGCGTCGGCGGCCTGCTTGGCGGCGAACTCGGGGCACAGCACGATATCGCCGAGCATCGACGGACCGGGCTCGGGGGCGTCGGGGCGCCCACCGGGCTCGAGCTCGTCCATCGGAAAGCTCATCACGTCGGTCGGCCCGGGCAGATCCATCCACCGCATGTGCAGATCGGCCATCGCCGCGGTGTCGACGAGCACCATCGACAGTTCGGCGCCGGGGTTGACGTCCATCTTGCTGATCACGAAGCGAGCGACGCTGACGAGTTCCTCTTCGGAAACGTCGATGCCCGATTCGTTGGACACCTCAATGCTCATCGCTTTTCCACGTCCCTGTTTCTCAGTCCTGTTACCGCCGTGGGCGTCCCGAGCTGGACGCGCGCCGCTGAGCCCTGTTCATCAACGTGGGTTCGTCGTGTTTGGCCGCTGCCCGCTCATAGGCGTCCACGATCTCGGACACCAGCCGGTGCCGCACCACGTCGGCGCTGGTGAGTTCGGCGAAGTGGATGTCGTCGACGTCGCCGAGCACGCGCATCGCGGTGTTCAGTCCGGACGGCGCACCGCCGGGCAGGTCGACCTGCGTGACGTCGCCGGTGACAACCATTTTCGAGCCGAACCCGAGCCGGGTCAGGAACATCTTCATCTGCTCGCCGGTGGTGTTCTGCGCCTCGTCGAGGATGATGAACGCGTCGTTGAGCGAGCGGCCGCGCATGTAGGCCAGCGGCGCGACCTCGATGACGCCGGCACTCATCAGTTTCGGGATCAGCTCCGGATCCATCATGTCGTGCAGCGCGTCGTAGAGCGGCCGCAGATACGGATCGATCTTCTCGCTCAGCGTGCCGGGCAGGAAGCCAAGGCGCTCACCGGCTTCCACGGCGGGCCGGGTCAGGATGATCCGGCTGACCTGCTTGGACTGCAGCGCGCTGACGGCCTTGGCCATCGCGAGGTAGGTCTTGCCGGTGCCGGCCGGGCCGATTCCGAACACGATGGTGTGCGCGTCGATCGCGTCGACGTAGCGCTTCTGGTTCAGCGTCTTGGGCCGGATCGTCTTGCCGCGCCGCGACAGGATGTCCAGGGTCAGCACCTCGGCCGGCGACTCCTCGGCCTCCCCGCTGAGCATCGCCACGCTGTGGCGCACCGCATCGGCGGTCAACGGCTGACCGCTGGCCACGACCTCGATGAGTTCGGAGATGGCCCGTTCGGCCAGCGCGACGTCGGCGGGTTCACCGGCGATGGAGATCGAATTCCCGCGCGCGTGGATGTCGGCGGGCAGCAGGCGTTCCAGTGCGCGCAGGTTCTCATCGGCCGAGCCCAACAGGCCCATGACGTACTCGGGCGGAACCGTAATGCTGCTGCGGACCTGCGCTCCAGGAGATGAGGATGCGTCCGAGCCGGCGCTCTCGCGGGACACCACGTGTGGTTTTCTGCCTGCTTTCTGGGTTTCGTCCGATGCTGGTGAAAACCCAGTTTAGCCCGGTAGGTGCGGCGTACCCAACTGGTTACCGGCGGCGCGCGGTGGCCGCGACCGCACCACCTGCGGCCACCAGAACCAGCGGCCCAGCAACGTCGCGATCGACGGCATCATGAACGCGCGCACCACGAACGTGTCGAACAGCAGACCGAGCCCGATGGTCGTACCCACCTGTGCGATCACCCGCAGGTCGCTGACCACCATCGATGCCATGGTCAGCGCGAACACCACACCCGCGACCGTCACCACGCTTCCGGTGCCGCCGATCGAGCGGATGATGCCGGTCTTGATCCCGGCGTGGAGCTCCTCCTTGAACCGCGACACCAGCAGCAGGTTGTAGTCCGACCCGACGGCGATCAGCGCGATGACCGCCATGACCAGCACCATCCAGTGCAGTTCGATACCGATGATGTGCTGCCAGATCAGCACCGAGACCCCGAAGGACGCACCGAGTGACAGCGCCACGGTGCCGACGATGACGATCGCCGCGATCAGGCTGCGCGTCAGCACCAGCATGATCGCCAGGACCAGGCACAGCGCCGACAGGATCGCGATCATCATGTCGTACCGGGAACCGTCGGACATGTCCTTGAACGTCGCCGCGGTGCCACCGAGCTGGATCGTCGCGTCCTCGAGCGGGGTGCCCTTGAGCGCCTCGATCGCCGCGATCTTGATGGGCTCGACGCGGGCGAGCGCCTCGGGCGAGGTCGGGTCGCCGCGGTGGGCCACCAGCAACCGGACGGTCTTGCCGTCGGGCGAGAAGAAACTCTCCATCGCCCGCTTGAAGTCCTCGTTCTCGAACACCTCGGGGGGCAGATAGAACGAGTCGTCGTTCATGGCACGGTCGAACGCCTTCCCCATCTCGGTGGAGTTCGCGCTCAGCTCGTCCATCTGGTCGTAGAAGCCGCCCATGGTGGCGAACGTCGTCAACATCATGTGACGCATGCTCTCCATGGTCTCGATCATCGGCGGGAACGTCGCGAGCATCTGCGGCAGCAGCGCTCTCATCGTCTCCATGTTCACCAGCGCCTTGTCGAAGGACTCGGTCATGGTGGAGATGCCGTCCATCGAGTCGAACAGCGACCGGAACGACCAGCACAGCGGGATGTTGTAGCAGTGCGGTTCCCAGTAGAAGTAGTTGCGGACCGGACGGAACTGGTCGTCGAAGTTGGCGATCATGTCGCGGATCTGATGCACGGTCTGCTGCATCTCGGTGAAGTCGTCGATCATCACCGTGGTGACGGTCGACAGTTGCGTCATCAGGCCGTACATCGTGCGCATGGTTTCGATCGTGCGACCCAGGTCCTGCGCCTGCGTCTGCATGTCCTTCATGCGGTCCTTCATCAGCTTCATGTTCTGCACCTGGCTGACGCCCTGCATGCTGATCAGGAACGGGATCGAGGTGTTCTCGATCGGGGCGCCGTCGGGCCGGCTCGGGGCCTGGACGCGGGCCACTCCTTCGACGGCGAACACCCGCTTGGCGAGGCGGTCGAGGACCAGGAAGTCGGCCGGGTTGCGCAGGTCGCGGTCGGACTCGACGAGGAGGATCTCGGGGCTCATCCGTGACAGTGAGAAGTGCTCGGTGGCGGCCTGCAGGCCGGCGTTGGCCGGGATCGACTTCGGGACGTAGCGGGTGTCGTCGTAGCTGGTCTGGTAGCCGGGCAGCGCCGCAAGCCCGACGAACGACAGCGCCAGCGAGCCGACCAGGATCGGCCCGGGCCAGCGCACCACGGTGGTGCCGACCCGGCGCCACGCGCGGATCCGCATCGCGCGCTTGGGTTCCAGCAGATTGAATCGGCTGCCGACGGCCACGACCGCCGGCCCCAGGGTCAGGGCGACGGCGACCCCGGCGGCGATGCCGACCGCACACGGCAGGCCCATGCTCTGGAAGTACGGCATCCGGGTGAACGACAGGCAGAGCATCGCGCCGGCGATGGTCAGACCGGACCCCAGCACGACATGCGCGGTGCCGCGGTACATCTCGTAGTAGGCCTCTTCGTGGGTGGCGCCGGAGGTCCGCGCCTCCTGATAGCGACCGACCAGGAAGATCACGTAGTCGGTGCCGGCCGCGACGGCCAGTGAGATCAGCAGGTTCGTCGCGTACGTCGACAGCCCGATGATCTCGTAATGCGCCAGCGCCGCGACGACGCCGCGGGCCACCACCAGCTGGATACCGACGACGGCGAGCATCAGCGCGACGGTGGTGATGGAGCGGTAGAAGAACAGCAGCAGCACGATGATCACCACGAAGGTGACCAGCAGGACGATCGCCATGCTGCTCTCGCCGGCGATGTTCACGTCGGCGATCAACGGCGCGGGGCCGGTGACGTGCACCCGCACCCCATCCGGCGGCGGTGAGTTCGCGACGATGTCGCGGACGGCCTGGACGGCTTCGTTCGACTCCGTCTCGCCCATATTGCCTGCGAGATTGAGGGTTGCGTAGGCCGCGCGGCCGTCGCTGCTCTGGGCAGCCGCCTCGGTCAGCGGGTCACCCCACATGTCCTGGATGTTGCGGACATGGTCGGTGGCCGCGGTCAGGTCGGCGATCAGCCGGTCGTAGTAGTCGTGGGCGTCCTCGCCGAGGGGCTGCTCGTTCTCGCTCTCCAACACGATCAGTGCGATCGAGTCGGAGTCCGACTCCTCGAACAGCCGGCCCATGTCGGCCATGGCCTGCATCGAGGGCGCGTTGCTCGGGCTCATCGACACGGCGTTCTGCGCGGCGACGACCTCAAGTTGGGGCACCAGCGCATTGAGCGCCACCGCGAGCAGGAGCCAGCCCAGGATTATCGGAACGGCGAGACGGCGGATCCACTGCGGGATGGGGCGCGGGTCCCGCAGGTTCCTTCGGTCCCGCAGATCGGTGTGGCTGTGGCGCATCAGGAGGCCTTGGCGATGCAGTAGATGTAGGCGCTGACGTTGGAGATCGTGCGTTCGTCCTTGACCCGGCCGTCGCCGGTGATGCGGCACCCGATGAAGCTGCCGTCGCCTTGGGCCACGATGTTGCCCGTCAACGCCACGGCGTGGGTCTCGACGTCGACAGACCACGGCAACGGGACGTTCACGAGCTGGGTCGCGTCGCCCTCGGCGTCGGTGTAGTTGATGTCGGCGACAGCGCCGGGCTCACCCCAGATTTCGTAGCGCAGAATCTTCGGGTCGGACTTGTTCGAATCCTCGGTCACGCTTCCGGCGTAGGTGGGCAACGGATGCGAGGCGAACATGTTCCGCAGCCGCCACACCGCGAAACCGGCGACGACCAGCACGATCACCAAAACGAGCGGTATCCACGCTCGGGTCACACGGGTGAGAATCGGAAGTCCTTCTGGCTCGGTCCGAACCGCGGGGCGGTGAGGGCTAGAGGGAAGGCTAACCTATCTAACCGTCGGCCGTGGTACTACCCCCGGGGGGTGTATCAGGACCAGCGCCGCGTCAGCACCCCCAGGGCTCCCAGCGCCACGGCCGCCGCGGTGGAGGTGCGCAGCACCGACGGCCCCAGCCGCACGGTCCGGGCGCCGGCGTCGGCCAGCGCGGCCAGCTCGTCCTCGGTGATACCGCCCTCGGGCCCGACGACCAGGGTCAGCGCTTCCGCGCCGGCCGGCACCGCCCCGGCCAGCGGGTCGGTCGCCGATTCATGCAACACCAGCACGGATCCCGGCGGCGCCGTGCGGGTCGCGGAGACCACGTCGCGCAGCACCGCCACGCCGTCGACGGCCGGGATGTACGGGCGCCGGGACTGCCGGGCCGCAGACCGCGCGACGGCCGACCACCGGCGCAACCCTTTCTCCGTCTTGGCGGCGCCATCCCAGCGCGCGACGCACCGCGCGGACTGCCACGCGACGAACGCATCGGCGCCGGCCTCGGTGGCGAGTTCGATCGCCAACTCGGAACGCTCGGATTTCGGCAGCGCCTGCACGACGGTCACCGTCGGCACCGGTGGTTCCAGGACGCGGCGGTCCTGGACGCGCGCGGTCAGGCGTCCCTTCGCGACGTCCTCGACGATGCAGTGCGCGACCACTCCGGCACCGTCGGACAGGTCGAGGTGCTCCCCCACCCTGGTCCGGCACACCGTCGCCGCATGGTGACCCTCGTCGCCGTCGACGACGGCAAGCGCACCGACGTCGGGGATCCCGTCGTCGACGTAGAACAGGCTGCGCACGCGGAAAGCTAGCGGCCGGTGAAGGTCTCGCGCAGCCGGGAGAACAGCCCGCCGCCGTGCGAACCGGATGCTCCGCCTTGCGTGGACCTCACCTCGGCCTCGGCGCGGCTGCGTTCCTTGAAGGTGCGCAGCAGTTCGGCGTCCTCGTGGTCGAGCCGGGTCGGCACCACGACGTCGATGTGTGCGTGCAGGTCGCCGCGCACCCCCGAGCGCAGGTGCGGCATACCGCGACCGCGCAGGGTGGTCACCGAACCTGGCTGCGTGCCGGCCGGGATCGTGATCTCGGTGGGCCCGTCGAGGATCGCGTCGACCGTGACGGTCGTGCCGAGTGCGGCGTCGACCATCGGCACCGACACCGTGCAGTGCAGATCGTCGCCCTCCCGGACGAAGACGGGATGCTGCTTCTCGTGCACCTCGACGTAGAGGTCGCCCGCGGGTCCGCCACCGGGGCCGACCTCGCCCTGAGCGGCCAGCCGCACCCGCATACCGTCCCCGACGCCCGCGGGGATCTTCACGCTGATCTCGCGGCGCGCGCGGACCCGGCCGTCACCGGCGCAACGGTTACACGGGTTAGGGATGACCTCGCCGACGCCGCCGCACACCGGGCACGGGCGCGACGTCATCACCTGGCCGAGCAGCGATCGCTGCACCGTCTGGATCTCGCCGCGGCCGCCACACGTGTCGCACGAAACCGGCTGCGAATCCCCGTGTGTGCCCTTGCCCTGGCACAGGTCGCACAGCACCGCGGTGTCGACGGTGACCTGCTTGGTCACGCCGGTGGCACACTCCTCGAGATCGAGGCGCATCCGCAGCAGCGAATCCGAACCGGGCCGGACGCGGCCGACCGGTCCACGCGATGCGGTGCCGCCGCCGAAGAACGCCTCGAAGACGTCCCCGAGACCACCGAACCCGGAGAAGCCCCCGGCGCCGGCCGCCGCGGACTCCAGCGGGTCGCCGCCGAGGTCGACGATGCGGCGCTTCTCCGGATCGCTGAGCACCTCGTACGCGACGCTGATCTCCTGGAAGCGCGCCTGCGCGCCCTCGTCGGGATTCACATCGGGGTGCAGCTCGCGCGCGAGCCTTCGGTAGGCGCGCTTGATCTCCGAATCACTCGCGTTCTTGCTCACTCCGAGCAGCCCGTAATAGTCGCGTGCCACGCTCAACCTTTCCCACCCGACCGACCCGACAGACCCCCGACGAGGGTCCGCAGGTCAGCGGTTACCTAAGACTTCGCCAATATAGAGAGCAACCGCGGCGACGTTGCTGATGGTTCCCGGATAGTCCATCCGTGTGGGACCCAACACACCCATGCCGCCGAACACCTTGCCGGAACTGCCGTACGCCGTGCTGACCACCGAGGTGTTCGCCATCTCCTCGGCCTCGGTTTCGTGACCGATGCGCACCGTCACCTTGCCTGCCTCCTGTTGCTGGGCGAGCAGCCGCAGGACCACGACCTGTTCCTCGAGTGCCTCGAGCACCGACCGCAGAGAACCGCCGAAATCGGCGGTGTTACGCGTCAGGTTCGCGGTCCCGCCCAGCAGCAGCCGCTCCTCGCGGTGCTCGACCAGCGTCTCGACCAACACCGTGGCCGATCGGCCCACGGCGTCGGCCAGCGTGCCCTGGCCGTTGAGATGGGTGGCCAGCTCGGACACCGCCACCGACGCGGTGGCCAACGGCTTGCCCTCCAGCGCCTGACCCAGCAGATCGCGCAGCTGACTCAGCTCATCCTCGGTGATCGCGTCGCCGAGTTCGACGATGCGCTGATCCACGCGACCGGAGTCGGTGATCACCACCAGGAGCAGCCGCGCCGGTGTCAGCCCGACGACTTCGAGGCGACGCACCGTCGACGACGACAGCATCGGGTACTGGACGATCGCGACCTGGCGGGTCAGTTGGGCCAGCAGCCGCACCGCCCTGCGCAGTACGTCGTCAAGGTCGACACCGGATTCCAGAAAGCTCAGGATGGCCCGCCGCTCGGCACTGGACATCGGCTTGACGACGTCGAGCCGGTCGACGAACTCGCGATAGCCCTTCTCGGTCGGTACGCGGCCTGAGCTGGTGTGCGGCTGGGTGATGTAGCCCTCCGCCTCCAGCACCGCCATGTCGTTGCGCACCGTCGCACTGGAGACGCCGAGATTGTGGCGATCCACCAGGGTCTTGGATCCGATCGGTTCTTTGGTCTCGACGAAATCGGCGACGATCGCGCGCAGCACTTCGAAGCGACGGTCGTCGGCACTGCCCATTGCTCACCTCACCCTGACGTCAAGCGGACCTGGCGCTCCCATTTTACGGGCACGCGCGGACGCGGGGCGCTGTCGGCGCGGGCGGGATACCCTGGCGAGCAAAAGTCAGAGTCAGTGCGGGGACCGAGGACAGCGAAGGCGCGTTCGATGATCTTCAAAGGGGTGCGCGACGGCAGGCCCTATCCGGACCACGGATTGTCCCACCGGCAATGGGCCCAGATCCCGCCCCGCCAGATCCGGCTCGACGAATTGGTCATGACGACAACGGTTCTCGCGCTGGACCGGTTGCTGTCCGAAGATTCGACCTTCTACGGCGACCTGTTCCCGCACGCGGTCAAGTGGCGCGGGAACGTCTACCTCGAAGACGGGTTGCACCGCGCCGTTCGGGCCGCACTGCGCAACCGCACGGTGCTGCACGCGCGGGTGTTCGACATGGACGCCCCGCTACCGCAGCCCAGCTGAGCCGACGCCACCGCTTGCCGTTTCGGCTACTCCTCAAAACCCTTCGGGATGCCTCGGCGCCACGCCGGCCCGCCGGGCTGTTGCAGGTCATAAATATTTAGGTAAGCCAAACCTGCTGCGTTTTAGGTAACCCTCAGCTAAGGTCTGCATTCACAGGAAAGACACAGCTAACGAATAGGAGTCCCTGTGAAAGCCGATTTTCGTGCGGGTGGCGTCAACAGGTTCGCGCTCGCCGGCGCCGCGGTGGTCACCGCGAGCGCGATGGCCGTCGCCCCGGTGACCGTGACACCGACCGTCCCTGCGCTGCCCGAGTTCTCGGCCTCGACGGAGCTCTCGGCGTTCCAGAACCCGTTGACGCTGTGGGCGACGACGATCTCGAACACGCTGACCACCACCGGTGGCCTGGGAACCAACATCATCGCGCAGCACACCGCGCTGGGCGACACCCTGGGCGACCCGGCGATCCGCGCGGAATTCCTGCAGTCCCTGGTCGGGACCATCGGCAACCCCGTTGCCATCCTGCGCGAGGCGCTGGCGTTCCCCTCCACCTACGGCGACCGCATCAAGGCGGCGCTCGCCGCCTCGAGTGGAGCATCGGGCGATGCGCTGTCGAAGCTGCCCGCGGTGCTGCAGACCTCGCTCGGCCACCTGCTGCGCGGCGAGTTCCTGTTGGCGTTCGGCGAACTGAACTACTGGTTCCTCACCGACGGACTGAGCGACGGCCGCGGCGCACTGCTCGACGCGCTGCGCATCCCGGGCGACTTCCTGGAGTCGATCGGGCTCGATCCGCTGGCCCGCATCCTCGGCACCTCCTGGATGGACGAGGGCACCAACGGACCCGGCTACGGGCCCGGCCTGCTGTCACGCGGGATGATCGGCAACTTCGGCCGGGCGCTGCTCGCGCCGGCGGTCACCGCGATCTTCCAGACCGTCGAGATCCTCGACAAGGCCCGCGCGGCCCTCTTCTCGGGTGATCTGGTGACGCTGGCCAGCGAGGTCATCAACGCCCCGGCCAAGATCGTCAACGCGTTCCTGAACGGCTATGTGCCCGATTTCGTGACCGACCCCGACAGCCCGTACCCGCCCGGACCCGGGCAGAGCTTCCCCGGCCTGCTGTCCCCGACCGGGACGTTCGACTTCTTCTTCGTCCAGATCCCGCAGCAGATCGTGCGGGCCCTGAACATGGAGAAGCCGGCACCGGCGGCCACCGCGGCATTCGCCGGGGTCTCCGATGCGTCGGTGGGCGAGGGTTCCGACACAGTCACTCTCGATCTGGTGTCGAGCGAAACCGGTACGGCCCCCGAGGGCGACGGCGGCGCCCCAGCGGTCGTCGACGAGATCGACGAACTGCCGGCCGAGGAGCCCGCCGATGTCGACGAAGTCGAGGAGGTCGACGAAGTCGAGGTAAGCGACGAAGTCGACGAAGTCGAGATAAGCGACGAGGTCGAGGAGTCCGACGCCGCGGAGGAGTCTGACGAGTCCTCCGACGACGACTCCACCGACGACAGCGCCGGCGGCGACGACTCCGATTCCGACGCCGGTGAGTCGACCAGCCGGACCAGCAGCAAGCCCAGCGCCGGCGACGAGTAACGGGGCTGCTCGTCAGTCGGCGAGCATGGCCTCCCGCAGGCTGCGTGGGCGCAGATCGATCCAGTTCTGTTCGACGTAGCTCAGGCAGTCCTCGCGGGAGGCCTCCCCGAACACCACCCGCCAGCCGGCGGGCACATCGGCGAAGACCGGCCACAGGCTGTGCTGGTCTTCGTCGTTGGCCAGCACGTAGAACCGGCCGGCGTCGTCATCGAAGGGGTTGGCGCTCAACGTTTCTCCTCATCGCTTTGGGGTGGTCGACTGCGGGATGACCTGCGCCGAAGTCGGCACCCAGCACGCGGTCGGACAACAGGCCGAGACAGGACAGGTTCGGGAACCCCGGACCCTGGTTGAGCCCGGAGAGGCCGGGAAGGAACAGCTTCGGGGCGACCCCGGTGACGGCGAGGTCATGGCCGATCGACTCCTCAAGTGCCTCTCCGGTCAGCGGGCCGCCCAGGCCGAGTTCGATCAGGTCGAGCGCGTCCTGACCCAGCAGCGGCAGGAACCACAACGCATCGGCGCCGGAACCGTCGATCACCAGGTCGAAGCCGTGCACGGTCTCCAGCCGCTCGCCGCCGCGATCGGTGTTCAGCGTCAGCCGGATGCGACCGTCGCGGGGCACCGCGTGCGCGACCCTGCCACGCAGGTGCCGGATCCGGTCGTCGGCGAGCAGCGCGTCTTGTACCCGCGCCGAGAACACCCCGCGATCGGTGCGGGCCATCGCATCCCGCCGTTCCTCCAGGGTCAGCCCGGTCCATCCGGTCGGATCGGAGAACAACGTGTTCTCGAAGAAGCTCTCGCCGCGGGTGAACAGGGTCACCGACGGCGAGATCACCGTGATCGTCGAAACCCGGTGCCGGAACAGCTCGTTGAGCATCGATGCGGCGGTCTCGCCGCCGCCGATCACCGCGACCCGCTCGGCGGAGATGCGTTCGTGCTCGGCGGCCCGGTGCCAGAACTGGGCGATGGACAGCACCCGGGGATGGCCGGGCAGGATCGAGCGTTCGGCCTGGCCCGGCCCGGTGACCATCACCCCGTCGGCGGTCAGCACGGTCTCGTCGGTATGCACCGCCCAGCGGTCACCGTCGACCGAAATCCGTTGCACCTCACCGGTCACCACGGATATGCCGACGGAGTCGGCGACCCAGCGCAGGTACTGACTCCAGCGCAGATGGGTCGGCGCGGGCCGGCCACGGTCCACCCAGTCGGCGAACTGGCCGGTCGAGATCAGGTACGACTGCCAGCTCAGCCGGGTCATCCGCTCGTCGAGTTCGGCGTTGCGGCGACGCACCAGTGAGGACCGGTACGGGAAACCGATGTCCTTCTCGGGACTGGTGCCCAGCCGTTGCTGTCCGTCGGTCCAGCCGCCGACCGCGGCCCAGTTGGCCGCCACCTCGGCGCGTTCCACCACGACCACCTCGGGGGCGTCGACACCCATGTCGCGCAGCACCGCGGCCTTGGCCGCCACGGCCACGCCTTTGGCACCCGCCCCGATGACCGCAAGCCTCGGGCTCACCGTGTCACCTCGCTCAGAGCTTCCTGCCATATCGATTGCAGCTCCTCGATATCGGGTCCGGTCAGAATGTCGGGTAGCGCGCGCCACTGGGTGACCAGCACCGGCGCATCGCCGTGGGCGACGACGGCCGCGACGATCGTCAGCTCGTGGCGCACCGCCAGGTGCGGTTCGGGCACGGTGGACAGCCCCGCCAGCAGCAGCTTGTCGGCCTGCACCGCGCCGCCGGCAGGCCGCAGATCGGTGCGGCCGAGGTAGTTCAGCAGCAGCTGGGGCTCGGGGTGGCGCGTCAACCGCGCGGCGGCGTCGGGACGCAGGTAGCGCAGCAGCCCGTAGTCGATGCCGCCCGACGGCACCTGTGCGAGCTTCGCCGACACCGCCTTCGGGTCGTCGTCGTCGATGCGCAGCGGGTAGATCGCCGACAGCAGCCCGACGGTCTCGGAGGTGTCCGTGCCGGTGCCGTCGATGTCGATGTCGATGTCGATGCGCCCGTGGGTTTCCAGCGCCAGCAGGGGCGGCGGAGTCGGCTGGTCACGGCGTCGCCGCCAGCGGGTGACAGTCCGGGCCGCCGCGGCGACGAGCTGATCGGCCACCGGCCGATCCGCGGCGAGCAGACGGGCGGTGAGCTGCGCGTCGCTGACCGCGACGGTGACCGCGAGGGCTCCGGCGCTGTCGGTCTGCGGCTGCACGCGCCGCGTACCGAGGGCGGGGTCGTCGCCGTCGAGCTGCGATGCCCAGAAGTCGACATCGCCGAGCGTTTCCGCCCTCTGCCGCAACGCGTGTGACCACCGCCGGAAGCTGGTGTGCTCCACGGTCGCGGTCGGGGCACGCCCGGAGCGCAGCGCGTGCCAGCCGGCGTCGAGTTCGCCGACCACGATCTGCCACGACACCGGATCCATCGCGAGCACGTGCGCGGTCAGCACCAGCACACTGGCGTCCCCGGTCCGTAACCAGCCGGCGTCGAACAACGGACCACGTTGCGGGTCAAGGCTTTCCACCGCTTTGCGGGCGTACTCCCCGACCGCTGTGGACAGCTCACCGTCGACACGGACCTCGGTCAGCAGGTCCGGCAGGGGATGCTCGACCAGGGTCATCGCGGCGCGGTCCAGCCGGGTGCGCAGCACGGGGTGCGCCTCCACGACGCCGCGCAGCAGCTGCTCGAGGTGATCCCGGGTGATCCCGTCGGGCAGGCGCAGCGCCTCCGTGGAGGCCAGCCGGCGCGGGTCGCCGTATTCGTAGAGCCAATGTGCGTTCGGCAGCAGCGGGATCGGCCCGTCGCCGTCGTGGTGTTCGGGCCGCGGGCCGACGAGATCGTCGTCGATCGCGGCGGCAAGCTCGCGGATCGTGGCGCATTCCAACATCAGCCGGGCGCGCATCGCGACGCCGCGCCGCCGGGCGGCCTGCACCACCGACAGTGCGACGATGCTGTCCAGCCCCAGCTCCAGGAAGTCGGCGGTGACGTCGACCTCGTCGACGCCGAGTACTTCAGCCAGCAGCCCGGCCAGCTCCGTCTCCGTCGGCGTCTGTGGTGCCACGGATCCGCTGTCGGCGGAGGGTTCCAGCGCGGCCAGCGCGCGCTCGTCGATCTTGCCGTGGGAGGTCAGCGGCAGCCGATCCACCGGCACGATCCGGTTCGGGATCAGGTACCGGGGCAACCGCTCGGCCAGCAACGCGCGCAGTTCGGCCACGGGTGGGTTGCCGGTCACGTACGCGACCAGCCGGGAGCCGCTGACGTGGGGACGGACCATCACGTACGCCTGCATCACCGACGGGTGGGCGATGAGCGCCACGGCGACCTCGCCGGGCTCGACGCGGAACCCGCGAATCTTGACCTGGGTGTCGGAGCGGCCGAGAAACGACAGCGTGCCGTCATCGCACCGGCGCACGACGTCGCCGGTGCGGTACATCCTGGTGCCCGCGACGAACGGGTCGGGCACGAACCTCACCGCGGTCTCGGCGGCTCTGCCGAGGTATCCGCGGGTCAGCTGCCCGCCCGCCAGGTACAGCTCCCCGACCGCGCCGCTGGGCACCGGGCGCAGCCAGGAGTCGAGCACGTAGGCGCGCGTCGACGCGGTGGGCGCGCCGATCGTCGGGCGATCGTGCTCGGCGATGGCGGCGACCACCGCCTCGACCGTCGTCTCGGTGGGTCCGTAGCAGTTGTGCGCGGTCATCCCGGTGCGGTCGCACTCGTCGCGGATCTGCTGCCACACACCGGGATCGATGGCCTCGCCGCCGAGCGCCAGCACCGCCAGCGGGACGGTGGACAGCAGCCCGACTTCGCGAAGCTGCCCGAACATCGACGGGGTGGTGTCGATCATGTCGATACCGAAGCGGGCTATCGCCTCGACGAGCGCTTCCGCGTCGCGCTGGGTCGCGTCGTCGATGATGTGCACGCTGTGCCCGTCGAGCAGCGCGGCCAGCGGCTGCCAGGCGGCGTCGAACGTGAACGACCACGCGTGCGCGATGCGCAGGGGTCGCCCGATACGGGCGGCCGCGGGGCGCAGCACCGCATCGATGTGGTCCCGGGCGTAGGCCAGCAGCGCCTCGTGAGTTCCGATGACGCCCTTGGGTTCTCCGGTGGTGCCCGAGGTGAACACCACGTAGGCGCCCTGGCCGGGGCGGGTGCGGCTCGGCCGGTACCCGGGCGGCGGGTCGGCGGTGGCGCCCGCCATCCAGGTCTCGTCGATCACGTGGGCGGCCGTGCACTGGCGCAGGATCGCGTCGATGCGCTCGGCGGGCATCGACGGGTCCAGCGGCACGATCATGGCGCCCGCTTTGAGCACCCCGAACATCGCGATGACGTACTCGGGTCCGCGCCGCAACCGGATCGCCACCGGGGTCTCCGGACCGGCGCCCTGCAACAGCAGCGCCGCGGCCACCCGGTCGGCGGCCTCTTCGAGCTGACGGAAGGTGAGCACACCGTCATCCCAGCTCAGTGCGACCGAACCCATTCGGGCTGCGGCGATCTCGGCGAGCGCGCCGTGCACCGAGTCGGCGGTGGCGGCCGCGGCGGGTGCCGCAGCGGGCGGTGTGTCGGCGGGGAGCATGCTGACCGCGCGCAGCGGCCGGTCCCAGCCGTCGACGAGGTGTTGCACGGTCGCGAGCAGCCGCTCCCCGACCGCGCGCGGCGCGACGGCGCCCAGTGCACCCTCCTTGGCCTCGACGAGCACCGTGAGACGGCCGTCGGTCAGGTGTGCGGCGAGGGTGACCGGAAAGTGTGCGAGGCTCTGCAGCGCGACCGGGGTGAAGGTGGCGTCTCGGGCCTCCAGCGACGGCGCGCCGGCGACTGCGCCGATCGGGAAGTTCTCGTAGACCAGCAGCGTGTCGAACAGTTCGCCGACTCCGCCGAGGGTTCTCAGCTCGGAGTGGCCGAGATGGCTGTGGTCGCGCAGCGCGGCGAACACCCGTTGCAGCGCTACACATTGCGCCCCGGCCGGGGCGTGGGGATCCAGCCGCACCCGCAGCGGCACCGTGTTGACGAACAATCCGATCATCGACTCGACACCGGCCAGCTCGTCCGGCCTGCCGGACACCGTGACACCGAAGACGACGTCAGCCCGGTCGGTGAACGACGACAGGATGACGGCCCAGGCCATCTGTACCAGGGTGCTGACGGTGACCCCGCGCGAGCGGGCCGCCTCGACCAGCGCCGTGGTGGTCTGCGTGTCGGCCCTCACCTCGGTGATCACCGGCAACCCGTCCGGCAGCGACGTGGCACCGAGGGCGGGGGCCAGCAGGGTCGGGCCGTCCAGTCCGGCCAGGTGTTGCGACCACGCGGCGTGGGCGGCGCCCTCGTCGCGGGCGGCCAGCCAGCCGATGTAGTCCCGGTACGGGCGCGGCGGCGGGGGCAGCGCCGCGGTGTCCCCGCCGGCGCGGTAGAGCGCGAGCAGTTCCGAGACCAGCAGAGACAGCGACCATCCGTCGATCACGATGTGATGGGCGGTCACCACGAATCGCCAACGCGCAGCGCCCGATTCGATCAGCAGGAAGCGGATCGCGGGGCCGCGTTCCAGGTTGAATCGGCGGGCCCGCTCGGCGCGCTCGACGGCGTCGACCTCGCCCGGTTCCGCCATCACCTGCTGCCACTGCAACTCGGCCTTCTGCGGGATCACCTGCACCGGACGGCTCAGGTTGCCCTGGAAGAAGGCGGCCCGCAGATTCGGATGCCGCACCAGCATCGCCGCGGCACACTCGCGCAGCAGCGCCACGTCCAGCGCCCCGGTGATGTCGGCGCTCATCCCGATCACGTACGGGTCGTCGCCGTCTGTCATCGCGGTCAGCGAGAACAGGCCCTGCTGCAGCGGGCTCAGCGCCATCACATCGGCGATGGCGGGCGGGGTTTCGGCTGCCGTCACGAAGTCTCGTCCCGGTCGGCCCACGACGCCGCGACCATCGCCAACTCCTCGTCCGACAGACCGGAGGTGCTCATCGGCGCGTGGTGGACGTCGCGGGATTCGGTGTCCGCGCCCGCCGAATCGACGGCGGCGGCCAGATCGTGCAGCACCGGGTGTTCGAAAACCATCCGCGCGGTCAGGCGCAGACCGGCCTTCTTCGCCCGCCCGGCCAGCTGGACGGCCAGGATGCTGTCGCCGCCGAGCTCGAAGTAGTCGTCGTACCGGCCGATCTCGGCGCAGCCGAGCACCTCGACCAGCACGTCGGCGAGCATCTCCGCGAGCGCCTTCTCCGTGTCGGTGCGCGGCGGTTCACTCGGGCCCGCCGCGCGGGGCGGCGGCAGGTCGCGGCGACTGGCCGGCAACGCGTCGAGCACGACGATCTTCGGCGGTGCGGTGCCCTCGGGCAGTGCGGCACGGACCGTCTCGGCGAACGCCGCCGGATCGTCGACCGGTTGGTCCGGCACCACGTACGCGGCGACGGTGCTGCGATAGCCGTTGTCCCAGGTGCGGACCGCGGCTTGCGCGACACCGGGGATCCCTGCCAGCGCCGCTTCGAGCTCGTGGTCCACCCGCTCGACGTAGTCCAGCAGGCCGTCCTCGGTCCAGCGCGCGCGGTCCCCGCGGCGCCCGGCCGCGTCGCCGGTGTAGTGCACGTCGGCGACGACACCGACGGGCACCGGGTTGCCCGCGGCGTCGAGCAGGATCGCGTCGGCATCCGGCGGCGGCAGCACGGGGTCGCCGATCGCGAGCTCATCCAGGGACTGGTCCGGGTTCTGGGCGAAGGCGGTGATGACACGGCCGAGCCACCCGGCGAAGCGCTCCGCGGTGGCACGGGTGTACAGATCGGTCCGGTAGATCACGTGCCCGCGATAGCCGCTGTCGCCGGCGAAGAAGTTGATCGACAGATCCGCGTGCGCCATGTCGAACGTCGGCTCCAGTGCGGTGAACAACGTGTCGCCGTCGGGACCCGTGCTGATCGGCCGGGCTTCGGAGAGTTGTTCGCGCACATGGACGACGACGCCGAACAGCGGGTTGCGCGACAGCGAGCGCACCGGGCTGACCGCGTCGACGACCTGGTCGAACGGCAGGTCCTGGTGGGCGTAGGCCTGCAACGCCATCTCGCGGGCCCGAAGGCCGACCTCACGCAGCGTCGGGTTGGCGCTCAAGTCGTTGCGCAGCACCAGGATGTTGATGAAGAACCCGATCAGCTGGTCGAGTTCGGGTTCGGTGCGGCCCGCCACCGGTGTGCCCAGCGGGATGTCGGCGCCCTCCCCCGCCTTGTACAGCGTCGCGGCGACCGCGGCCTGCAGCAGCATGAACTCGGTGACCCCGAGCTCGCGGGTCAGGGCGACGATGTTGTCGCGCACGCCCGCGTCGAGGGTGAACTCGACCGCATCGGCCGCACCGCCGGGAACCGGCGGGCGCGCGAAGTCGGGCGCCAGCCCGGTCTCACCGGAGAGCCCGTCGAGTTGCGCCTTCCAGTAATCGCGTTGCGCGGCGATGATTCCGGTGTCCTCGGCAAGTAGCGCGGCCTGCCAGGCGGCGTAGTCGGCGTACTGCACCGGCAGCGGCGCCCAGGTCGGGGCATCCCCGGCGCAGCGCGCCCGGTACGCGGTGAGCAGTTCGGTGAACAGCACCGCCGCGGACCAGTGGTCGGCGGCGATGTGGTGGATCACCAGCGACAGCACGTGCTGGCCGGGGATCGACAGCACCGCGGCGCGCACCGGCCACTGCTGCTCGAGGTCGAACACTCCCAGCCGTTCGGCGTCGAGTTCGGCGCCCAGCCAGTCCTCGTCGGCGCCGGCGTCCAGGCGCACCGGGAACTGCGGGTCCGGTGCGTTGACGAGCTGATAGGGCACGCCGTCGATTTCGCAGAACGTGGTGCGCAGGCTCTCGTGCCGGGCCACCACATCGCGCACCGCGGCGACGAGCGCGGCGACATCGCACGGTCCGGTGAACCGGGCCGCGAACGGCACGTTGTTCACCGGGCCGGGGCCGTCGACGCGGTACTGGAACCACTGCCGCAGCTGCGAGGCGGACATCGGCGCGGGTCCGTCGTGCGGCACGGGCATCAGCCGGGGCCGCGGCAACGGCGCATCGCCCGCGGCGAGCTGGTCGACACGTTCGGCGAGGCCGGCCAGCGTGCCGAGTTCGAAGATCTCGCGGATCTCGATCTCGACGCCGCAGCGCGACCGGATCGCCGCGACGAGTTTGGTGGCCAGCAGTGAATGCCCGCCCAGTTCGAAGAACGAGTCGTCGGCGCCGACGCGGGACGCACCCAGAAGCTCGGAGAACAGTTGCGCGAGTGCGCGTTCGGTGTCGGTGGCCGGTTCGCGGTAGTCGGCTCCGGTGCTGATCTCGGGCAGCGGCAGCGCGGCCCGGTCAATCTTGCCGTGCGCGGTGATCGGGATCTCGTCGAGCACGACGTACGCGGCGGGGGTCATGTAGTCGGGTAGCGCGGCGGCGACCCTGGCGCGGATGCGGGCCACGTCGACCTGTTCGCCCGGCGCGGCCGGGGTGAGATAACCGACCAGGCTCTTGCCGAGCCCGGGCAGGTCCTGGCCGAGAACGACGGCCTGCCCGACGGACGGGTCGACGGTGATCGCGGCGGCGACCTCGCCGAGTTCGATGCGGAAGCCCCGGATCTTGACCTGTTCGTCGGCGCGCCCGACGAACTCGAGATCGCCGTCGGCGTTGCGACGGGCCAGATCCCCCGAGCGGTACAGCCGCCCGCCCGGCGTGAACGGATCGGCGACGAAACGCTCGGCGGTCAGTCCGGGCCTGCGGTGGTAGCCGCGCGCGACATGGGTTCCGCCGATGTAGATCTCGCCGATCACCCCCGGCGGAACCGGCTGCAGCGCGTCGTCGAGCAGATGGACGGTGGTGTTGATCTTGGGCTTGCCGATCGGCACGATCCGCGCGCCCTGCGTGCCCTCGACCTTGTACCGGGTGGTGTTGATGATCGTCTCGGTGGGGCCGTAGAAGTTGTGCAGCAGCGCGTCGAAGGTGGCGTGGAACTTGTCGGCGAGCTCTCCGGGCAGCGCCTCTCCCCCGATCGGCACCCGTTCCAGGGTGCGCCAGTGGTTCACTCCGGGCAGCGACAGGAACAGGCCGAGCAGCGACGGCACGAAGTGCATCGCGGTGATGCCTTCGCGCTGCAGCAGATCCGCCAGGTAGCCGATGTCGGTGAGCCCGTCGGGACGCGGGATGACCAGCCGCCCGCCGCAGGCCAGTGTTCCGAAGATCTCGCCGATCGACACGTCGAAACTCGGTGACGCGACCTGCAGCAGCCGGTCGGTGTCGCGGATGTCGTACTCGCCCTCGAACCAGGTGAAGTACTCCGAGACCGGCCGGTGTGGCACCGGCACACCTTTGGGCAGGCCGGTCGACCCCGACGTGTAGATCAGGTACGCGGCGTTCTCCGGACGCAGCGGACGCACCCGGACCTCGTCGGTGGGGTTGTCGGTGCGATGGTCGTCCAGTCCGGTGACCGGCTCGCGGATCACCATCTTCGGGTCGGAGTCGCCGAGGATGAACGACAGCCGGTCCTCGGGATAGGTCGGGTCGACCGGCAGGTACACCGCGCCGGCCTTGATGATCCCGAGGGCCGTGATCAGCAGCTCCGGGGACCGGTCCAGCAGTATCGCGACCCGGTCCTCGGTGCCGATGCCCTGCTCGATCAGCCAGTGCGCCACCTGATTCGCGGACTCGTTGATCTCCCGGTAGGTGTACTGGCGGCCTTCGTAGACCACCGCGACGGTGTCGGGGATCTTGGTGACCCGGTCCTCGATGCGTTCGGCGATGGTGGCCGCGGGCATCTCGAAGGTCTCCCCGTGGGAGACCTCGCGCAGCCATTCGGCGTCGCCGGCGCCCATCAGGTCCAGCTTCGCCAGCGGGGTGTCCGGATCGGCCAGCGCGGCGTCGAGCAGCACCACGTAGTGCTCCAGCAGTTGGCGAGCCAGCACATCGTCGAGGATCTCGACCAGGTACTCGGCTTCGACCACGGCGCCGGTGTCGTCCAGTTCGACCATCAGACCCAACGGCAGCTGGGTCAGCTGCCCGCGCAGTTCGGCGCGCGTGCAGGTGATCCCGGGCGGGCAGAACCCGCCGCCGTCGGGTTCGCGGAACCCGAAGCTGACGCGGGTCATCCGCTCGGCGCCGTGCCTGCGGTCCGGGTTGAGCTCGCGCACCACGCGGTCCACGTTGACCTGCTGGTGGGCGATCGCACCGAGGACGAAGTCCTTGGTCTCGGAGAGGAATTCGGTGAAGCTCTGCATACCGCGTGGCTTCAGGCGCATCACCGCGGTGTTGCCGTGGTACCCGATGACCTCCTCGCTGTCCGGGCCGCGGAGCAGCACCGGACTGGCGACCAGGATGTCGTCGGCGTGGGTGTAGCGGTGCAGCAGCGCACCGAACGCGGCCAGCAGCACGGTGTACGGCGTGGCTCCGGCGGCACGCGCGGCCGCGCGGACCCGTTCGACCGTGTCGGCCGTCAGTGCGACGGTGGTGCGCTGTGACCGCCAACTCGACGGCACCGCCGAGCCGTTCGGCCCGGGGAGTTCGAGCGGCTCGGGCAGATCGGCCATCGCCGCGCGCCAGTACTCGAGATCCTCCTCCGAGGTCACCGGCTCCGGGGGCGGCGCGGGCGTGGGCGCGAGTTCGGCGCCGGTGTAGGCGCGGGTCAGGTCGGCGAAGAACACCCGCCAGCAGCCGTCGTCCCACGCGATGTGGTGCACCACCAGCAGCATCACGTACTCGGCGGGAGCGGTGCGCGCGACGGTGATCCGCAGCGGCGAGCAGGTCTCGAGATCGATCGGGGTGCTGAACTCGCGTTGGGCGAGCACCTCAAGGCGCAGCCGTCGTGCGTGGTCGGACAACTCGGAGATGTCGTGCACGGCCCAGCCCGGCTGCAGGTCGTCGTGCACGGTCAGGTGCGGTTCGCCGTTCTCGTCGGCGTGGAAGGTGCTGCGCAGCACCGGATGCCGGCGGGATACGGCCGCGACGGCGTCGTGCAGCCGGGACAGGTCCAGCTCGCCGGTGATCCGGTAGGACAGGCTGATGTTGAGCAGCGCGCCGCTGGGGTCGACGGACTGGACGAACCACATGCGCTGCTGGCCGTCAGTCAGCGCACCGTCCCGGCGCTCGGTGTCCGCGGCTTCGTGGGCGCGCAGTCCACGGCCGGCCAGTCGCTGGCGAAGCAGCTCGAGCCGCCGGGCATCCAGGTCAGTGTCAGTCACGCGGGAATCTCATTCTTCCGTGGGTGTTCATCGAGGGCGGCGACCAGTTCGGTGCCGGTGATACCGCCGAGCATGGCGGCCAGGGGTACCGATCTTCCGGTACCTCGGCGCAGTCTCTTGCGCAGGTCCAGGGCCAGCAGAGAGTCGACACCCATGTCGAGCAGTGCCGCTGTCAGGTCGATGGTGTCGGGTTGCACACCGAGTACCGAGGCGAGTTCGGAAACCACCAGCGCGGTGCGGTCTTCGGCACCGGCAGCGCCGCCCGCCGACTCGGCGGCGGGCACATCGCGGAACACCTGAAGCCGTGCCCGGTCGGCGCTGTAGATCACCGCGTCGCCGCCGTACTCGCGCAGGCTGGCCTCGATCGCGTCGTCGGCGTCCATCGGCACGAGACCGGCCCGGCCGATGCGGTCCACCGCCGCCTCGTCGACGATCCCGGTGCCGAATAGCCCGAACCGTGCTGCACTGCAGAGGAATCCGTCGGCACGCAGTTGCGCGGCCAGCGCGTCGAGCATCCGGTTGGCCGCCGCGTAGGCGGCGTGGCCGCGTCCGCCCCACAACCCGGACACCGAGCTGCACAACACGATCCGGGCGCCGGGGCGCAGCGGCCAGTGTTCGACGATGTGGGTGATCCCGGAGATCTTGGCAGCGCAGGCGTCGGTGAAGTCCTGTGCGGTGAGCTCATTGCGGTCGGCGAACCGCGCGGTCGCCGCGGCGTGGATCACCAGTGTGGCTCCCTCGCCGCCGAGTTCGGCCGCGGCGGCGGCCACCTGCCCTGGATCGGTGATGTCGCAGCCCTGGCTGCGGCTCAGCACCGTGATCCGGCGGGCGCCGTGGCGGGCCAGAACCTTCGCGTAGTGCCGCCCGACTGTGCCGTTGCCGCCGGTGATGACGACGTCGTCGAGCACCCCGGGGTCGGTGAGCCACAGCTCCGGGACCGTCACGGGTTCGCGCTCGCCCCGTGCGAACACGGTTGGGCCGTCGTCGGTTTCACGCACCGCGAGCTCGTCTCCGTCGGTGCACACCGCATCCAGCACGGTCGCGGCGTCCGGGGTCGACGACGGGAGGTCCAGATGCCGGAAGTTCACGTCGGGGTGTTCGAACCCGAGGCTGCGGTGCACGGCGGCCAGTGCGGCCTGCCCGGGCAGCGGTGTCTCGTCGTGGTGGACCTGTTCACCGGCGACGGTGACCAGCCAGAGGTCGCGGCAGTCGGATCCGACGGTGTCGCCGTAGCCGAGCAGTCCGGCACCGATCAGGTCCGCAAGGGCATGGGCGGACCGGGTGGCGTCGGGGTCGTGCAGGGCCGGGGCGACGGCGAGGACGAGGTCGGCTTCTTCGACGGGGGCTGCCTGAACGCCGAGATGCCGGTCGACGGCGTCGCGCAGAAGATCTCCCAGACCGCTGCGGGGCCCGGGCAGTTCGAGCACGGCGGTGCGGCGCAGCGCCAGGGTGGCCGGCGCGGTGTCGCGCGGCTCCCACGCCTCGGTGGCCAGGGTCAGCGCCGGGGCCGGCGGAAGCGGCTGGGGCAGCGCCCAAAGGTGGGTGGCGCGCATCGGCGTGTGCGGGAACCCGCGCAGCGGCGGGGTGCTCGTGTCGACGGTGTCATCCCAGGCAAAGGCCGGGTCGGCGGCCGCGACGGTCGCGATGCCGGCCGCCAGCGCGTCGGCGATCGGCGCATCGCGGCGGCCGGACCCGACGGTGACCGCGTCACCTGCGCTCTGCCCGAGTGCGAACAGTAGCGCCGGATGCGCCGACATCTCGATGAAGATGTCGGCACCCGCGCCGACGGCCGCTGCCGCCGCGTGGTCGAAGCGAACGGTGTTGCGCAGGTTGGCGAACCAGTAGTCGGCGAAGTCGGAGTCGGGCGGTACCGCGGTTCCGGTCGCCGAACCGATGAACGGGATGCCGCCGTCGCGGAAGGACGCGTTCGGCAGTCGGCCGAGCAGATCGGTGCGCAGCCCGTCGAGCAGGCTGGTGTGCGCGGGGAAGGCCATGGTGACCGTGCGGGCGAAGATGCCGCGCTCGGTGGCGGTGTCCTTCAGCTTCTCGACCGCCGCGCTCTCCCCCGACACCGCCACCGAGGATGCGGCGTTGACCACCGAGAGTTCCAACCAGCCACCGGTTTCGTCGATCAACAGTTGCGCGTCGGCGGGCGCGACGCCGAGGACGACCATGCCGTAACCCTGAGACAGGTTCTCCAGCACGGCGGCGCGCGCGATCACCACCGCCGCGGCATCGGCCAACGTGAGCATCCCCGCCACACAGGCGGCGGCGACTTCGCCGAGGCTGTGCCCGACGGTCAGATCCGGTTCGATCCCGCAGGACCGCCAGACCGCCGACAGCGCAACGGCGTGGGTGAACTGCGCTGCCTGGGCGTCGATCTGCGACCAGCCCTCGGCTCCCGGTGCGGCGGTCAGGTAGTCCAGCGGGGACCGCTGCCCCGCGGCTTCGAAGACCGCGGCGCACTCGTCGGCCGCGGTCCGGTACGCATTCAGCGTGCGGTAGGCCTCGGCGCCCATCGACGGCCATTGATTGCCCTGGCCCGGGAACACGAATGCGCGGCGGCCCTTCTCGGCGAGCGTGGCGTGTGTGATCAATGGATGATCGGCGCCGCGGGCAAGTGCGGCCAGTCCCTCACCGAGTTCGCGCAGATCGGCCGCGCGCACGACCGCGCGGTGGCGCTGGCGCCTGCGCAGCCGCAGCAGGGTGGCCGCGACGGCCTCCAGCGTCGGCTTCCGGTCGAGGTAGCCGAGGATTCGGCGCGCGTCCTCGGCGATCAGGGCGTCGGCATGAGCGTTGAGCAGCACCGGGATCCGGGCATCGGGCAGCATCACGACGCCCCTCCGGCTGGGATGGCGACGATCGCGTGCGCATTGGCGCCGCTCATCCCGAAGGCCGACACCGCGGCCAGCCGCCGTCCCTCGATCTCGGGCCAATCGGTCAGCTTGGTGGCCAGCCGCAGTCCTTGGGCGTCCCAGTCGATCTCGCGGCTCGGTTCGTCGGTATGCAGGCTTTTCGGGATCGCGCGGTGTTCGGCGGCGACCAGGATCTTGGCCAGCCCGAGCGGCCCGGCGGCGGACTGCGCGTGTCCGATGTTCGATTTGACGGAGCCGAGCACACCGCCGTGTCCGGGCCGGGTCGCGCCGTAGGTCGCTGCCAGCGAATGCAGTTCGGTGCGATCGCCGAGCCGGGTGCCGGTGCCGTGGCCCTCGATCATGCCGATCTCTTCGGGTTGCGCGCCGGATGCGTCAAGCACGCGCCGGAACAACCGGGCCTGGGCGTCGCCGCTCGGCGCGGTCATGCCCTTGGTGCGGCCGTCGGAGTTCACGCCGCTGGCCAGCACCTCGGCCAGTACCGGGTATCCGTTGCGGTCGGCCACCGAGCGGCGGGCCAGCACGAACATCGCCGCCCCCTCGGCCCACACCGTGCCGCTGGCCTGCGCGCTGTACGGGCGGCAGTGTCCGTCGTCGGACAGTGCGTGCTGCTTGGAGAATTCGACGAAGTAGCCGGGCGAGCCGAGCACGCAGACCCCGCCGGTCAGCGCGATGTCGCAGTCGCCGCTGCGCACCGCGGTGACCGCGACGTGCAGCGCGGCCAGCCCACCGGTGCAGGACGCGTCGATCGTCAGCGCGGGTCCGCCGAGCCCCAGCACGTAGGCGATGCGTCCGGAGATCGCGCCGAGCGTGGTGCCGGTGAGCAGATGCCCGCTGTAGGCCGAGTATTCGGCGAGATCACCGCCGTACCCGAGGTACGAGGCCCCGACGTAGCATCCGACGTCTTCTCCGGCCAAGGTGTCGGGGTTGATGCCCGCGTTCTCCAGTGCCCGCCAGCCCACCCGCAGCGCGACCCGCTGCTGCGGGTCGATCGCGACGGCTTCCCGCGGTGAGATCCCGAAGAACTCGGGGTCGAATGCGGCTGCGCCGGTGAGAAATCCACCCAGGTCGTGGATGCGTTTGAAGCCTTCGCGGCGTGAGCCGTCGAGCAACTCCCGCACCCGCCAGCCCCGGTCGGTCGGGAACGGGCCGAGCACCTCGCGTTCCTCGGCGAGCATCGCCCAGTAGTCGTCTGCGGTGTCGATTCCCCCGGGCGCCTCCAGGGCCATGCCCACGATGACGACCGGGTCGTCAGCGCTAACGGCCATGAATCAGCTCTGCCACGGGCCCGGCGAGTTCGGTGATATAGAAGTGGCCGCCGTCGAACAGGTCCCGCGCGAACGCGCCGCCGGTATGCGCTTGCCACCGGTTCAGCATGTCCGGCGCGATGCGGTGATCGCTGTGGGCGCCGAGGGTGTGGATGTCGGCGCGGATCTTCACGTCCGGGGCGGCCGAGTAGCGGTTGAAGGCCTCGTAGTCGGCGCGCACGGCCAGCAACAGCAGCTCGACGAAATCCTCGTCGGCCAGCAGCCGGGCATCGGTGCCGCCGAGATCGAGCATGTGCGCGAGGATTTCGCGGTCCTCGGTCGGCAGCCGGGGCGACGCGGCCACCGCGGACGGCGCCTCACTGGCCGACACCCACAGCCGACGCACCTCGACGCCGCGGGCTTCGGCGATCCTGGCGAACTCGAACGCCACCACCGCGCCCAGGCAGTGGCCGAACAGTTGCAGCTCGCCGAGCGCCGACCAGTCCGCGGCGTCGAACAGGTCCTGCGCCAGTTCCTCGACCGTGGCCGACGCCGGGTGGGTGAGACGTTCGGCGCGCTGCGGGTACTGCATCACGTACGCGTCGAGACCACGGGCGGACAACGCCGTGGCCAGGCCGCGGTAGGTGGCGGCGGCACCGCCGGCGTGCGGGAAGACCAGGATGGGACCCGAACTCGCCTGCCCGACGGCGGGAAACCGTTTGATCCACGGCTTCGCGGTCAGTGGAGCGCTCACGATGCCGCGGCTTCCATCCGCGCGGCCGCCACCTCGGTGGCGTCCATCTGCGCAACGTCGAGGTACACCTCGGCGACCTCTTCGAGGCGGCTGTCCCGGTCGGCCAACCTGGCCGCCAACGCGGAAACGGTGCGCGCCGCGAAGATGTCGGCGACAGCGACGAACGGTGCGTCCAGCCAGGTGCGGATCCTGGCGACGACCTGGGTCGCCAGCACGGAATCGCCGCCGCTGGCGAAGAAGTCGTCGTCGACGCCGATCCGCTCGCTGTCCAGCACCGAACCGACGATCGAGCACAGCGCGGTCTCCAGCGCCGTCGCCGGGGCGCGGTACGCCACCGGGGTCGTCGCGCCCGCGTCTTTGAGCGCAGCGGCGACCGCGGTCCGGTCGATCTTGCCGCCGACGGTGTAGGGCACCTGGTCGGCCACCACGATGGTCTGCGGAACCATGTGCGGCGGAACGACTTTTGCGAGACCTTCGGCAAGTGTGCGGGGGTCCAGATCGGCGGTCTCCGCGGTGACCAACGCCGCCAGCACGTCTCGGCCGCCGTCGGCCGCGACCACCGCGGCGACAGCGGAATCCACCCCGGGCAGGCCACGCAGGGCGGCCTCGACCTCACCGAGTTCGACCCGGTATCCACTGATCTTGATACGGTGGTCGGCACGGCCGACGAACTCGATGACCGCGCCGGGCCGGTACCGCACCAGATCGCCGGTCCGGTACCACCTGATGCCGTCGTACTCGACGAACCGTTCGGCGGTCAGATCCGGGCGCGCGCAATATCCGCGCGCCACACCGCGTCCCCCGACCCACAGTTCACCGGGGACCCAGTCGGGGCAGTCCCGTCCGTCGGGGCCGACCACCCGGCACATGTTGTTCGGCAGCGGCACGCCCAGCGGTATCGAGGTCCAGTCGTCGGGGATGTCGCCGACGACCTCACAGATCGTGTTGTGGGTGGCCGTCTCGGTCGCACCGCCGAGTCCGGCGAACCGCATCTGCGGTGCGCGGTCACGCAGCGCACGCACCATCGCGGGCCGCACCCAGTCCCCTCCGGTCGGCACCACGCGCACCGAGGACAGGTCGCCGTCGACGGCCGAGAGCATCTCCAGCCAGCCCGGCATGAAATGCAGGACGGTGACGGCGTGCTCCGCGATCAGCCGCACCCAGGTGTCCGGATCGCGGCGGTGCGCCTCGTCGACGACGACGATCGAGGCGCCGGCGCGCAGCATGCCGAAGACGTCGAGCACCGACAGATCGCATTCCAGCGTCGACAGCGCCAGACAGCGATCCGCAGGCCCGATCCCGAAGTGTCCGTTGATGAATTCGACGGTGTTCATCGCGGCGTCGTGGGTGATCTCGACACCCTTGGGCTCGCCGGTGGAACCGGACGTGAACAGGATGTAGGCAAGCTCGGACGAGTCGACCTTCGGGGGTTCGAAATCTCGGGCGCGGCGGCCGACGCGGATCGCCTCCGCAACGGTCAGCGCGGCCATCGTCGTCGGCGGCTCATCCCCGCACACCAGCGCCATCTTCGCCCCGGCGTTGGCCAGCATCCGCGAGGCGCGCTCGGCGGGATGGTCCACCCCGACCGGGACATAGACCGCGCCGATCGCCGAGATCGCGAGCAGTGCGATGACCTGCTCGAAGTTCTTGGGCCCTAGTACCGCAACGGTGTCGGAGCGCCGGACGCCGGCGACGTCGAGCGCCGCGGCGACGGCCAGCACCTGCTCCCGCAGTTCGGCATAGGTCAGGGTGCCCGCGCTACTGAACACCGCGGGTGCGTCGGGCTGCTCTGCGGCGCGCCGGAAGAATCCGTCGTGCAGCGCGTCGCCGCTCGCCGCGCCCACCACGCTGTTGACGGCATCTCGGGCGGCCTGCTGCTCCGTTGTCACGGCGGGCAGATCGAGCGCATCCCAGGCGGAGTCGTCGGTGGCGAGCCGTTGCAGCTCGGCGATGTGGTGAGCGAACATCGCGTCTGCGACGCCGGGACGGAACGCATCCTCGCGGGTGTCCCAGTTGATCATCAGCCCGTCGGCGATCGGGGTGGCCTGGGCGTCGAGCAGCACCTGGGGCCCCTGGGAGATCGTCCACACCGGCTTGCCGAAGAACTCGGTCACCCTGCCGGCGAACAGATCTCCGAGTCCGAGCGCGCTGGTGTAGACGATCGGCGCCAACACCGGCGTGCCGTGGTGGCGCGTCAGGTCGCGCAGCACGGACAGGCCCGAGTAGCTCGAATGGTTCGCGGTGGTGTGCAACGTCTCCTGCAGCACCCGGGCGCGCGCGATCGGGGTGTCGGCCGCGGTCAGGTCGACGTCGAGCATCAGCGACGAGGTGAAGTCGCCGACCAGTTTGTCGACGTCGGGGTGGAACTGTTCGCGCCCGAACATGGGCAGGTTCAACAGGAATCGGCGACTCGTCGACCACCGCGCGAGGGTGCCGGCGTAGGAGGCGCCGACCGCCATCGCCGGGGTGACGCCCCGCCGGTGGGCCGCTTCGAAGAGCGCGTCGCGGGTCGCGACGTCGAAGATGTGCACCCGCCGGGTGCCGCGGCGCGGGTCGGCCTGCTCCGAACGGGGCACCAGCGGCAGCGCCGGACCTTCGGGCAATTCGGGGATCCGTTCGGCCCACCACTGCCGGTCGTCATCGGTCCCGGACTCCGGCACCGTCCGCTCCAGAGCGGCACGGTACTCGCGGTAGGTGTATCCGAGCTCGGGAAGGGTTGCGCCGCCGTAGAACTCGGCGAGGTCGGACATGAAGTTGCGGTAGCTGACCGCGTCGGAGGCCTGCATGTCCATGTCGACGTGCAGTCGGGTCCGGCCACCGGCGAGCAGCGACAGCGAGATCTCCAGGACCTCGCCGTGCAGCATCTGATGCGATTTGGCCTGGCGGATCTCGTCGAGCCGATCGCGGGCGGCGGCCTCGTCGTGGTCGCGCAGGTCGTACACGGTGACCGGCAGTCCGCGGTCGGTGATGCGCTGGGTTCCGTCCGGCAGGATCTCGACGCGGAGCATCGGGTGGCGGGCGGCGAGTTTGGTCGCGGCGTCCTGCAGGCGTTCGGGGTCCACGCCTGTGCCGTCGAGCTCGATGTAGAGGTGCCCGGCGACGCCGCCGAGCTGCTGGTCGTCGTTGCGCCCGATCCACATCGCGTGCTGGATCGGCGCGAGCGGGAAGGTGTCCGGGACGGTGCTGCCGTCGGCGGCGGCGTCGGCCGGCGCCGGATGCTCGGCGGGCGGGGCGGTGCGTTCGGCGACCAGGTCGGCCCACGCGGCCACGGTCGGGTTTGCGGCCAGCGCGGCGAACCCGACGTCGATACCCTGCCTGCGCCAGCGTCCGGACAGCGACATCATGCGGATGGAGTCGAGCCCGGAGGCGATCAGATCCGCCTGCGGGTCGAGCTCGCTGGGGTCCACGCCGAGCAGCTCGGCGACTTCGTCGCGAACGGACTGCGTAGTCGTCGACGTCAAACCACCAACCTCCTCGACCACCACGAAATTTAAGTCAGGCTGCCCTAACTTCGTGCAGGCTACCCTATATTCGATTCACCGAGAACTCCTACCCAGATCGGCGATTTGACTGATGAGCACGGCATTCCTGCCTGACCGCGACAAGGACTTGGTCCGTGACCTGGCGGTCGGTTTCGTTCCGTTTCCGGCGGACCGCGCCGAGGAGTACCGCCGCGCGGGCTACTGGACCGGGCGGCGGCTGGACTCGATCTTGTCCGAGGCCGCCGCGGCGAGGCCCGACAAGCCGGCGATCGTCGACGCGCAGAGCTCATACACATTCGCCGAGCTCGACACGCTCGCCGACCGGGTTGCCGCCGGATTTGCCGACCTCGGCATTGCGGCGGGAGACCGGGTGCTGTTGCAGCTGCCGAATTCGTGCCAGTTCGCGATCGCGTTCTTCGGCCTGCTACGCGCCGGCGCCGTGCCGGTGATGTGCCTACCCGGGCATCGCACCGCCGAGCTGGGGCACTTCGCCCAGATCAGCGACGCCGTCGCGCTGATCGTGCCGGACAAGGCGGCGGGGTTCGACTATCGGGAGATGGCCGCGCAGCTGGTCGCCGGGCATCCGGCGCTGCGCCATGTGATCGTCGACGGGGAGGCGGGCCCGTATGTCCCCTGGTCCTCGCTGGTCGGGTTCTCCGGCACCCTGGCCGAGCCGGAGCCGGTGGAGACGTCACTGCCCGCATTGCTACTGGTGTCCGGCGGCACCACCGGTCTTCCGAAGCTGATCGCCCGCACCCACGACGACTACGTCTACACCGCGGTGGCGTGTGCGCAGGCCTGCGAGATGACCGACCGCGACGCGTACCTCGTCGCGCTACCCGCCGGGCACAACTTCCCACTCGGCTGCCCCGGCATGCTCGGCTCGATGACCGTCGGCGCGACCACCGTGTTCACTGCCGACCCGAGCCCGGAGAACGCGTTCGCGCTGATCGACAAGCATCAGATCACCGTGACCGGCCTGGTCAACGCGCTGGCGAAGCTGTGGGCGCAGGCGTGCGAATGGGAGCCGGTGTTGCCCACGTCGTTGCGGTTCGTCCAGGTCGGCGGATCGCGGATGAGTCCCGAGGACGCACGGTTCATCCTGGAACGGTTGACGCCGGGGATGTCGCAGATCTTCGGGATGGCCGAGGGCATGCTGAACTTCACCCGGCCCGGCGACCCCGAGGACGTGGTGGTGCATACCCAGGGCCGGCCGATGTCGCCGCACGACGAGATGCGCGTCGTGGACGAGAACGGTGACGAGGTGCTGTTGGGCGACGAGGGTGAGCTGTTGGTGCGGGGCCCGTACACGCTCAACGGCTATTACCGCGACGACGAGGCGAACGCGCGGTCGTTCTCCCCCGATGGCTTCTACCGCAGCGGGGACCGGGTGCGGATCTTCGCCGACGGTCCGCGCGCGGGATACGTGGAGGTGGTCGGCCGGATCAAGGACGTGATCCACCGCGGCGGCGAGACGGTGTCGGCGACCGACCTCGAAGATCACCTGCACACCCACCCGGCGATCTATGCGGCCGCCGCGGTCGCGCTACCGGATGAGTACCTGGGTGAGAAGATCTGTGCCGCAGTGGTTTTCCGGGGTAAGCCGATCTCGCTGGCCGAGCTGAACGCGTTTCTGGATGAACGTGGCGCGTCCACGCATGCGCGGCCCGACGTGCTTGCGCCGCTTCCGTCGCTGCCGACGACCGCGGTGGGCAAGGTCGACAAGAAGGCGTTGGTCGCGCGGCTGAGCTCTGCCCAATAGCCGCCGAGTCTGAACTTGTTCGCGAGTTTCGGGCCGGATCTCGGCATCTTCTTCAGACTCGGCGGCAGGGCCCGGATTTGTCGGGGGTCGAATGTATGTTCGAGTCATGTCGAGGACGGAGTTGCAGGACGCGGTCGCCGCGCTGCGGGCCGCGTTCGACACCGTGGCGGCCTGCGATCTGGAGCTGCTGACCCGCGACGAACTCCTCGAGACGATGGACGAGTTGGAGAGTCTGGGTTGCCGGCTGCCCGGGCTGGGGCATCGGCTGTTGGCGCGGTTGCAGACCGAGACCACCGCCCGGGAGATGGGCGCGCCAAATCCTGGAAAGACGTGCTGCGGATCCGGTGGCGCATCTCGGTCACCGAAGCGAATCGGCGCCTGACCGAGGCTTGCCTGTTGGCGCCGCGCCCGTCGGTGACCGGGCCGGCGCTGCCGCCGCTGCTGCCGGCGACGGCGATCGCCCAAGAAGGCGGGCTGATCAACCCCGAACACGTCGACGTCATCCGCAAATCGGTGGCCAAACTCCCGTCCTGGGTGGATACGGCCACGCGCGAGCAGTTCGAGGTCGACCTGGTGCGCACCGCGGTCGGGGTCGGACCGAAAGAGCTGAAGGACGCCGCCGAGCTGATCCTGTTTCTGTTGGATCAGGACGGCCCCGAACCCGATGACACCGAACGCGCCCGCCAGCGCGGGGTCACCAAGCACAAGCAGCGTGCCGATGGGATGGTCGACGTGACCGCGACGTTGACGCCGGAAGCCTGGGCGGTGCTGGAGGTGATCTTCGCCAAATACGCCGCCCCCGGCATGTGCAACCCCGCTGATCCGGAACCCTGCACCTCGGGCACCCCGTCACAAACCCAGATCGACTCTGACGATCGCAGCCTGGCTCAGCGCCAGCATGATGCGCTGATCGCGGTCGGACGCATCGCCCTGATGAGTGGTGAGTTGGGCACACTCAACGGGCTACCGGTGTCGATCATCATCCGCACCACGCTGCAAGACCTCGAATCCCGCGCCGGGATCGGGGTCACCGGTGGCGGCACCAGGATGCCCATCAAAGACGTCATCCGGATGGCCGGGCATGCCAACCACTACCTCGCCGTGTTCGACAACGCCACCGGGGCAGCGTTGGATTTGTTCCGCACCAAACGCATCGCCACCCCTGAGCAGCGGATCATGTTGATCGCCCGCGACGGCGGCTGCACCAAACCGTGCTGCACCGTCGGCGCCTACGGCAGCCAAGTCCACCACGTCGTCACCGACTGGGCGCGCGGCGGAAACACCAACATCAACGAACTCGGCCTGGCCTGCGGGCCCGATAACCGCAGCGTCCACCCCGACGACCCCACCGCCTGGACCACCCGCATCAACACCCGCGGCGAGGTCGAATGGCTCCCACCCGAACACCTCGACACCGGACAGGCCCGGGTCAACACCTACCACCGCCCCGAACGACTCCTGCGCCCACCCGAGGAACCCGAAAACGACAGTCCCGCGGCTGAACCCGACAACCCCGGCGAACCCGGCGGACCCGCACCACCCGAAGACCACGCGGCCTGACGGCCGCGCGCGTCAGACCTCCGCGGTCTCGCTCGTATCCGCACTCCGCGGCACGAGCAACTCGATGATGCGCTCCGACACCGCGGCGGCAGTAGGGTGCTCCCACAACAAGGTCGGCGGCAACGTCAGCCCGGTCCGCTTCTCCAGGGTGCGCCGCAGCGCGACCGTCATGATCGAGTCGACCCCGGTTTCGACCAGCGGCATCCGCGGGTCGACATCCGATGTGGCCAGGCCCAGTTCAGCGGCGACGGCTTCGATCACCTGCGCGGACACCCACTCGTCGAGGTCTCCGTCACCAGGAACCACCGGTCCGCCGCCTGGGGCCTCCGGTTCGGCGGTCGGCGCCACCTCGGACAGCATCGGCACCGCCGCAGCCTCCGGAAGCACCGGCAACACAATGACATTGGCCTCGTCACCACGCAACGCGACGTCCAATGCCCGCATCGCATCGTCCGCGCCGACCGTCCCCATACCGAGAGCTTCGAGCTGGGCGGCCACGAAACCGGACGTCGACCCCATCCCCAGCCCGCGCCACGCCGTCCACGCGATGCTGACCGTCCGATCCCCCAGGCTGCGTCGGTGCCGGGCGGCCGCATCGAGAAACGCGTTCGCGCAGGCATACGCACCCTGCCCCGGGAAGCCGGCCAGATATCCGCACGAGGAGAACAACACCATCCAGTCCAGTTGTCCCGGCGGGAACAGTTCGTGCAGCGTCATGGTGCCCGTGACCTTCGGCCGCATCGCCGCACGCAGGTCCTCAGGTGACGTACCGAGCAGCAGCGCCCCGGCTTCCACACCCGCGGCGTGGACCACCCCGCGCACCGCGGGCATGTCCGCCAGCACGGCCCTGAGACGCTCGCCGGCGTCGGGGGCGCCGATGTCGATCGCCGGGACCGAGACGGTCACGCCCCGGTCCTCCAACGCCGACACCACGGCGACGGCCTCGTGGTCGACCGCGTCGGACCAAGCCTGGCGGTGCGGTATCCCCGTGCGCGACAACAGGACCAGCCGGCGGGCACCCAGATCGGCCAACCGCTGCGCGATCCGCAGCCCGAGCGCCCCGGTACCGCCGGTGACCACATACGTACCGCCGGGCGTGCACGACACCGCCGCGCCCGACGCAGCCTGCGCCGGTGCGAGGCGCGCCGTCATGGCCTCCCCGCCGCGCACCACAACCACACCGTGCCCGTGCAGCGACGCCAGCACCCCGACGGGCAGCGGACCGTCGTCGAGATCGAGCACGCCGCCCCACAGTTGTGGATGCTCAGATGCCGCGACGCGCGCCATTCCCCACAGCGGTGCGTGTGCCAGGCCCGCACCCTCGTGGACGCCCCGGGTCAACACCCACAACCGCGCCTCGGATCTGTTGCCGTGCAACGTCTTCACGGCCTGCAACACCAGCTCGGCGCATGCCTGCGGCTCGACGTCCGAGGGCGGCACCAGCAGCACGACGGCGTCGGAGCCCAGCGAATCCGGAATCTCGTCCACCCCCGAGTACACCGAACTCGGTACTCCAGCCGCCGCGAGATCACCGAGCACCGGCACCGCATCACCGACGACGGCAACCTCGGCCGGGCGGGCGTCCGCAGCGAACGCGGTTGTCCGCCAGGACACCTGGTGCAGCATCCGCGCGAGGTCGGCGCCTTCGGGGTTCTCCAACTCCTCGAAGGCCATCCCCGTGATCGCCGCCCGCACCACGCCGGACTCGTCGGCGATCGACACATCGGTCGACGTCCCACCGCGGTGCCGCACATGCAGCAGGGCCAGCGCCGGCGGATCACCCCAGACGTGCACACGATCGATCCGTGCGGGCATCCTCAGCCGCGGCGCACCGTCGAAGATCGTCGACGCCGCCGAGGTCGCCGCATCGAGCAGACCCGCCCACGTCTGCGGCACCGAGCCGTCCGCCTCTGCCGAAACCCTCAGCAGCAGTTCGCCGCTGCCGCGCCGGATGTCCAGCACCCGCCACCCGAAACCCATCGCGGCGACCCCGACCCCTGCCAGCGTGTCGACGACATGATCGGCGGGCAGTTGTTCGGGACAACGGGGGAAAACCTGCGCGTCCAGTTCGCCGGCGAAGTCCTCGTCCGCGGCGATGACGGCACTGCTGTGGGTGAGCCAGCCGTTCTCGGCGGAGTCGGTGTCGGCCAGCTGCGACGAGATCCGCAGCGAGCGCTCCTGCCGCACGACCTGGATATCGCGGGCTCGGCCCGGCGGCACCGGCGTACGCAACCGCACATCCGCCAGAGCTGCGCCGGCGGCAGTCAGGAACGTGTTGAGAAGCACTGCGGCGGGGACGATCTCGGTCCCCTGGACCGGATGGTCGCCCGGATACGGGCGGTTGTCCATGTCCAGCCGGGTCTGCCAGACCCGCGCGGGCACCTCACCGGTGACGTCGACGGCGCCGCCGAGCAGCGTGTTCGCCGCGGGGTCGTGCAGCGCGCGCGTACCCGGCGGCGGTGTCGGCGTACGCCAGAACCGGCGGTGCTGCCACTGCGTCCCAGGCAACTCGGTCGCCCAGCGTGCGGTCGGCGAAAACCCATGTGCGACAGGCGCACCGTGGCAGTACAGCGCGGCCACCGCGGCACCGACCGAGCGGCGCTCCGGCTGATCCCGCCGCAGCACCGGCACCACCGCGTGCTCGGTGATGCCCACTCCGAGCAGCGTCTCGACGATCGAGTGCGCCACCACCGGATGCGCGGAGACCTCCAGGAACAGCCGGTGCCCGTCGTCGGCGGCGGCCCGCACCGCCTCGGCGAAGCGCACGCGGTCGCGCAGATTCGCCACCCAGTAGTCGGGGCCCCGCGGCGCCGTCGACCGCGGATCCTCCAACGCCGTGGTGTACAGCGGTACCCGTGCCGCACCCGGCGCCGGCAGTTGAGCGACCAGCCTGGCCAGGTCTGCGGTCAGTCCGTCCATCGCCGGGCTGTGGAACGCGACGTCGGTGTTGACCCGTCGCACGGTCATCCCGTCCGCGGTCCATGCGGCGACGATCTCGTCGACCGCGGCGACCGTGCCCGACACCACCGTCGACTCCGTCGACGCACTGATCGCCGCGACGACGTCGTCGCGCCCGGCGAGACGGCGGCGCGCCTCGTCGAACGGCAACCGCACCAACGCCATCGCGCCGTGGCCCATCACCGACCGGAATCCGCGGGCGCGGTAACACGCGACCGATGCGCCGTGCGCGAGGTCGAGAACCCCGGCGACGACGCACGCGGCGACCTCGCCGACCGAATGCCCGATCACCGCGGCGGGTGTCACCCCGCGCTCCGTCAGCACCGCGGCCAGACCGACCTGCATCGCGAACGTCAGCGCCTGCACCTGATCGGTGCCGCCGAGTTGTTCGGACGTCAGGGCCTGCCGCGCGGAGAAACCGAGCTCGCGGGCGAACACGACGTCGACCTCGTCGATGGTCGCCGCGAACGCCGGTTCGGTCATCAACAGCTCCCGGCCCATCCCGGCCCAGTGCGAGCCGTGACCCGAGAACACCCACACCGCACCGTGTTCGGCGGCGGGAAGCACCGTGCCGGTGACGACGCGTGGATCACGGCGACGTTCGGCCAGCGCGGTGAGCGCATCCACCGCGGCGTCGCGGGCCCGCACACCGGCCAGCCCGTCGGTGACCACCGCACCCCGCATCTGCTCGTGGCCCCGTCGCATCCACATCGTCGCGGCGACATCCTCGACGGCGACGGGGTCTGCGCGCAGGTGATCGGCGAGTGCCTGGGCGTGCGCGGCGAGCCGGGCCTCGGAGCGTGCCGATACCGGAATGAACGACGTTGCTGCCGTAGCGTTCTCGGGAACAGCCGGCACCGGCGCCTCTTCGACCAGCACGTGGGCGATGGTGCCGCCGTAACCGTAACTGCACACCGCCGCCCGCCGAGGCGTGGAGCCGCGCGGCCACGGTTCCGGTTCGGTCGGAACCCGCAGCCCGCAGGCCGCCCAGTCCACGGCGGTGGTCAGCGTGCGTACCCCAGCTGTCGGAGGCAGCATCTCGCGATGCAGCGCGAGCACCGTCTTGATCAGCCCGACGACCCCGGCACCACCCTCCAGATGACCGACGTTCGGCTTGACCGAGCCCACCGCGCACGGATCACCACTGCGGCCGTACACCGCCGACAGCGCACCGAGCTCGACGGGATCGCCTGTCGGAGTGCCGGTTCCGTGCGCTTCGAGGTAGTCGACGCTGTCCGGGGTGACGCCCGCGGCGCGGCAGGCCAGCCGGAACAGGTCGGCCTGAGCGTCGCCGTTGGGCGACATGATGCCGACGGTCCTGCCGTCCTGGGCGACGGCGCCGCCGCGGATCAGCGCGAGCACCCGGTCACCGTCGCGGACCGCGTCGGTGAGCCGCTTGAGCACCACGACGCCCGCGCCCTCACCGCGGCCATAACCGTCGGCGGCGTCGTCGAAGGTCTTGCACCGCCCGTCGGGCGCGGTCGCGCCGGCGACGTCGAGCACCCGAGTCAGGCCCGGGCCGATCAGCGCGCTGACCCCACCCGCCAGCGCCAGCGACGTCTCACCGGCCCGCAGCAGCTGGCACGCCTGGTGCACGGCAACCAGCGAGGCGGCGCATGCCGCGTCGAGCGCGACGCTCGGGCCGCGCAGATCCAGCAGGTGCGACACCCGGTTGGCGACACCGCACAGCGACGTGCCGATACCGGTCCAGGCTTCGATACCGGGCAGGTCTTCCATGATCAATTTGCCGTAGTCGTCGGAGTTGACGCCCATCAGCACCGCGGTGTCGCTGCCCGCCAGCGAACGCGGTGCGATGCCGGCGTGCTCCAGCGCCTCCCACGACACCTCCAGCGCGAGCCGTTGCTGGGGATCCATCAGTTCGGCTTCACGCGGGGACACCCCGAAGAACTCGGCGTCGAAGCCCGCCAGATCGTCGAGGAAGGTGCCCCACCGGGTCGTCTCGCTCAGCACCGCGGCATTGCGGGGGTCGCGCCGCAGGTAGGGCTCCCACCGGTCGGCCGGGACCTCGGAAACCGCGCTACCGCCCGCGACCAGGAACGAGAAGAACTCGTCGGGGGTGCTGATGTCGCCCGCGAGCCGGCAGCCGATGCCGACGACAGCGATCGGCTCCGCCGCCGGGGTGACGGTCAGCGCCACGTCGACGCTGCCGGCGACGATATGTGGATAGCCTTCCCTAACCCTAGCTTCGCCATGGCGAACATCCTGGCACAGCGACTTTGCTCGCGGTGCACTACCCGGGTTTCACCTGGGCGGTTGCGCTCCGGTGTCGGCCGGATCGACCTCGACCGCATACGAGGTGATGGCCTTGATCTGCTCGCCGTCGAATTCGTAGATCGCGCAACTGGCGACCGCCGTCACGCCGTCCGGGCGCAGGTAGCGCACCACCGTGTCGACCGCGACCACGTCGGCACCCGCGGCCACCACGCGCCGGTCGAACCGGACGTCGGTGCCTTCGAGGCTTTGCAGGGTGTCCCGGCAGGTGTCGCGCACGGCCTGCGCTCCCTCGAGCACCATGCCGCCGACGATCGTCCACGTCACATCCCCGGCGAGATGGCCAAGCGCATCCTCGAAGCGATGCTCGGAGAACGCCAGGGCGACGGCGCCGGGATCGAAGGTCATGGGCACGACCGTAGCGCCCCGGCACAGCGGCACGGTATGACTGGACGTATGAATCTGTCGGGTGTCGGTCTGTGGAGTTCGCAACTGCGATACGGAAATCCGGAGGAGGCAGCCGAAGCCGCCGCCGAACTCGACGGGCTCGGTTTCACCGCGCTGTGGATCCCCGATGTCGGCGGGCCGGTGCTCGACGCGGTGGAGAACCTGCTGGGCGCCACCGAGAAGACCGTCATCGCCACCGGCATCCTGAACCTGTGGATGAACGACCCCGCCGAGGTCGCGTCGCGCTACGCGACGCTGACCCACAAGCACGGTGAGCGGTTCCTGCTCGGCATCGGCTGCAGTCACGCGCCGCTGATCGACTCCACGGAGCCCGGCCGCTACCGCAAGCCGCTGGCGGCCACCGAGAAGTTCCTCGACGACATCGACGCGTCCGCTCAGCCGGTACCCGTGGGCAATCGGGTGCTCGCCGCGCTCGGCCCGAAGATGCTGCGCCTGTCGGCGACCAAGGCCGGCGGGGCGCACCCGTACCTGACCACGCCGACCCACACCGCCCAGGCCCGCGAGGTGCTCGGCGACGGACCGCTGCTGCTGCCCGAGCAGACGGTGCTGCTCACCGACGACCGCGACAAGGCCCGTGAGATCGGAACGGATTGGCTGCGCTCCTATCTCGCGCTGCCGAACTACGCGAACAACCTGCTGCGGCTCGGGTTCACCGAGGAGGACCTGTCCTCGGTCAGCGACCGCGTGTTCGACGCGCTGATCGCGTGGGGCGACGAGGACGCCGTCAAGAGCCGGGTGCAGGAGCATCTCGACGCCGGCGCCAGCCATGTCTGCGTGCAGGTGCTGACCGCCGATCCGCGCGAGTTCCCGCGCGAGCAGTGGCGCCGGCTGGCTTCAGCGCTGCTCTGAGAAGCGCTGCTCCGATCAGCTCAGCAGATCCCGCACCACCGCGTCGGCGAGCAGCCGGCCACGGTCGGTGAGCACGAACCGGCCCGCCGCGTCGTGCAGCAGGCCGTCGGCGACCGCGGCCCGCGCGCGCTGATGCTCCTGTTCGGTCAGCGCCGAGGCGGCCAGCCCGGTGCGCAACCGCACCGCGAGCATCACGTCCTCGACGTGGGCGGTGTCGGTGTCGATCTCCTCGAAGTCGGCGACCGGGAGCGCACCGGATTCCAGCGCCGCGGCATAAGCGTTGGGGTGCTTGACATTCCACCATCGGGTGGAGCCCGCGAAGCCGTGCGCACCCGGCCCCGCCCCCCACCACTGACCACCGTTCCAGTAGCCGATGTTGTGCAGGCACTCCCCGCCGGGCCGGCTCCAGTTCGACACCTCGTACCAGTCGAACCCGGCGGCGGCCAGGCGCCGGTCGAGCAGTTCGTAGCGGCGCGCGTGCACGTCGTCGTCGGGCGCGGGAATGTCGCCGCGCCGCACGCGCCGGGCCAGTGCCGTGCCGTCCTCGACGATCAACGCGTAGCCGGAGATGTGGTCGACATCGGCGTCGATCGCGGCGTCGGCCGAGCGCAGCAGGTCGTCGTCGGACTCCCCCGGCGTGCCGTAGATCAGATCCAGGTTGACGTGTTCGAAGCCTTCCGCGCGGGCCTCCCGGGCGGCCTGCAGCGCCCGCCCCGGGGAATGCACCCGGTCGAGTGCGGCAAGCACGTGCGGCGCGGTCGACTGCATGCCCAGCGAGATACGGGTGTAGCCGGCGCTGCGCAGCGCCGCGAAGAAGGGTGCCGAGGTGGACTCCGGGTTCGATTCGGTGGTGATCTCCGCACCGGGCGCCAGGGTGAAGTTGTCGCGGATCGCGGTGAGCACCTCGGCGAGGCGGTCGGCACCCAGCAGCGACGGCGTGCCGCCGCCGACGAACACGGTCTGCACCGGCGGGGCGGCGCCGAGGTGGGCAGCGGCCAGCCGCAGCTCGGTGCGCACCGCCGCGAGCCAGCCATCGGGGTTGGCTCCGCCGAGTTCGGCCGGGGTGTAGGTGTTGAAGTCGCAGTATCCGCAGCGCACCGCGCAGAACGGCACGTGGATGTAGATGCCGAACGCACGGCCCGGCCGGGCCGTCATCGGGGGCAGCTGAGGTCGCTGCGCGACATCCGGTTGCGGTGACACATGCCCAGTGTCCCAGAGCGCGGTTTTGCTCACGGTGCGCGCAAATAACGGCCGGTTAGGGTGCACGCAGGTTCCCGTGGCACAATGGCCGCGTGATTGCAGCCCACAGCTTCCCTCGCCGGGTCTCGCTGGTGGCGCGTCTTCATGTCGACTTCAAGCGCGTTTGCACCTGTTGCTGTCTTCGCTGACGCCAGACCTGACCCAGCCCCGATAAACCCTGCTGGCCGCCGGATCTGCGCCGCCGGACAGCCCTCCGGTACGAAGCGCGATCTGAACGCCGGTTCCGATTAGGAGCCCGCCTCATGACCACAGCACAGAACAAGCCCGCCAAGCGTCCCCGCGGCGAAGGCCAGTGGGCGCTCGGCTACCGCGAACCCCTCAACCCGAACGAGCAGTCCAAGAAGGACGACAACCCGCTCAATGTGCGGGAGCGCATCGAGAACATCTACGCCAAGAACGGCTTCGACAGCATCGACAAGGGCGATCTGCGCGGTCGGTTCCGCTGGTGGGGCCTCTACACGCAGCGCAAGCCGGGATATGACGGCACCTGGACCGGTGACGACAACACCGACATGCTCGAAGACGAGTACTTCATGCTGCGGGTCCGCAGCGACGGCGGTGCGCTGACCGCCGCCGCGCTGCGCACGTTGGGCCAGATCTCGACCGAGTTCGCCCGCGACACCGCCGACATCTCCGACCGGCAGAACGTCCAGTACCACTGGATCGACGTCAAGGACATGCCCGAGATCTGGCGCCGCCTCGACGAGGTCGGCCTGCAGACCACCGAAGCGTGCGGCGACTGCCCCCGCGTGGTGCTCGGCTCTCCGCTGGCCGGTGAATCGCTCGACGAGGTGATCGACGGCACGCCCGCGGTCAACGAGATCGTCAAGCGCTACATCGGCAAGAAGGAGTACTCCAACCTGCCGCGCAAGTTCAAGACCGCGATCTCGGGCCTGCAGGACGTCGTGCACGAGGTCAATGACGTCGCGTTCATCGGGGTGAACCATCCTGAGCACGGTCCCGGCTTCGACCTGTGGGTCGGCGGCGGCCTGTCGACCAACCCGATGCTGGGCCAGCGGGTCGGTGCCTGGGTGCCGCTCGACGAGGTCCCCGACGTGTGGGAGGGCGTGGTCAGCGTCTTCCGCGACTACGGCTACCGCCGGCTGCGGTCCAAGGCCCGGCTGAAGTTCCTGATCAAGGATTGGGGCGTCCAGAAGTTCCGCGAGGTTCTGGAGACCGAGTACCTGAAGCGCCCGTTGATCGACGGTCCGGCGCCGGATCCGGTGACCCGCCCGATCGACCACGTCGGCGTGCAGAAGCTCAAGAACGGTCTCAACGCCGTCGGTGTCTCCCCGATCGCCGGCCGCGTGTCGGGCACGATCCTGACCAAGGTCGCCGACCTGGCCGAGGCCGCGGGCAGCGACCGGATCCGGTTCACCCCGTACCAGAAACTGATCATCCTCGACGTCCCCGACGAGAAGCTGGACGAGCTTCGCGCCGGCCTGGATGCGCTGGGACTTCCGTCGAGCCCGTCGCACTGGCGGCGCAACCTGATGGCGTGCACCGGCATCGAGTTCTGCAAGCTCAGCTTCGCCGAGACCCGCAGCCGCTCCCAGGTGCTGGTGCCCGAGCTCGAGCGCCGGCTGGAGGACATCAACGCCCAGCTCGACGTGCCGATCACGATCAACATCAACGGCTGCCCGAACTCGTGCGCCCGCATCCAGGTCGCCGACATCGGCTTCAAGGGCCAGATGGTCGACGACGGTAACGGTCCCGAAGAGGGCTTCCAGGTACACCTGGGCGGCAGCCTGGGCCTGGACAGCGGTTTCGGCCGCAAGTTGCGTCAGCACAAGGTGGTCGCCACCGAGCTCGGTGACTACATCGAGCGGGTTGTCCGCAACTTCGTGAAACAACGAGAGCAGGGCGAGCGTTTCGCTACGTGGGCTCTTCGAGCCGACGAAGCGGACTTGAGGTAGGTAAGCACATGACCGACACGATGAACGAGACCGATCTGCAGGCGCTGGCCGAGCGCGGTGCGGCCGAACTCGGGCCGAACGCGACGGCGCAGGAACTGCTGCGCTGGACCGACGAGAACTTCGGCAACACGTACATCGTCGCGTCGAACATGCAGGACGCCGTGCTGGTGGATCTGGCCGCGAAGGTGCGCCCCGGTGTGGACGTGCTGTTCCTCGACACCGGCTACCACTTCGTCGAGACGATCGGTACCCGCGACGCGGTCGAGGCGGTCTACGACGTCAACGTCGTCAACGTGCGCCCCGAGCGGACCGTCGCCGAGCAGGACGCGCTGCTGGGCAAGAACCTGTTCGAACGCAACGCCAACGAGTGCTGCCGGCTGCGCAAGGTGGAGCCGCTCACGAAGGCGCTCAGCGGCTATTCCGCCTGGGTGACGGGCATCCGCCGGGTCGAGGCGCCGACGCGCGCCAATGCGCCGCTGATCAGCTGGGACAAGGCTTTCGGGCTGGTGAAGATCAACCCGCTGGCGGCGTGGACCGACGAGGACATGCAGAACTACATCGATGCCAACGGCATCCTCGTCAATCCCCTTGTGGACGAGGGTTATCCGTCGATCGGATGCGCGCCGTGCACCAACAAGCCGGTCGAGGGCGCCGATCCGCGCAGCGGCCGCTGGGCGGGCCAGTCCAAGACGGAATGCGGGCTGCACGCCTCGTGACACTTGTCCTGACCGCGCACGGCAGCGCCGACCCGCGGTCGGCCGCGACCGCACGCTCGATCGTCGAGTGCATCCGCCGGCTGCGGCCCGGCCTTGATGCGCGGATCGCGTTCTGCGAGCAGAACTCTCCGAATCTGCGAGATGTGCTGGCCACGCTCGGGCACGAACGTGGCGTGGTGGTGCCGCTGCTGCTGGCCGACGCCTACCACGCGCGGGTCGACATCCCGGCGATGATCGCCGAGTCCGGCGCCGATGTCCGCACCGCGGCTGTGCTCGGCGAAGACGAGCGGCTGATCCACGTCTTACGGCAGCGGCTGGAGCATGCCGGGGTGTCCCGGCTCGATCCCCGGGTCGGGGTGCTGGTGACAGCGGTCGGATCGTCGCGGCCACAGGCGAACGCCCGCACCGCGACCGTCGCGCGCGAACTCACCCTGACCACCCGGTGGGCGGCGACGACCGCGTTCGCGACCGGTCCGCAGCCCTCGCTGGCCGACGCTGCCGCCGAACTGCGGGCTCGCGGGGCCACCCGCCTGGTCATCGCGCCGTGGTTCCTCGCACACGGCAGGATCACCGACCGTGTCGCGGAATTCGCCGTTACACAAGGCATTCCGATGTCCTCGCCGCTCGGCGCGCACCGCCAGGTGGCCGAGACGGTGCTCGACCGTTACGACGCAGCGCTGGCGCTGCGCGCCGCGGCCTGATCCGCCGCGGCCGGCACCGCCACGGAATCGGTATATTGGGGGACGCTATCCCTCTTCGAGCAAGGACTTGATGCAACCTCATAGACCCAGGGCGGTCGCATGCTGACCGCCGTTCTCGGGATCCTCGTCGGGTTTTTCGTCGTACTGCTCATCACCGCCCTGACCGGCTATTTCGTCGCGCAGGAATTCGCCTACATGGCCGTGGACCGGTCCCGTCTGAAGGCACGCGCCGAAAGCGGTGACGCGGCGGCCGGACGCGCCCTGACCGTCACCCGGCGAACCTCCTTCATGCTCTCGGGCGCTCAGCTCGGCATCACCGTCACCGGACTTTTGGTCGGATACGTCGCCGAACCGCTGATCGGTCGCGGTTTCGAAACCGTGCTCGGCGGGACGGGCATTCCGACCGCCGTCGCCGTGGGCATCGGCGGCCTCGTCGCCATCGGGGTGTCGACCGTGGTGCAGATGCTGTTCGGCGAGCTGTTTCCGAAGAACCTCGCCATCGCGCGTCCCGAACCGTTGGCGCGCCGGCTCGCGATGTCCACCACCCTGTACCTCAAGCTGTTCGGCTGGCTCATCTGGTTGTTCGATCAGTCGTCGAATCTGCTGCTGCGCGCGCTACGCATCGAGCCGGTGCACGACGTCGAACACTCGGCCACCCCACGCGACCTCGAGCACATCGTCGCGGCGTCCCGGGCCACAGGCGAGATTCCGCGCGAATTGTCCGCGCTGCTCGACAGGATCCTCGACTTCCCCACCAGCACCGCCGAACACGCGATGATCCCGCGCTCCCGGGTCGACGCGATCCCGGCCGACGAGTCGGTGGACGCCGTCCTGGCTCGGATGGCGACCGGCCACACCCGCTACCCGGTGACGGGATCGAATCCGGACGACGTGGTCGGCATCATCCATTTGCACGACCTGCTCGGCGAGGTGCGGCCCACCGACCGCGCCGGTGACCGCTGCCGGCCCGCGGTGGTCGTGCCCGAGACGTTGCCGCTGCCGAACGTGGTTCGGGAACTGGAACGCGGCGACGATGAGATGGCGATCGTGATCGACGAATACGGCGGCTTCGCGGGCATCGTGACTCTCGAGGATCTCGCCGAAGAACTCGTCGGCGAGATCGACGACGAACATGACGCCGACACCGAAGCCGACGCCGTCGCCGATGGCGACGGCTGGTTACTCGCCGGCGACCTTCCCCTCGACGAGGCGGAGCGCATCCTCGATCTGACACTGCCGCCCGGTGACTACGAGACCGTCGCCGGCATGGTGATCGCCCACGCCGTCGGGCTGCCCGCCGTGGGCGACGAGATCGTCGTGGACCTGCCCGGTGACCCTGCCGACCTGATCTACGACGGCACGCCGCCGACGAGACGACTGACTGTCGAGGTTCGGTCGATCGAGCGCCGGGTCCCCGCAACGGTATTCGTCACCGTACGCACAGACGTCTCCGCACGCACAGACAGCGAGGCCGGCGATGAGTAGTCCTTGGGTCATCGCCGCGATCACCGCCGCGCTGATCGGGTTGAGCGCGTTCTTCGTCGCGGTGGAGTTCGCGCTGATCGCCGCACGGCGCAACCGGCTCGAGGATGCGGCCGCGACGAGCGCGGCCGCCCGCGCGGCACTGCGCAGTGCCGGCGAGCTGTCACTGCTGCTCGCGGGCGCCCAGCTCGGTATCACCGTGTGCACCTTGCTGCTCGGCGCCATCACCAAACCGGCTGTGCACCACGCCATCACACCCCTGATCGGCGACCTCGGCGCACCGTCCTGGGTGGCCGACACCGGCGGATTCGTCCTCGCTCTGCTGATCGTGACGTTCCTGCACCTGGTGATCGGCGAGATGGCGCCGAAGTCGTGGGCGATCGCCCACCCGGAACGGTCGGCCACCCTGCTGGCATTGCCGATGCGGGGCTTCATGTTCGTGACCCGTCCGCTGTTGCGCGCGCTCAATCATGGGGCCAACTGGTGTCTGCGCCGGGTCGGTGTGACACCGGTCGACGAACTCGCCGACAGTCAGGATCCCGAGGCGCTGCGGCAACTGGTCGAGCATTCGGCGGCGGCCGGCACCCTGGATGCGCAGTATCACGCGAACCTGGCCGGCGCGCTGAAACTCGAAGCGCTGACCGTCGGCGAGGTGGTCCGGCGCGACGCCGAGCACAGCGACGTCCCCGCTGACGCCACCGCCGACCAGATCCGCGAAACTTCCTGCCAGACCGGACATCTGCGATTGCTCGTGCACGACGGCGGCGCCATCGTCGGCGTGGTTCACGTGCGGGACAGTCTCGTCGGCGTCGGAACGGCGCGAGAACTGATGCGCCCCGTCCTGACCATGCCGGAAAGCCTGCCCGTCTACGAGGCGCTGCGGACGATGCGGGAGACGCGCAACCATCTGGTGGTCGTCGAGGGTCCATCCGGACGCGGACTGCTCACGCTGACCGACCTGCTGCACCGGCTGTTGCCGACCGCGGCCTGACTAGGGGACGACGACCGCCCCGTCGACCGGAAGCTCGGGCACGCGGGTCGCGCGCACGTAGACGGTGTCACCTTCCTTGAGACCGAGCGCCTCGGCGTCACCGCGCGTGATCTGCGCGGTGAACGGGGTATGTGTCGCGGCGTTGATCAGTTCGATCCGCACCTCGAACCCGAGCATCACGACGCGTTCGATCACCGCGCGGGTCACACCGGTGGCCTGGATCGAGTCGTCGGTGGTCGCGATCGCCATGTCGGGGTTGCGGCCGACGCGAATGTCGTGCGGACGCACCAGGACTCCGTTCAGCGACGACACGGCGCCGAGAAACGACATCACGAACGCGTTCGCCGGGGCGTCGTACACCTCGCTGGGCGAGCCGACCTGTTCGATACGGCCCTTGTTCAGCACGGCGATCCGGTCGGAGATGTCGAGCGCCTCGGACTGATCATGGGTCACCAGCACCGTGGTGACGTGCACCTCGTCGTGCAGGCGGCGCAGCCAGGCCCGCAGGTCCTCGCGGACTTTCGCGTCGAGCGCACCGAACGGCTCGTCGAGCAGCAGCACCTCGGGGTCGACGGCCAGTGCCCGCGCGAGCGCCATGCGCTGCCGCTGGCCGCCCGAGAGTTGGTTCGGGTAGCGGTTCTGAAAGCCGGACAGCCCAACGACTTCCAGCAGATTGTCGACCTTGTCCTTGATCTCGGTCTTGGACTTCTTACGGATCTTGAGCCCGAACGCGACGTTGTCGCGCACCGTCAGGTGCTTGAACGCCGCGTAGTGCTGGAACACGAAGCCGATCCCCCGCCGCTGCGGCGGGATGTCGGTGACATCGCGCCCGTTGATCACGACGGTGCCCGAATCCGGATTATCCAGGCCCGCGATCGCGCGCAGCAGCGTCGACTTACCCGAACCGCTGGGCCCGAGCAACGACGTCAGGGAGCCTTTCGGCACCGTGAAGTCGACGTCGTCCAGCGCCGCGAAATCACCGAAGCGCTTGTTGGCGCCGCGCACGACGATCGCATCAGTCATTGCGTGCTTGTCCCCTCGTCCTGATGGTCGACCAGCGTAGTTGGTGATCAGACCGAGACCCCGGCGCGCTGCGCGATCGGTGGGACCCGGGTCGCCCGCACGTACACGGTGTCGCCCGCCTTGAGCCCGAGCGCCTCACTGTCACCGCGGGTGATCTGGGCGGTGAACGGCGCCCCGGTACCGGCGTCGGTCAGCTCGACGCGCACCTCGAAGCCCAGCTTCACCACCCGGTCGATCGTCGCCTCGACCACCGCGGTGCCGACCCCGGACCCGTCCGGTGCCAGGGTCATCTCGGGGCTGCGGCCGACCCGGATGTCGTGCGGGCGCACCAGCGCGCCGTCGAGCGCGGACACCGCGCCGAGGAAGCCGAGCACGAATTCGGTCTCCGGCTGGTCGTACACCTGGGTCGGGGATCCGACCTGCTCGATGCGGCCCTTGTTGAGCACCGCGATCCGGTCGGACACGTCGAGCGCCTCGGCCTGGTCATGGGTCACCAGCACGGTCGTGACGTGCACCTCGTGGTGCAGCCGCCGCAGCCACAGCCGCAGGTCCTCGCGCACCTTGGCGTCGAGCGCCCCGAACGGCTCGTCGAGCAGCAGCACCTCGGGGTCGATCGCCAGCGCCCGCGCCAGCGCCATGCGCTGGCGCTGACCGCCTGACAGCTGCGACGGGTACCGGTCCCGGAACCCGCCGAGGCCGACGATCTCGAGGAGGTCGTCGACCTTGGTCTTGATCTCGGTCTTGGACTTCTTGCGGATCTTGAGCCCGAACGCGACGTTGTCGCGCACGGTCAGGTGTTTGAACGCCGCGTAGTGCTGGAACACGAACCCGATCCCCCGCCGCTGCGGCGGCTCGTGGGTCACGTCGCGGCCGTTGATCACGATCGTGCCGGAGTCCGGCTGATCGAGGCCGGCTATCGCGCGCAGCAGCGTCGACTTACCGGAGCCGCTCGGCCCGAGCAATGAGGTCAGTGAGCCCTTCGGGACCACGAAGTCGACGTTGTCGAGTGCGGCGAACTCGCCGTAGCGCTTGTTCGCGCCTTTGACCTCGATCGCGATGGCGTCGGTGGCAGACATGAGGCTCTCCCTGCTCAGTCTTCGGCTTTGGTGCGTTTGCGTTGGGCGTCGAACACGATCTGCGCGATGAGCACCGTCACCGCGACCGCCATCAGCACCGTCGAGATGGTGTAGGCGCCGTAGTCGTCGCCGCGGGTGTAGCGATCGTGCACCAGCAGGGTCAGCGTCTGCGACTGGCCGGGCAGGTTCGACGAGACCACCAGCACGGCGCCGAACTCGCCGAGGGTGCGGGCCACGGTCAGCACCACACCGTAGGTCAGCCCCCAGCGGATGGACGGCAACGTCACGCGCCAGAACGTCTGCCACGCGTTGGCGCCGAGCGTCGCCGAGGCCTCCTCCTGGTCGGTGCCGAGTTCGTGCAGCACCGGTTCGACCTCGCGGATCACGAACGGCAGCGTCACGAAGATGCTCGCCAGCACGATGCCGGGAAAGCCGAAGATGATCTTCACGCCGAGGTCGTTCTGGACGAACCCGAACAGCCCCGCGGTGCCCCACAACGCGATCAGTGCGACGCCGACCACGACGGGCGACACCGCGAACGGCAGGTCGATCGCGGCCTGCAGCAAGTTCTTGCCGCGGAACTTGCGGCGCGCCAGCACCAGCGCCGTCGACACGCCGAACACCACGTTGAGCGGCACCACGATGGCCACCACCAGCAGCGACAACGACAGCGCGGACTGCGCGGCCGGTGTGGTGATGGAGGCCCAGAACGCGCCCAAGCCGGGCGCGAACGTCTGCCACAGGATCGCGCCGAGCGGCACGATCAGCAGCGCGGTGACGTAGCACAGCGCGATGACGCGCAGGATCAGCTTCGTCGGCAGCGACAGGGTCATCGCGCCGCCTCGTCCCGCTTGGCGGCCTTGGCGCCGAGGTAGCGCAACACGAACAGCACCGCGAACGAGATCGCCAGCAGCACGATCGAGATCGCCGCGGCACCGGCCGGGTCGTCGTTCTCGATGAGCGTGCGGATCCACTGCGACGACACCTCGGTCTTGCCGGGGATCGCGCCGCCGATCAGCACGATCGACCCGAACTCACCGATCGCCCGGGAGAACGCCAGACCGGCACCCGACAGCAGCGCCGGGGCCAGCGCGGGCAGGATCACCGAGAAGAAGATGGTGGCGTTGTTGGCGCCCAGTGACGCGGCGGCCTCCTCGACCTCTCGGTCGAGTTCCAGCAGCACCGGTTGCACCGCGCGGACCACGAACGGCAGTGTCACGAACGCCAGCGCCAGCCCGACACCCCACGCGGTGTGCTGGATGTGGATCCCGACCGGGCTGCGCGGGCCGTACAGCGCGAGCAGCACCAGGCTGGCCACGATGGTGGGCAGCGCGAACGGAAGGTCGATGAGCGCGTCGACGATCCGCTTTCCCCAGAAGTCGTCGCGCACCAGCACCCACGCGATGAGCAGCCCGAACACCACGTTCACCAGGGTCACGGCGATCGAGATGGTCAGCGTGACCTTGAAGGACGCGATCGCCGACGGTGAGGTCACCGTCGTGACGAAGGAGTCCCACCCGCCCTTGGCGGCGATCCACATGATCGCGGCCAGTGGCAGCAGCACGATGATGGACAACCACACCACCGCGACGCCCACCTGCAGGGAGGCGCCGCCGGGCCGGCGGAATCCCGGGCCGCCGCCCGGAGCCGGTGTCGGCTCCGGGCGGCGCGCGTCAGGATTCGGGTCGACGACAGAAGAGGTCATCCAGTGGCCTGCTTGTAGATCTTGGTGATGGTGCCGTTGTCCTTGTCGAACAGCTGGGTGTCGACGTTCTGCCAGCCGCCGAGGTCAGCGATCGTCCACAGCTTCTCCGGGGCGGGGAACTTGTCGGCGTATTCGGCCAGCACGGCCGGGTCGACCGGGCGGAAGTTGGCCTCGGCCCACAGCTTCTGGCCCTCGGGGGTGAACTGGAAGTCGACGAACGCCTGCGCCTTGTCGCGGTGCGCGCTGGTGTTGACCACCGCCGTCGGGTTCTCGATCTTGAATGTCTGGGGCGGGTTCACATGCTCCAGGTTGAAGTTCAGCGCCTCGTTCTCGTAGGCCAGCAGCACGTCGCCGCTGCCCTGGCGAAACACGTCGGTGGCCTCCCGGCCCGAGCCGGGACGCAGCTTCACGTGCTCGGTGACGAGCTTGTTGACGAACTCGATGCCCGCCTCGGGGTCCTGGCCGCCGTTGCTCGCGTAGGCGTAGGGCGCCAGCAGGTTCCACTTGGCGGCGCCGGAGCTCAGCGGGCTCGGGGTGATCACCTCGATGCCGGGCTGCAGCAGGTCGTCCCAGGTGCGGATGTTCTTCGGGTTGCCGGGGCGGACCGCGAAGCTCACGACCGAGCCGAACGCGATGCCCTTGTTGGGGCCGGCGTTCCAGTTCTCGTCGACCTTGCCCGCCTTGACCAAGCGGGTGATGTCGGGCTCGACGGAGAAGTTCACGATGTCGGCCGGCTTACCGGACTCGACGCTGCGGGACTGGTCACCGGAGGCGCCGTAGGACGCGGTGACCTCGATCCCCTTGCCCTCCTCGGTCCCGGCGAACGCCGGCGCGACCTTCGACCAGCCCGGCTCCGGCACCGCGAACGCGACCAGCGTCAGCGTGGTCTCGGCGTTACTGCTTCCGCCCTCACCACCTGCCACGTCGCTCGCGCCGCCGCCGCAGGCGGCCAGCACGGTCGCGGTGGTGGCGAGCGCGGCCGCTGTGCGCCAGCGCCTCGTGGATTTCAGCGGGTTTCGCATGGGTGACCTTTCCGGGTTATCGGGATTCAAGCGGGACCCGTTTGCGGAAAGGCAGGCTCAGTACCGAGGGCAGATACGCCCCAGCCATCGCCGACCCCGAGCCACGAACGGGCAGGGTGTCAGCGACAACAACAGACATCAGCAACGGCAGCAAAACCCACGGCAATGAGGGCCACGATGTGACCGCTCTTGTTGCCGGACGCCGGTTGCATGGCGCGAAGAATAACAGAAGCTGTGAACTGTCATCTCGTCAGCAGCCACATCACGATGACCAGGACGATCAACGCGACCAGCGCCAGCGTCACCCGCGAGCGCGGCATCCCCGTCATCGATCGCCCCTTTCGGTATCACTCACACCATCTCTCACGGTGCCGTCTCTCACCATGCCCTCGTGGGTGCGCCGGGCCCGGCGCACAACCCGCAGCCCTTTGATCCCGGTGCCCAGCAGCGCGTCGAGAACGACTGCGGTGACGTAGGCCAGGGTCAGCACCACGGGCATCACCACCACCGTCTGCGCGACGAACGGCAGACCGGACAGCCACAGCTCCACTCCATCCCACCAGTTGAGGAAGCCGTCCACCCGGCCAGACTATGCGCCCGCACCGCGGTCCAGACACCGGGTTTGTTCCGGTAGACGCCGGGGCGCCGGACAGTCGATGATGTGCGAATGGTTTTGCCGCAGTCCGATGCGTCCGAGGCCCTGTCGTCCAACGGTGAGTCGTCGGCCCTGACACTCCCGTCGCCGACGATGAACTACAGCCACGGCCCGCTGCGCAATCCTTTCCCGCCGATCGCCGACTACGCGTTCCTGTCCGACTGCGAGACCCAATGCCTGATCTCGTCGGCCGGATCAGTGGAATGGCTGTGCGTGCCGCGGCCGGATTCCCCGAGCGTGTTCGGCGCGATCCTGGACCGCGGCGCCGGCCACTTCCGGCTCGGCCCCTACGGCGTGTCCGTTCCGGCCGCGCGGCGCTACCTGCCCGGAAGCCTCATCCTCGAGACGACGTGGCAGACCCACACCGGCTGGCTCATCGTGCGGGACGCGCTGGTGATGGGGCCCTGGCACGACCTGGAGACCCGGTCGCGCACCCATCGCCGGACCCCGATGGACTGGGACGCCGAGCACATCCTGCTGCGCACCGTGCGGTGCGTCAGCGGCACCGTCGAGCTGGTGATGAGCTGCGAGCCGTCGTTCGACTACCACCGCACCAGCGCGCACTGGGAGTACTCGGCGCATGCCTACGGCGAGGCGATCGCGCGGGCCACCAAGAACCCCGACTCACACCCGACGCTGCGGCTGACCACCAACCTGCGCATCGGCCTGGAGGGCCGGGAGGCCAGGGCCCGGACGCGCCTGAAAGAGGGCGACAACGTCTTCGTCGCGCTGAGCTGGTCCAAGCATCCGGCGCCGCAGAACTTCGACGAGGCCGCCGACAAGATGTGGAAGACCAGCGAATGCTGGCGGCAGTGGATCAACGTCGGCGACTTCCCCGACCATCCGTGGCGGGCGTATCTGCAGCGCAGCGCGCTGACATTGAAGGGGCTGACCTATTCCCCGACCGGCGCGCTGCTGGCCGCGCCGACCACGTCGCTGCCGGAAACACCTCAGGGCGAACGCAACTGGGACTACCGGTACGCGTGGGTCCGGGACTCGACGTTCGCGCTGTGGGGGCTCTACACACTCGGGCTGGACCGCGAGGCCGACGACTTCTTCGCGTTCATCGCCGACGTGTCCGGCGCGAACAACGGTGAGCGGCACCCGCTGCAGGTGATGTACGGCGTCGGCGGTGAGCGCAGCCTGGTCGAGGAGGAACTCAACCACCTGTCGGGCTACGACAACGCCCGGCCGGTGCGCATCGGCAATGGCGCCTACAACCAGATGCAGCACGACATCTGGGGCACCATGCTCGATTCGGTCTATCTGCACACCAAATCCCGCGAGCAGATCCCCGAGACGCTGTGGCCGGTCCTGCGCGAGCAGGTCGAGGAAGCGATCAAACACTGGCGCGAACCCGACCGCGGGATCTGGGAGGTCCGCGGCGAGCCCCAGCACTTCACGTCCAGCAAGATCATGTGCTGGGTGGCCCTCGACCGTGGCGCCAAGCTCGCCGACCTGGAGGGCGAGAAGTCCTACGCCCAGCAGTGGCGCGAGATCGCCGAGGAGATCAAGGCCGACATCCTCGAACACGGCGTGGACAAGCGCGGGGTGCTGACCCAGCGCTACGGGGATCCGGCGCTGGATGCGTCGCTGCTGCTGGCGGTGCTGACCCGGTTCCTGCCGCCCGACGATCCGAGGATCCGGGCCACGGTGCTCGCGATCGCCGAGGAGCTCACCGAGGAGGGTCTGGTGTTGCGCTACCGGACCGAGGAGACCGACGACGGCCTGTCCGGCGAGGAGGGCACCTTCACGATCTGCTCGTTCTGGCTGGTGTCGGCGCTCGTCGAGATCGGCGAGATCGACCGGGCCCGGCATCTGTGCGAACGGCTGCTGTCGTTCGCGAGCCCGCTGCACCTCTACGCCGAGGAAATCGAGCCGCGCACCGGCAGGCACCTGGGCAACTTCCCGCAGGCGTTCACCCATCTGGCGCTGATCAACGCCGTGGTCCACGTGATCCGCGCCGAGGAGGAGGCCGACAGCTCCGGGGTGTTCCAGCCCGCCAACGCCCCGGTGTGACGGCCGCGCGGGAGATTCGCGTCTGCCCGCGCAGAATGCTCGCCGAGGCCGCCGCTGCGGCGCAGCATCGGTGAGATGAGTCTCACCGGAGCAGACGAGACATCTCGTCAAGTCATCGACAACGCCGTGGGCATCCTCATCGGACTGCGGGGATGCTCGCGCACCCAGGCGTTCGAGGAGCTGGTGCGTGTCGTCCACCAGACCGGCCTCGGTCTCGGCGCGATCGCGTCCGGGCTGGTCGCGGTCGCCAGCGGCGCGGCGACCGCCGATCACGCGGAGGCGTTCAACGCCTGGGGTGCGCTGATCAGGGGCAGCAGGGCGCAGTCGTTCGCCGGCGCAGGCTGACGAACGGCAACTTTGAACCTCGCTGACCAGAACTCTGTGCACCGCAGCGTTTCTCGGTCTGAATGTCTAGGCCCGTCGCGGCACAGGCTCTCGACAGCGAGGAAAATATGTCCATCTACACCGAAGACCTGACGAAGGTCTACGGCAGCACCCGCGCGCTCGACGGCGTATCCATCTCCGTCGAACAGGGCGCGATCCTCGGGGTCGTCGGCAGCAGCGGGTCGGGCAAGAGCACGCTGGTCCGTAACATCGCTCTGCTGGAACGGCCGACGCGAGGCCGGGTGGTCCTCGACGGACAGGACCTGACGGCGTTACCGGAGCGGGAACTGCGGACCGCGCGCCGCCGCCTCGGCAACGTCTTCCAATCGGCGAACCTGCTCGACAACCGCACCGCCCGGGCGAACATCGAGTTCCCGCTGGAGATCGCGGGTTGGGACCGGACGGCGCGCTGGCACCGCGCCCAGGAACTGCTGGAGCTGGTCGGACTGGGCACCCGCGGCGAGAGCTATCCGGCCCAGCTGTCCGGTGGTCAGCGGCAACGGATCGGGATCGCGCGGGCGCTCGCAGCGCGACCGAGCGTGATCCTCGCCGACGAACCCACCAGCGCGCTGGATCCGGCGACCACACAAGAGATCCTGACCCTGCTCACCGACCTGCGCGACGAACTCGACGTGACCATCCTGCTCATCACCCACGACCTGGCGATCGTGCGTCAGATCGCCGACCGCGTCGCGGTTCTCGACGAGGGCCGGGTGGTCGTACAGGGTCCGCTCGCCGACGTGGCCGCCGATCCCGGGTCCGGGCTGCTGCCGCCGCTGGGCGCTGCCCCGCACCCCGCCGACGGCGAACTGATAGTCAATGTGGTCGCCGGCGCCGACGCGTCGGCGTCGTTCATCAGCACACTGGCACGCGAACTCGACACAGACGTGCGGATCATCGACGGCGAGGTGCTTCGCCTCGGCCAGCAGACGGTGTCGCAGTTCCAGCTCGTGCTGTCCGCAACAGACCGCTCCGCCCCCGAGCGCGTCACCGAGTACGCGCGGTGGTTCGAACGGCACCGGCTCGGCTTCACCGTCGCCGAGGTGCCCGCGTGAGTGCCTTCGCCGAATGGATCGACGACTCGATCCTGCTCAAGACCGACGCCGTCCCCGTCGCACTGAACGAAACGCTGCAGCTCGTGTTCGTCCCGTTCGTGTTCGTCGTGCTGTTCGGAATACCGCTGGGCGTGCTCCTCTACGCCACGTCCCCGGGCGGGCTGTCTCCGGTGCGCTGGCTCAACAGCACCCTCGGCGTCGTCGTCAACGTGACGCGTTCACTGCCGTTTCTGGTACTGGTGATCGCGCTGTGGCCGCTGGGCCGGCTGCTGGTCGGATCCAGCCTCGGCACCGTCGCGGCGATGGTGCCGCTGACCATCGGCACGATCCCGTTCTTCGCGCGGCTGGTCGAGGCGTCCCTGCGCGAGGTCGATGCGGGCAAGATCGACGCGGCGCGCGTCGTCGGCGCCACCCGGTGGCAGATCATCACGAAAACACTTCTGCCCGAGTCGATCAGCGGCATCATCGCCGGACTCACCATCACCATCATCGCGCTGCTGGGATTCTCGGCGCTGGCGGGTGTGATCGGCGGCGGCGGCCTCGGAGACCTCGCGATTCGCTACGGTGCGCGGTCCTACGACGGGCCGGTGCTGTGGTCGACCGTGCTGTTGTTGATCCTTCTCGCCCAGACCTTCCAAGTGGTCGGCGATTTCTTCGCCCGCCGCACCGACCATCGGTCACGCACCGACGAAACACCAACTGTCGCAACCTGACAGGAAAGGACACACCCTGATGACCACGACTCCCCCGGCCGGACCACCCACGCGACGGACACCGCTGTATCTGGCGCTGGCCGCCGTCGTCGTGGTGGTGGTCGCGGTCGCCGCCTTCCTGTGGCTCGGTGGTGAAGGCAAGAAAGACCACATCACCGTCGCGGCCACCCAGGTGCCGCACGCCGAGATCCTCGAGTTCATCAAGAACGGCCCCGCCAAGGACGCCGGCCTCGACTTCGACATCCGCGTCTTCGACGACTACTCACTCGGAAACCGGTGGCTGGCCGAGAACGACATCGACGCCAACTACTTCCAGCACAAGCCATACTTCGACGAGCAGGTCGCCGATTTCGGCTACCAGCTGCATGCGTTCCCGGGTGTGCACATCGAGCCGTATGCAGCGTTCTCGGACACGTTCACCTCCGTCGAGCAGTTGCCCGACGGAGCGCGCATCAGCATCACCGACGACGGCAGCAACCAGGCCAGGGCCCTGGCGCTGCTGCAGACCAAGGGTCTGGTGACGCTCCCTGCCGAGGGACCGGTCAACGTCAAGACCGTCGGCAACCCGAAGAACTTCCGGTTCATCGAAGCGGCACCGGATCTGCAGGCCAAGGCCGTTCCCGACGTGGACCTCGCGATCCTGAACGGCAATTACTTCCTCGAGGCCGGGTACACGCTCAAGGACGCACTGATCGTCGAGTCCACGGACAACAATCCGTACGCCAACTTCCTGGCCAGCCGCGAGGACAACAAGGACGATCCGAGCATCGTCAAGCTCGACGAGCTGCTGCACAGCCCGCAGACCAAGGAGTTCATCGAGCAGCGCTGGCCCGGCGGCGACGTCTACCCGGCGTTCTGAGGACACCGGCGATGAGTATTCACCTGCACTGGTACCTGCCGACAAACGGGGACAGCCGCGAGATCGTCGGCTCCGGCGACGATTCCCACCTCGGGCCGTCGGCGGGCGGGATCCGACCGCCGACGATCGCCTACCTCGGCGAGATCGCGCGCACCGCCGAGCTTCTCGGATTCGAAGCGGTGCTGACCCCGACCGGGACGTGGTGCGAGGACGCGTGGATCACCACCGCGGCGCTCAGCCAGGTCACCTCACGGCTGAAGTTCCTGGTCGCGTTCCGGCCCGGTTTCATCTCACCCACCCTGGCCGCACATCAGGCGGCCACGTTTCAGCGGGTGTCCGGCGGGCGGCTGCTGCTCAACATCGTCACCGGCGGCGACCCGGTAGAGCAGGCGCGCTTCGGCGACCACCTCGACCACGACGAACGGTACCGCCGCACAGGGGAATTCCTGTCGGTACTGCGTGGCGTCAGCTCCGCGCCGCACGGCACGACCTTCGACTTCTCCGGCGACCACTACCAGATCGACGGCGCCCGCATCGATTTCGGCGACTGGGATCCGCCCCAGATCTTCTTCGGGGGTGCGTCGGGAGCCGCCGAGGAGGTGGCCGCCGAGCACGTCGACACCTACCTCGCGTGGGGTGAGACACCGGCGCAGATCGCGGAACGGTTGGACCGGTTACGGGCCCGGGCTGCTGCGCACGGCCGCACGCTGCAGTTCGGGATCCGGCTGCACGTGATCAGCCGTGACACCTCCGCCGAGGCATGGGCGCACGCCGAACGGTTGCTGTCGAGAATCTCCGACGACCGGATCCGCGCGGCGCAGGAGGTGTTCGCGCGGTCGGAGTCAGTCGGCCAGCGCCGGATGACCGCGCTGCACGACGGCCGCACCTCCGATCTGGAGATCTCGCCCAACCTGTGGGCCGGATACGGTCTGGTGCGTGGCGGGGCGGGTACCGCTCTGGTGGGCAGCCACACCGAGGTGGCCGACCGCATCGCGGAATACCACGCGCTCGGGATCGACCACTTCATCCTGTCCGGGCAGCCTCACATCGAGGAGGCCTTCTGGTTCGCCGAGGGCGCCGGGGCGGTGCTGCGGGCACGCGGGCTGTGGTGACGCACCGGATCCGTGCCCTCGGGACCGACGACGAACTCCTCACGGCGTCGAACGTCTTCCGCGCGGCGATGGTCGGGTTCGCGCCGTTGACCGGATTGGAACCGGGGCAGATCGCCAAGCTCTCCGAGCCGGGACGCGTACTGGGCGCCTTCGACGGCGATGAGCTGGTGGGCACCACCGAAGCGGTCGGCAGCAGCCTTACCCTGCCCGGTGGCCGACGTGTTCCCCACGCGGCGGTCACCCACGTCGGCGTGCTGCCGTCGCACACACGGCGCGGTATCGCCACCGCACTGCTCGCGGGCCAGCTGCACGACATCAGGGCCCGTGGCGAGGTGGTCGCCACGCTGCGGGCCTCGGAAGCGACCATCTACGAGCGTTTCGGATACGGAGTGGCCAGCACGTCGAGCACCGTGGAGGTCGACAGGCGGCGCGCAGTGTTACGCGCCGGCGTCGAGGGCGGCAGCCGGGTGCGGCTCGTCGATCCCAGCCAGGCGTGGGATGTGTTGCCGCGCATCTACTCCGAGAACCACCCGAGCCGGCCCGGCAGCATCGCCCGGCCCGCGGTGTGGTGGCAGCTCCAACGGCTGCGCGCAGCGGGAACCGCCGGGGCACGCTACGTCGCGGTGCATGGCGACCCCGGTGCCGAGACGGGGTTCGTCCGGTATCACCCGGTCGACACCGACAGATGGTTCGTCAGCGAGCAACGCACCATCGTGGTCGACGATCTCTTCGCCCCGACCACCGAGGCCTACGCCGGGTTGCTGCGGTTCCTGCTTGACCTCGACCTGGTCGACCGGCTGGTGTTCACGATGCTGCCCCTTGACGACCCGCTGCCCTGGCTGCTCACCGATCGGCGCGCCGCACGGGTCACCGGCACCCGCGACGAGACGTGGCTACGCGTGGTCGACGCCGCCGCGGCACTGGACGCACGCACCTATTCCGGCCCGGGGACGATCACGCTGCACATCAGCGACCCACTGCTGCAGGACAACTCGGGTACCTTCGAGATCTCGGCCGACGGAGTTCGGCCGAGTACAGCCACCGCGGCGCTCGAAACCGGACCGGTCGGACTCGCGGCCGCCTTGCTCGGCGCGACGTCATGGCGCACGCTGGCACTCGCAGGCCTGGCCAAGGCCACCGGACCTGCTGCGATTGCGCTGGCGGACGGGTTGTTTCGCACCGACCAGGCACCGCACACCGGGATCTACTTCTAGCGTATCGTCGACGCGGCCATAACTTCCGGCTGATCGGAATTCGTGTCATACCAGCGTCGTTCGCGGACAGTGTCGATCATGACATGGGTGAACGATGGCGCTGTTTGACGTCTCCGACCTGGCCGTCACCCTCCACACAGGAAATCGCGCCACCGGCCGGCGGGTGGTGCGCGCCGTCGAATCATTCAGCTTCGCGGTCGACGAGGGCCAGACCCTGGCGATCGTCGGTGAATCAGGTTCGGGGAAAAGCGTTTCCCTGCTCGCCGCGACCCGCCTGCTCGGGACGAACGCCGACGTCACCGGCGCGGTACGTTTCGCGGGCCGCGACCTGCTGACGCTGCCGGACAGGGAGCTGCGCCAGATTCTGGGCAAGGACATCGGGTTCGTCTTCCAGGATCCCCAGAGCAACCTGCATCCGTTCAAAACCATCGGCAGCCAGATCGACGAGGTCCTCCGCATCCACGGCAGCCGGACCCGTCGCGCCCGGCGCGCGCGGGCCGTCGCCCTGCTCGACGAGGTGGGCATCGCCAGGCCCGAAAAAGCCTATGCCAGCTACCCTGCCGAGTTCTCCGGTGGTATGCGGCAGCGAGCCATGATCGCCATCGCCATCGCGCACAACCCCGCACTGATCATCGCCGACGAACCGACCACCGCTCTCGACGTCAGCGTGCAAGCCGGGATCCTGAGGTTGCTGGCGCGGCTGCAAGCCGAGCACCGCACCGCGGTCGTCTTCGTCAGCCACGACCTCGGCGTCGTCCACGAGATCGCCGACACGGTCGTGGTGGTCAAGGACGGCCGTGTCGTCGAATCCGCTGCCCGCGAACAGATCTACGGTGACCCGCAGCAGCCCTACACCCGGGAACTGCTGGACGCGTCGCTGGTGCACAGCATCGATGCGGCCCCGTCGATCGGCACGCCCCCGGACAGGCAGGACAACCCGTTGCTGACGGTGCGCGGCCTGCGGAAGTCCTACCGGGAGCGCGGTCGGCACCGTCGGCGCCGGACCGTGGTGGAGAACCTCGACTTCACGTTGCATCGCGGCGAAATCGTAGGCCTGGTAGGCGAATCTGGGTCAGGAAAGTCCACCGTCGGACGCATCATCGCCGGGCTTCAGTACGCCGACGCGGGCGAGATCACCCTGGCCGGGACGACGTTTCCGACGTCGGCGTCCGACGGGATTCCACGGCTGCCCGCCGCGACCCGACGGACGGTGCAGCTCGTCTTCCAAGATCCGTATTCCAGCCTCAATCCGCGTCGCACCGTCGCGGAGTCACTGGCGGCTCCCCTGCTCGCCCAACGTGAACCCCGCGAGTACATCACCGGGCAGGTCGAGCGTGCCGCTGACGCCGCCCGGCTGCCCCGGGCGTTGATGGAACGACACCCGGCCGAGCTGTCGGGCGGGCAGCGCCAGCGGGTGGCGATCGCACGCGCGCTGGTCCTCGCACCGCGGCTGATCGTGGCCGACGAGGCGTTGTCGTCGCTCGACGTGACCACGCAGAGCGAGATCCTGGCCCTGATCCGCCGGCTCGCCGACGAAGAGGACACCGCGTTCCTGTTCATCACCCACGACCTGGGCGTCGTGTCATCCGTGGCCCACCGCGTGATCGTGCTCGGCCCCGACGGCGTCGAGGAGATCGGCGACACCGCAGAGGTGTTCGCCGCCCCGCAGTCGTCCTACACCCGGGCACTCATCGACGCGGTGCCCCGACTCGACGCGCGCGTGTCGTGAGCCGGCTGCTGGTTCCGTCGCCCGGCGGCGGCGAGCTCTCCGCCGGTCCCGCACGCACCCGGTGGCGATCGTGGTACGCCGACCCCGGCCTGGTGTTCGGCGCAGTGCTCGTCGGCCTGGTCCTTCTTGCCGCGCTCAGCGCTCCACTGGTCGCGGCGCTGGTCGGCCATGGTCCCACCGACCAGTTCCCCGACGACACGCTCGACGACGCGGGCCTGCCCATCACCGGCGGCAACGGCTTCCTCTTCGGGGCCGACGGCAGCGGGCGCGACGTGTTCATCCGCACCTTGTACGGAGCCCGGATCTCGCTGGGCATCGGCATCCCCGCCACCACCATCGCGATGCTGCTCGGCGTCGTCGTGGGACTGGCCGGCGGCTACTTCGGTGGCCGGGTCGACGCGGTGCTCTCCGAGCTGACGAACATCGCGCTGGCGTTCCCGTTCCTGGTCACCGCGCTGAGTGTGGTGACGCTGAACCGCGGCACCGCTGGCACCACCCTCGTCGATCCGGTCGTCGTGGTGATCGGCATCATCGCGCTGTTCTCGTGGACCTATTTCGCGCGCCTGGTCCGGAACTCGGTCATCGAGATCAAGGCGAAACCGTTCGTGCTCGCTGCGATCGGCGCCGGAAGTTCGCATGCCCGCGTCATCGTCACGGAGATCCTGCCGAACGTCGCCCCGACCGTGATCATCTACTGGGCGGTGCAGCTGCCCACCAACATCGTCGCCGAGGCATCACTGTCGTATCTGGGCGTCGGGATCAAGGCGCCGACCCCCAGCTGGGGCACGATGATCGCCAACGCGCAGGACTCCGCGCTCTACCAGGTGCAGCCGCTGATGCTGATCGCCCCCGCCGTCGGACTTTTCGTCACGGTGCTGGGATTCAACGTGTTGAGCACCCGGCTGCGCAGCCGCTTCGATCCCAGTTCGGCCGGTTGAGCGATGGCCCCGTTCCTGCTCGCCCGCGCCGCCCGGATGGTGGTCACCGTCTTTGCCGTCGTACTGATCACGTTCGGCCTCACCAAGCTCGCCTACCAAAACCCGGGCCGGATGTTGGCCCCGGAGAACGCATCCCAGCAGACGGTCGACGCCATCACCAGGAGTCTTCGGCTCGATGACCCGTGGTATGTCCAGCTGTGGCACTACGTCGTGCGCGGACCGGAGATCAAGGGCACGCCGACCGGTCTGCTCAATTGGCCACCCAGCCTTGGCTATTCGTACCGAGAGCAACGGCCGGTCACCGGATTGATCCTGGAGAAGTTCCCGGTGACGGTCAGCCTCGCCGTCGGTGCGCTGGTGCTGTGGATCGCGTTGTCGGTGCTGCTCGGGGTGTACGCGGCACGCAAACCGGGCGGCGTCTTCGACACCGTGACGTCAGGGATCTCCTACGTTTTCCTGTCGGTACCGACGTTCGTCACCGGGGTGCTGCTGCTGTTCGTGCTTTACTACCAGCTCTCGCTCGCCGGATTCAAGTTTTTCCCGAGCGGCGGGTACGTGCCGTTGACGACCTCACCCGCGCAATGGGCCCTGCACCTGTTGCTGCCCTGGGCCACCCTGGTCATCGCCCAGGTCGGGTTGTTCCAACGCGTGGTGCGTGCCTCGGTGCTCGAAGTCGCGAACAAGGACTTCATCCGCACCGCGCGGGCCAAGGGCCTGCCACCCCGCAGCGTGTACTTCGATCACGCGCTGTCGGCGGCGCTGAACCCGATCCTGACCCTGGGCGCCATCGAATTCGCCGCGATACTCGGCGGCGCCATCATCACCGAGCAGATCTTCGGCCTCGACGGCATCGGCCGGCTCGCCGTGAGCGCCGCCAACAGCGGCGACGCCCCGGTGGTGATCGGCTGCACGCTTCTGGGCGCCGTCATCTTCGTCGTCGCGACGTTCGTCATCGACGTGATCACCCACGCCCGCAGTGGCAAATAGACCTCGCACCCCAACACACAAGGAGAAGAAACGATGAGATCGGTAGTACGCGCTGTCGCTGCGCTGGCGGGAGCGGTGATGCTGGTGTCCGCGTGTGGCACCAGCGACGAGCAGGCCGCTCCCACTGACCCGTCGCAGCTCTACGGCGGCACACTCAAGGTCGCCTCGGTCGGCGACATCGACGCGTTGGACCCGCTGATCGCCTACTCCGCGGAATCGTGGCAGGTGATCAGGGCGACGACGCGCCAACTCGTCACCTACGCCGGGAACAAGGAGAGCATCGGAGCCGACACCGAAGTCGTCCCTGACCTTGCCGAGAGCTGGGAGGTCAGCCCGGACAAGCTGACCTACACCTTCCATCTGCGCGACGACATCAACTTCTCGGGCGCCTCGACGCGCCCGATCACCGCGCAGGACTTCGTCTACGCCGTCAAGCGATTCCCCGATCCCAACGCCCAGGTCAGTGCGATCACCTATTACAACGCGCTGTTCGCCGGGTTCGAAGAGTACGCCGCCGAATTCGCCAAGGTGCCCACGGGAGATCTGACCGCGGTGAAGGAGTTCATCGACACTCACGAGATCAGCGGGCTCAAGGCGCTGGACGACAAGACCTTACAGCTGACCCTGACCCAGCCGGCGAGCGATATCCTCGACATCCTGACGCTGAACTTCGTGTCGCCGCTGCCCGAGGAGGTCGTCTCCAAGTACTTCGCCGACAGCCTGGAGTTCCGGAAGAACTACGTCTCCAGCGGCCCGTACTTCATCGAGTCCTACGAGCCCGACCGCCAGCTGACCCTGGCCAAGGTGCCCGAGTACAACAGCGACGGAGACCCGCGAAAAGCCCACGCGGACAAGATCGTCTTCGATACGACGGTCGCCTCCGCCGACGCGGCCTCCCAGCAGCTGCAGACCGGGACCGCCGACATCGGGCTCTACATCCGGTCCTATCCGGCCAACGTGATCGCCCAGTACAAGAAGACCGACCCGGACCACCTGCACAAGTCGGCCAGCGGCTCGGCGATCTTCATCAGCTGGAACAATCCGGCCGAACCGGCGACACCTGCTCAGGGCGCACTCAAGGATCTGCGGGTCCGGCAGGCCTTCAACTACTCGTTGAACAGAGCCGATGTCGTGCGCGGACTCGGCGGACCGGATTCCGCGATCGTCAGCAACGAGATCCTGACCTCGACGATCACCGGATACAACGACGAGAACCCTTACCCGACACCGGAAGACAAAGGCGATCCGGAGAAGGCGAAGGCGCTGCTGGCCGAAGCCGGTCAGGAGAACCTGACCGTCAACGTCGCATACCGCAACACCCCCGAGTTCGAGAAGATCGCCACCTCGGTGCAGGCGGCAGCCGAACGCGGCGGAATCACGGTGCGGTTGACCCCGATTCCGGGTGAGAGCTGGGGTGCGTTCAGCGCATTCCTCGCCGACAAGTCCAAGCTCGACCAGTGGGACCTGGCGATCACCAACTGGACCCCGGACTGGCAGGGCAACAGCGCGAGGATGACTCTGGGCGGCTGGCTGGATTCGGAATTCGCCCCGGGAGGCACCTGGAACGGCGTCACCTACGACAACCCCGAACTCAATGCGGCGGTGCGTCGTGCGTTCGCCGCCGAGGATTCGACCGAGGACTGGAAGCAGGCCAACAGGATCGCCACCGAGGATCTGGCGTGGTTCCCGTTGATCGAACGGGTGAAGTCGGTGCCCACGTCGGACCGGGTGACGAACTGGACGTGGCAGTCGCTGGGTAACGGCGGCGACATCACCAACATCGCCGTCACGGGATGACGAAGAAGCGCGTGGTGCCGGCCCCCCGGCCGGCACCACGCGCTTCGGTCAGCTCTCAGTTGCCCTGGCCGCCACGTCCGCGCGCCGCCAGATCGGGTACGGGATCCTTGGCGTTGATCAGCCAGTCACCCAGGATGCGGGCCTTGTACACCCGCGGATTATGGGATGCGAGGGTGCGTGCATTGCGCCAATGACGGTCGAGTGCAATGTCTTCCGATACACCGGACGCACCGAGGGCGTCGAAGATGTTCGTCGTGGCCCGCAGCGCGGCGCCGATGATCACCAGCTGAGCCTGGGTCACCGCGACCTCGGCGCCGATCAGCCGCTGCCGTGCCCGGGTCTCGTCCCCGCCGATCCGTCCGGCGACGATGTCGTCCAGGCTGCGCGCGCTGAGCCCGAGTGCGGCCCTGGCTGCGAACGCGTCGGCGGACACATCGCCGATCACCTGCAGGAGTTGCACGTCGTCTGTGGGCTTCGCGGCCAGACCTTGCGGATAATTGCGCTTACGGTCCGCCAGTGCCGTCGAGCCGTCCCTCAGCGCGGCGCGGGTGATACCGGTCAGCACCGACAGCATCGCGATCTGATAGAAGTGCGGCTGGTACGAGAAACGTTCCGCGGCGGGGAACACGTTGCCGCGCTCGGCGCGGACGCCGTCGTAGCGGGCCGAACCGCTCGCGGTGGTGCGCTGGCCGAATCCCTGCCAATCGTCGACCAGCGTGACACCGGGATCGGTGCGGCGCACCAGCGCGGTCAGCAGTTCGCCGTCGCCGTCGCGGCCGATCACGTCGAGCCAGTCGGCGTAGAGACTGCCGGTGGCATAGTATTTCGAGCCCGTCACCACCCAGTGATCGTCGCGGGCGGTCACCGTGGTCGTCATGTTGGCCAGGGTGACGTTGTTCGCCTCGGTCCAGCCGCCGCCGACGAACTCGCCGTCCAGGAGGCGGGTGATCCAGGTGTCGTTGGTGTCCGAGACCGGGGCGTTGAGCCGATCCTCGACGAAGGCGAGATGGTTGCGCCAGATGTGGGCCACGTTGGAGTCGGCGGCGCCGAGGTCGGCCAGCAGCAGGAAGGTCTGTTCCAGGGACGCACCGAAACCGCCGTGGTCCAGCGGGATTCGCAGCTTCCCGAACCCGGCGTCGTTGAGCAGCCTGACCTGCTCGTGCGGGAGCACCCGGCGGCGCTCGCGTTCGACATTGCCTTCGGCGACCTTGTCGAACACGGGCTGGAACCGGTCTTGCAGATCGGCGAGATCAGCGGTCGGCGCCGTCAGGTAGGTCGTGTTGGTCGTCACTGGGCGAAACCTTCCATTCGGTAGGCGGACTGGAACTCGACGGCGACGTATCCCAGCCGCCGGTAGAGCAGGTGGGCGTTGCTGCGGTTGTGGATGTCGGTGCCGAGTGAGGCAAGGGTGAGGCCGCGCGACAACGCGGCGAGCCAGATCTTGCGCAACAGCAGCTCGGCGATACCATTGCGACGCTGGTCTTTGCGCACCCCGATGTAGTCGGTGTGCGCACTGCGCTCCGCGGCTTCACCGGTGCCCGCCGTGTACACCGAACCGAGGACGTAGCCGACCACCTCGTCGGCGGTGTCGAGCGCCGCGATACTGAAATCGGGTGCGAACAACCGGCTGTGGATGTGGTGCTGCCACAGTTCCAGCGTCTTGGACATGTTCCCGAAGTGCTCGAGGAAGGTGTCGTACTGCAGCCGGCGGACCTGTTCACCCAGCCCGCGGCCGATCACCTCGGGCCAGCGCACCACCGTGATGCCGTCGCGAGAGGCCGCCGCGAGCGCCGCGGGGTCCTCGCCGTCGAGCGGTTTACGGGTGCGGATGAACTGGCCCTCCCTCGTCGCACCGCGGCGTGCCAGCGCATCGATCACGTTCGTGTGGCCGTCACCGATGAACGCGCGCAGGAACGATCCGGGGATCGCGGCGCTCTCGGCGAAGAACCTGGCCACGACGCCGTCGACCACCTCGTCGGCGAGATCGGCGGGTACGGTCGGGTCGAGCACGATGTCGGCAGCGATCTCGGGCTGCAGTCCGTGGGGCTGATGCAGTGCCGCGTAACCGCGGATGCGCCCGTCGTCGTCGCGCACCACGGTCACCGCGCCGGGGAACACCCCCTCGAGCTGTTCGGCCACGTCGCGCGAGTCCGCGGCGAACTTGCGGCCGCCGAGACCCTCGGTGGTGGCCAGGAAGTCCGCGATCAGCGGATGGTCGTGGGCGGTGGCGGGGCTCAGCTGCCAGGTTCCGGCACCGCGATGGTCGGTCAGGGTCATGAACTCTCTCCGGTGTGTGAAAGAACGGTCACGAGTAGAAGCCGGGCGTCGGCTCGGTGCCGTTGAGGACGTAGTCGCCGATCTGGACCTGCTTGCGCTGCAGCGGATCATGCAGGCTCAGCGTCCGGACGTTGCGCCAGAACCTGTCCAGGCCGTCGGCGGCGGCGGTCGACCGAGCTCCGGTCACCTCGAACAGCCTGCTCGACACGGCCAGCGCGACGTCACTGGCATGCAGCCGGGCCGCATTGATCAATGTGACCGTCTCGGCGCGCTGTGCCCATGACAGATCGGCTCCCTGTGCCCGCGCGGCGTCGAGCGCGGTGTTCGCCCGTGCGGTCAGCGCGACGGCGGACTGCACCTGGGTCCAGAGTTGCCCGAAGCGCTCCAGCACGAGCGGATCGTCACCGGAACGCGCGTACCCCGTCTCGACCCACGGACGCGAGCGGGTGCGGGTGTAGGCGGCCGCCTCGTCGAGTGCACCGACCGCGATACCTGTGAAGATCGACGCGAATCCGGCGTACATGTGCAACACGTCCAGTTGATCGGCGGCGGTGGTCTCGGCGACCCCGTAGCCGTAGCCGATGAGGTCGTCCGCGCTGACCTCGACGCCGGACAGCGTGGTGGTGCCGCTGACGGTCAGACGCTGACCGATGTTGTCCCAGTCGCCGCCGAAGGACAGCCCCGGGGCCGACCGTTCGACGTGAAAGGTCGCGAGCTGACCCGACACATCCCGGGCGCCCAGCGTCGTGTTCTCGTCGAACACGGTCCACACCAACAGCACATCCGCCAGGGCGGCACCGCTGGTGAACGGCTTGGACCCGGTGAGCCGGAAACCCGCTGCGGTCTGGGTGGCCAGGATCAGCGGCGGGTAGGCGGCCTGCGCGACGGTGCCATGGAACAGCCGCTGCTCGGCGATCCGCTCGGCCCGTGCGGGGCCGGCGAACCCGTTCTCCCCACGGGTTCCGGCGAGGCTGCCGAAATAGTGGTAGAGCAGAACGTGCGCGATCGACGAATCCGCCTCGGCGATGATCGCGACGATCTCGGCCACCTGTGACCAGGTCGCTCCTCCACCGCCGTACTCCTCGGGGATGAACAGCCCCAGCAGGTCGGTCTCCTTGAGCCATCCGATCTCGTCGACCGGATCTCGTCCGGCATGGTCCCGCTGCGCGGCAGTGGTTTTCAGCTTGTCACGAAGCGCCGTCGCGGCATCGAGGACCTCTTGGTGGGTCATCGCGCGACCGGTTCATCGGAGGCCGGCGCGTTCTGGCCGAGCACGTCGAGGATGCCCTCGTCGGCCAGCCGCTGCTGTTCCTCCTCCGACAGGGTCTGGATCGTGCCGATGCGCCGCGCCACCTCCGGCTTGGCCTTGGTCAGGTACCAGTACCACGCGAGACCGGCCGCCAGGATGGCACCGAAGATGAACGGCAGGATGTTGAACGGGAATTCAGGCACCGGGTAGAAGTTGCTGAAGATGACGTAGCCGAGACCCAGCACCGCTGCCGCCGACACCACCAGCCGCAGCGGTGTGAGTGCCTTGATCTTGTACAGCCAGATCGGTGTCGCGATGACGACCAGCAGGTAGCTGATCAAGAAGCCCCACGTCGCGACGTAGCCGCCGTACACGTCGAAGACCAGCCGACCCGCCGAACTGAAGGTCGCGACGACCGAGAAGATCAGCGCCAGCGCGCCGATGAACACCACACCGACCCAGGGTGTCTGGTAGCGGGGATGCACCCGCGAGAGTGCCTTCGGCAGTGCGCCTTCGTGGGCGAAGGTGAACAGTGAGCGCGCCCCCGCGGTGGTCACGGCGGTGACGAACACGATGAACGCGATCGCCACAGCGCCACTGACGACCTGGTTGACCCACGCCACGCCTGCGCTGTCCGCCAACTGCGGCAGCACGGCCTTGTCACCGTCGATCTCATCGAAGAACAGAATCTGCGGATATGTCGCGACCACGTAGAGCACGCCGAGGATCAGCACCACCCGCAGCAGCGAGCGCGCGATGTTGCGGTGCGCGTCTTTGGCTTCGGCGCCCAGCGAGGCCACGCTCTCGAATCCCGCGTACGAGCCGACGGCAGACACCGCGGCGATGAACGTCGCACTCGACGCGAGGTGTTGGGGGTTCCACTGCTCCCAGTCGATCCGGAAGCCGTAGGTGACATAGGAGCCGACGATGATCACCAGGATCGACGCGATCGCGATGAGCTCGAAGACGAGTTCGTATTTGGCGGAGACCGACACGCCGCGGTAGGGCAGATAGATGGCGGCGGCGACCACGACGACGACGAGCAGCAGCCTGAACCAATGTTCCTGTGAGCCAAGGCCGATGGACTCCAGGAACGCGTCCAGGTACAGCACACCACCCAGGGTTCCGGTGGTCGCGAAACCGATGTAGCCGATCAGCAGGCTGAAGCCGGCCGCGAACGCGAAGCCGGGGCCGAGGCCGTTGCCGGTGTAGGTGCCCAGCGAGCCGGATGACACCGTGCGCTTGGCCTGGAAGCTGATCGTGGTGGCGATCAGCACCACGATCCCGAGTCCGACCAACACCGCCCACGCGGCGCCCTTCCCGGCGGCGACGAACAGGGAGAAGGGCACGACAGCGACGGCGACGCTGGGAGCTGCGGCCGCCAGCCCCTGGGCGAACACCCCCCAGGCGCCGACGGCGTCACGCTTGAGCCCGATTCCCTCCGCCGAGGTGAGACCCCGGCCGGACAGTGCCACTTCGCGGCGAGTGGGTGTGGACATGATGTGCCCGCTTTCTTCGAAGGATCCGGCGGGCAAGAGATCGCAAGGAAGCGATAAACTCCAGCCCCGCAGCCGAATTGACAACAGGGTGATATGCCGTTCACGGTGCCGCAACATGCGCGCAAACGTGAGCGATCAAATCGGCAGGATTCTTTTCTGACGGAAAGCAACCGCCGGATGGTCGTCGGGCAGCAACGGTTCCGAGCCACCGAAGATCCGCTGGCGCAGCGAAACCGGCTCATCGGCCACCCGCGCGCGGCCGCGACTGCGCAACTCGGGAATCAGGAACTCGGCGACGTCGGCGAAACTGCCCGGAGTGACGTGATAGGCGATGTTGAACCCGTCCACGCCGGCTCGCTCCGCGTAGGCCTCCAGGTCGTCGGCCACCGTCTTCGCGGATCCGACGAACAGCGCTCCCCCGAATCCGCCGAGGCCGCCGACATAGTCGCGCAGCGTGATTCGGTTCCGGCTGTCGGGATCGTCGACCGCGGCCAGGATGGATCGGCTGGCGTCGGTGTCGAACTGGTCGATGGGACGGTCGACGCCGTAGCGCGACCAGTCGACGCCGCTGAGGGCGGACAGCAGCACCAGCCCGCCTTCCAGATCGTGATAGTGCGCGAGCTCGTCGGCCTTGGCACGGGCCGCCGAATCCGTGCTGTCGGTGACGATCTCGACCGAGGTGATGAACTTGATCGAGCCCGGTCTTCGACCGTACGCCGCGGCGCGGCGTTTGACGTCCTCGATGTTGCGCCTGAGCACGTCCGGGCGGGGGTCACTGGCGAACACCAGTTCGGCGTTGCGCGCCGCGAACTCCCGCCCCGCCGCCGAGGTGCCCGCCTGGAATAGCACCGGGGTGCGCTGCGGAGACGGCTCGACGAGGTGGGCGCCGGGCACGCTGAAGTAGGTGCCCTCGTGCGCGATCGGATGCACCTTGGTGGGATCGGTGTACACACCGCCGACGCGGTCACGCACCACCGCATCGGGCTCCCAGGATCCCTCCCAGAGCTTGAACGCGACCTCGACGAACTCCTGCGCCATCGCGTAGCGCTCGTCGTGCGGGATCTGCCTGTCCCGGGCGATGATGTTGCGCGCGGCACTGTCGAGCAGCGAAGTGACGATGTTCCACCCGATCCTGCCGTCGGTCAGATGGTCGAGCGTGCTGAACTTGCGGGCCAACAGGTACGGATGTTCGTAGGTGGTGGACACCGTCACACCGAAGCCGAGATGTTCTGTGGCCGCTGCCATCGCCGACACCGCCAGCAGCGGGTCGGTGACCGGGGTCTGCACGCCGCGGGCCAGCGCGGCCGACGCGTCACCGCCGTACACGTCGAGCTGACCGACCGCGTCGGCGATGAACAACGCGTCGAACCCGCCGTCCTCGAGCAGTTTCGCCAGCTCGACCCAGTACGTCAGATCGGTGTAGCGGGACGTGGTGTCCGCCGGATGTCGCCACAGCCCGTAATTGCCGTGCGACACAGTCGACATCGTGAACGCCGACAGGACGAAGGGTTCCCGGCTCACGACGCGCTCTCGTAGCGGTTCGCGGGTGCGTCGAGGCCGAGGTGGTCGCGCAGGGTGGTGCCCCGGTACTCGTGCCGGAACAGGCCGCGTTTACGCAGCACCGGGACCACCTGCTCGGTGAAGTTCTCGAACTGGCCGGGCAGGCCGGGGTCCTTCAGGACGAACCCATCCGCGGCCCTGGAGGTGAACCAGTCCTCGATCTGGTCGGCGATCCGCTCCGGGGTGCCGACCACCTGCGCGCCCCAGCCTGCGACGGTGCGGAACAGGAATTCACGCACGGTGGGATTTCCTTCGGTAGCAAGCGCCCGGTAGCCCGCGAGTGCGGTCTGGTGTGTCTCGGTGCGGTCGGGGAACGCCGAGGCCGGAACCGGTCCGTCGAGATCCGCACCGGTGACGTCGACGTCGACCTCCAGCAGCCAGCCCGCCTGGTATTCGGGGCTGAAGTACTCGTAGGCGGCCTCCTCGACCCGGCGCGCCTCCTCCTCTGTAGAGCCGACCAGGTACCACAGCGACGGCGTGATCAGCGGAGCGTCGGCCCGTCCCTGCCGCGCCGCCTCGTCGTGGATGCGGCGGTAGAACCGCTGCGCGCTGTCTTTGTTTCCCTGCCCGGTGAAGATCACCTCGGCATGACGCGCGGCGAAAACACTTCCGGTGTCCGATGATCCGGCCTGGAAGATGACCGGTTGCCCCTGCGGTGAGCGGGCGGCCCCGATCGGCCCCTTCACGTCGAAGTAGGTGCCGTGGTGGTCCGGCACGTGAATCTTGCTGACGTCGTGGAAGATCCCAGAGTCGCGGTCGGCGACGATCGCCCCGGATTCCCAGGAGTCCCACAGCTTCTTCACCACGTCGATCGCTTCTTCGGCGATCCGGTACCGCTCGTCGTGTTCGACCACACCGCCGGCGCTGAAGTTGTCGGCAGCGGCCTGCGCGAAGCTGGTGACCAGATTCCAGCCGACCCGCCCACCGCTGAGGTGGTCCAGGGACAGGAACTGGCGCGCCAGATGATACGGGTGTTGCAGCGTCGCGGAACCGGTCAGGACCAGACCGATGTTCTCGGTGACCGAGGACAGGGCCCCGGCGGTGGTGAACGGTTCGAAATCCTCGGTGGTCTTGTAGGGCCAGGTGGCCGATGGGCCGAAGTTCAGTCCGTCGGCGAAGAACACCGCGTCGAGCGCGGCCGCCTCGGCTGCGCGGGCATGGTCGATCAACCGGCGGCGTACCGCGGGGGTGCTGCTGTCGATGTCGGGGTGCCGCCACGGGCCTGCCGACCGGGTGTTTCCGAAGGTCAAGAGGTGGACTTCGCGTGTCACTTCACGGAAGTTAGTGTGCGAGAGGTATTTCCACGAGGTTTCAAACCGCGGCGAGTGCAACCTCCCGCAGCACGGTCTCCGTACGTGCGCGGGCCGCGTCGTCCCCGGTGGGAACGGCGCTGAACTCGGTCACTCCGAGGTCGGCGAATCGCCTGAGCCCGCGCACCACCTCGTCCTCGTCGCCGACCAGGCACAGGTCGGCGACGCTGCCGACACCCTCGCGCTCCAGCATCCCCCGGTAGGCGGGCACCTCGTTGGCCACCGCGAACGCCGCGTTGATCTCGGCGCGGGTGCCCTCGACGTCATCGGTGACGCTGACCGGCAGACCGACGATCACCTGCGGCGCGGGACGTCGCGCATCCTCGGCCGCTCGGGTGATCCGGGGGATCACATGATTCTCAAGGGCTTTCGGTCCGGTCCAGGTGGTCAGTGTGCCTGCGGTCAGCGCACCGGCCAGCTCGAGCATCCTCGGCCCGAGCGCGGCGATCACGATCTGTGGTGCGGCCACGGAGGACTCGAGTTTTCCGACGGCGGTGATGCGCGGGCCGTGGTGGTCGACGGACTGTCCGGCCAGCGCGGGACCGAGCACCTCGAGGTATTCCCGCAGATACGCCGCGGGCGCATCGTACGAGTACCCCAGCACGTCGGCCACCACGAACCGGTGACTGACGCCGAGACCGAGGACGAACCGGCCTTCGGTCGCCGCCGCGACGGTCAACGCCTGTCGTGCGAGCACGAGCGGGTGCTGGCCGTAGGCGACCGCGACGGAGGATCCGAGTCCGATCCCCGGCGTGCGGGCGCCGGCGACAGCCAACGCGGTCAACGCATCCCAGCCGTTCGCGCCGACGATGGGCGGTAACTGCGGCAGCCACACCCGGGCGAAGCCGGACTCGGCGGCCGCCGCGACATCGCCGAGTAGCGTGGCGAAACCCGCGTCCGGGCGCGGCACGACGGTGAGTGTGATGTCCATGGCCTGCACCCTTCGGTACGATTCGGAGACTGTCTCCGGTCAATATATGGAGACCGCCTCCGTTTGTCTACGCCAACCGGGAAGGGGCCATGAGTCCGACCGCCGCTCGATCGCGCCGCGCCGATGCCGCGCGCAACCGCGAACTCCTGCTGCGGGCTGCCCACGATGCGTTCACCGCACGCGGGGTGACCGCATCGCTGGACGACGTCGCGCGTGCCGCGGGCGTCGGCCCCGGCACCCTGTACCGGCACTTCCCCACCCGGGATGCGTTGGTGCTCGCGGTCATCAACGACGGGCTGACCGACATCCACCACCTCGGCACGGAACTACTGACCGCCTCCGATCCGTTCGGGGCGCTGCGCGAATGGCTGCGGGCCTACATCGAACAGGGCGCGATGTTCAAAGGCCTGGCCGCGACATTGGCCAGTCCGCCGCCGCCGCCGGACGGGACGCGGAGCACGTGCGAACTGGCGCGCACGGCAGGCGCCGCGTTGATCGCCCGGGCCGCGGACACCGGCGCGATACGCACCGACATCGGCCCCGACGATCTTCTCGACATGGCGGCGGCGATCACGTGGGTGGGTGAACAGCCCGACCGGGACAGGGCCCGGTGCCACAGGTTGCTGGACGTGTTCGTCGACGGACTGCGGCCGCGGGCCGGCTGACCGCTACCGCGCGGCGTTGGCGACCATCGCGTCGACGATTCGGACCGCCTCGTCGGTGATGCTGTAGCCGCACGCCCACGCCTCCACGGTCAGGTTCGACACCAGCGACAACGCGTGCTGGCACGCCCAGCCGTCGGCCCCTTCCTGCGTGGTCACCTGCGTGATCAGATCGTCACTGACCACGACGTCGTCGAGTTCCCACAGGTATTCCCCGTCGCCGACCACGATCGCGTTGTTCGCGCAGTCCTGCCAGGTGGCCTTCGAGTCGTCGAAGAAGTCCTGCGCGTTCTGCGCGTCCGGGTAGAGCACCGCGACCTGCTCGACCCAGTGGTCGTTGTCGGCACCCGGTTCGCGGGCCACCTGGTCGCGCACGGCGATCCAGTCGGTGCCCTCATACACCGGCGCCTCGGCGCCGTACACCGCACCGAGGCAGTCCGGGGCGGACACTTCCGCGGAATGGTCGGTCATCTCGTCGACCTCGCTGGTGACCTCCATGCGGGTGGACCCGACGATCGTGTTGATCTGCTCGATGGGCAGCAGAATCCTGTCGAGGTGGCCCTCGTCGAGCGGGGGCACGTCGAACAGCACGGAACCGTGGCCGCGCACCGCGGTCCCGTCGACGGTGCTCACGCAGCCCGACAGCTGCATCGACGCCAGGACCATCGCGGCCGCGACACACCTTGGGCGCAGCGCGGCGATCGTCCTCACCGCGTCATTGTCCACTACAGCCGCGACGGAACGCAGGCGTCAGCGCGACGCGGTGATCTTGTCGAGGATCACGTCGGCCACCGCGACGGCACCCCGCGGATCGCCGGCCGGGCGCGGATCGGTGATCTCCACCTCGACGACGCAATCGCCGGCGACCCCGAGCGCCCGCAGCGCCGTCGGGGCGGCCGCACCGCCGGAGGTGTGCAGCACGCTCGCGGACACCATCCGGTCGTCGAACACGACGTCGGTGATCCGGCTCAGTTCGTCGGCGCCCGCCCCGGGCTGCTGCACGGCCACCGACTGCCCGTTGCAGCGCCGCCAGAGCTCGGTCGCGGCGCCGAAGAACGCCTGAGCCGCGCTTTGGTCCGTCATCTGCACGACCCCGAAGAATCCCGCCACCGGAGGTCCGTCGAAGCCGCCTCCGGCCCAGGTGTTGCTGGCCACCGACCGCACCGGGCTGTTCCGGTAGACGACGTCCTGCAACCGGTAGGCGGCGCCGACGCACTCCACCGGGGCGATGTTCGCGTCGGTGACGCTGCTCAGCAGGACCTCGGCGTCGCCCTCGACCGCGGTGCCCATCAGCGCGTTCGGCCCGGTGCCCAGCGCGCCTGCCAGCTCGGGTGCGGTGGGAAGGAGCCCGCCGAGCGGGATCGCCGGCGACGGCTGGGCGGCCTCGACGATCCGGACCACCGGACGCTGGTCGACCGGTGCGCCGGCACAGCCCGACAGCACGGCGCCGGCGCAGACCGCGCCCACCGCACCGCCGGCGATACCGCGTGTGACCCGCCTCGACATACCCCTTGAGTAGCACGCCGCAGGCCGGCGCGCGACCCGCTTCAGAGAACCCTCAGAAGTACCCGTTGGCTGGTGGGGTCGTTCCGTTGACCAGAAAGTCGCCCACCGCGTGCGCCTTGTAGTCCAGCGGGTTGTGGCTGGCGACCGTGCGCGCGTTGCGCCAGTGCCGGTCCAGGTTCAGCTTGCGCGACGTCGCCGATGCCCCGCCGGTGTCGAAGAGCCGTTGCGCGGCCTGCAGGGCCAGTCGCTCGGCGACCAGCTGGGCCTGCGCCACCTCCACGGCGGCGTCTGCCAGCGCCTCGGCGTCGTCGACGGAACCGCTGTCCACCAACGTGTCCAGGGTGTCGGCCGCCGACAGCACCAACGTCTCGGCGGCGGCCGCCGCGGCCGCGATCTCACCGACCGCGTGCAGCACGAACGGGTCGGCACCGGCACGGTCGGCGACCGAGTGCGCCGCCGGACGGGCCTTGGTCTGCACGTACTCCACGGCGTCGCGGCGCACCGCGGCCGCGATCCCCGCCGCGACCGCGGCGAGATACAGCTGAAGGAAGGTCGTGCTGTGCCCGAGATGGGCACCGTCGGAGACGGTCGTCACCTCCACAGGGGCGATCTCGACGTCGGTGAAACGGGTGGCGCCACTGGCGGTGGTGCGCTGCCCGAAGCCGTCCCAGTCGTCGAACAGTTCGACGCCGTCACGGTCCGTCGGCACGATCACCTGCACGTCGTTGCCCGCGGCATCGATCGCCGACACCGCGATCGCATCGGCGTACAGCGTGCCCGTCGAGTAGAACTTGTGCCCGTTGAGCCGCAACACCCCGTTCGCATCGGCCAGCACCGTGGTCTCCGAGCTGCTTGGGGCACGTCCCCTCGCGTCGGTGATCGCGTTGCCGACCACCAGCCCTGCGTTGATCTTCGGGAACCACTCGGCACGCTCGCCGTCGCCGGCGCGGTTGCTCAGCAGCCGCTCGGAGAACCCGAAGTGCGCCCGAAGTGCCTGCGCGACATTGGAACTCCCCGACGCGATCTGGATGACCGCCGACAGTACGTCGCGGATGCTGCCGCCGGGGCCGCCGTAGCGCCGCGGCACCCGCAGGGTCAGGATGCCGATGCGGCGCAACTCCGCGACCGCATCGTGCTGCAGTACCCGTTCCCGCTCGGCGGACGGATCCTCGGCACGCAGCGTCTCGACGATCGGCGCGAGCCGGGCGAGCCGGTCGGCCACGTCACCGGCGGCACGGGTGTCCACGGTCAGGGTCATCGTTCTCCTCATGGGGCGAATCGCGGGATGATGTGCTCGGCGAACCGGTCGAGTTCGGTTTCCAGCGGCTGGAACTGCAGCATGAACAGCTCGATGCCCGCAGTGTGAAATGCCGAGATCCGTTCCGCGACGGTGTCATAGCTACCCACCAGGCCGGCTAGTGTGCCGCCGTTGGACCCGACCCGGCTGGTGTCGGCGAGCACCTTGTACATCTGGGTCTTCGGATCGGTGCCGCCGGAAATCTCGGGCCGTTTCTCGGCATCCACCAGCGCCTGCAGGTGCACGGCCTCCGCACGTGCCTCGGCGTCGGTGTCGCGCGCGATCACGAACGCCGACAGCCCGAACCGCAACGGCGGCCCGCCGGCACGGCGGGACCGCAGATCGGCGATGACGTCTGCGGTGTCGGGCAGCGGCCTGCCGTTGATGAAGAACACGTCGGCGGTCGCGGCGGCCAGCGCGCGGCCCGGCTCGGATTCGCCGCCGACGTAGACCGGCGGGACGAAACGCGGCACCGGCCGCACCAGCGCGGGCTGGCGGCCGCCGGTGTCGACCTGCTTGCCTGCCCAGAGCGCGGTGACGATCTCGAGCCACTCCCGAGTGTGGGCATAGCGGTCGTCGTGGTCGAGCAGGTCGACGCCGAGCGCTTCCAGTTCCGGCAGGAACCAGCCGCTGACCACGTTGATCGACAGCCGTCCTCCGGAGATGTCGGCGATGTTGGCGGCGATCTTGGCGAATACCAACGGGTTCAGCAGCAGCGGCTTGATCGCGCCGATCAGCTCGATGCGCTCGGTGGCCTCGGCGATGCCGGCCAGCGTCGACCACGTCTCCAGCACGTCGTCTTCGACGTCGCTGGGGTGGATCACATGCTGGGCGACCAGCGTCGCGTCGAACCCGACCCGCTCGGCGTGCACGATCAGGTCGCGGTTGCGCCGGTAGCTCGCGTCGGGCGGATCCTGGGGATGATGACGGGCGCCGTGGTTGCCGTAGACCGGCGCCCACACCCCGAACCTGGGGCGGGCGGTCACTCCGGCTGAACCATTCGCTCCGCTCATGACGTGCTCAGGTAGCGATCGCGCTCCCAATCGCTGACATGGCCCACGTACTGCTCCCATTCGCTGCGCGCGATCGCGGCGAAGTCGAGCACCGACTCGGCGCCCAGGATCTCCAGGATGGTGTCGTCCTGCACGGCGAGCGCCACCGCGGTGCCCAGCGAGTCGGGTAGCGGGGTGCCCTTGCCGTAGAGGTTGCCGGTCGCCTGCTCCGGGGGCTCGCGCCGCGCCTCCAGGCCCGCGACGACGCCCGCCAGCGCCGAGGCGATCAGCCAGTAAGGATTGGAATCCGATGCTCCGGAACGCAATTCGATACGGGAGGCCTCGGGCTTGTCCTCGATCAGCGAGCGGATCGCCGCGCTGCGATTATCCCGGCTCCAGTTGACCGTGTCGGGAGCGAACGTGTCCGGCGCGAACCGGCGGTACGCGTTGACCGAATGCGCACCGAACAGCGTGATCGAGGGCAGGTGCTCGAAAAGCCCGGCGATCGCGTAACGCGCGTCCTGGCTCTCGGCGCCGTCGACCGCCGCGAAGGCCGGCTCGTCGCCGCGCCACAACGAGATGTGCAGGTGCGCCGAGCTTCCCGAGTGCTCCGAGAACGGCTTGGGCATGAAGCTGGCGAGCTTGCCGTGCCTGCGCGCCACCTCCTTGGCGGCGTATTTGAGCCGGGCGCTGTCGTCGGCGGCGGCCAGCGCATCGGTGTAGACGAGGTTGGTCTCGACCTGGCCCGGGCCGTACTCGGTCTGGATGCCCTCCAGACGCGTGAACGCGCCGAGGGTTTGGTACAGGTCGGCGATCAACGGATCCAGCGCGTTCGCGTTCTCCAGCGAGTAGGCCTGGATCTTGTCGATGATCGGCGCACCGTCGAGCTCGAGCAGGTAGAACTCGAACTCGACACCGATGTTGGCGCTGTAGCCCAGCCCGTCCAGCCGGGCCAGCACCCGCTTCAGCACGGCGCGCGGGTCCAGCAGCGACGGGGTGCGGTGATGGGTGACGATATCGGAGATCACGTGTCCGACGCCGGGGCGCCACGGCACCCGGGTGAACGTTGAGAAGTCCGGCACCGCATACACATCCGGGTAGCCGCCGTCCCAGTTGGTCAGCCGCAGCCCGTCGATGACCGTGCCGTCGGTGTTCCAGCCGAGCGCAGCCTCGCAGAACGCGAACCCGGTGCCGGCCGCCCGGTCCAGGAACTGCGCGGCCGGGATCCGCTTACCGGCGGCGTGGCCGAACGGGTCGGTCCAGGCCACCTCGATCTCGTGCAGCGTGCCGTCGGCGATGCCGTCGCGCAGTTCGTCGGCCGCGACGCCGATCTGTGGTCCGGACAGCTGCGTCATGACGAGGTCTTCCGCCCGACGAGTGCTTTGCCTGCGGCGACGCCGATCACGAACGCGCCCAACAGAACCCCGATCACCACCGCGGCCAGCACGGCGGAGCCGCCGACCAGATCGCTGAGGTTGGTCAGGATCAGCACCAACGAGCCGAGCAGGCCCACGAGGCCGAGTGCCGGTGCGATGCGCACCCGCCACTGCGAGTTGCCGCGGCGGTCCTTGGCGAAGAAGACCAGGACGGCCACGCTGGTCGCGATCAGCAGCACCACGATGCCGACGGTCGTCGTCCCGGCGAACCACGTGTAGAACTGCGCGGCCGGGTCGAGCCCGAACACCACGGCCAGCAGCACGCTGAGCGCGACGACGCCGGAGATCCACAGCGAAGCCTGGTGCGGCGAACCGTGTTCGGCGTGCGGGCGGCTCAGCGCGGCGGGCAGCACGTCCTTCTGAGCCAGCGCGAAGAGGTAGCGCGACGCGACGTTGTGGAACGCCAGGATGCACGCGAACAGGCTGGTGAAGTACAGCACCGTGATCACGTCGGCGCCGAAGACACCGATGTAGCGCGACGCGGTGTCGCCGAGGAACGTCCCGCCGTTGTCGGTGGCCTGGGCGACCGCCTGCTCGTCACCCCATCCGGAGATCAGCGCCCAGCTGGTGATCGCGTAGAAGATGCCGATCAGCAGCAGCGAGAAGTAGGTGGCGCGCGGGATGGTGCGCTCGGGCGTGCGGGCCTCGTCGCGGAAGATCGCGGTCGCCTCGAACCCGACGTAGCTGATGATCGCGAAGAGCAGTCCGATGCCAAGGGATCCCGAGAAGATCGCGTCCGGGTTCACGATGCCCGACGACAGGCCGTGGTCGCCGCCGCGGACGACGATGACCAGGTCGAGGATCGCGACGATCGCGATCTCGGCGGTCAGCAGCACCGCGAGCACCCGGCTGGACAGTTCGATGTTGCGGTAGCCGAGGTAGGTCGTCACGGCGAACGCGGCGGCGGCGAACAGCCACCACGGTAGCGCGGGCCCGCCGAACAACTCGACGACGCTCGCCCCGGCCGGACCGAGCAGGCCGTAGACCCCTGCTTCGAGAGCCACGTAGCTGACCACGGCGACGAACGCGATGCCGATGCCGACCGGGAGGCCGAGGGACTGCCGGACGTAGGAGAAGAACGCGCCCGCCTCCTCGACGTGCGGGGTCATCGCGGTGAAGCCCGCCGAGAACAGCAGCAGGATCACGGTCGCGACGATGAACGTCGCCGGGAAGCCCGCCCCGTTACCGGCCGCCAGCCCCAGCGGCACCACGCCGCCGATGACCCCGAGCGGCGCCGCGGCGGCGACGACCATGAACACGATCGATGCGACGCCGAGGTTGCCCCGCAGCCGCCGTGGATCCGGCGTTTCGGAGCCTTCTGAGGCTGCCGGTAGCTTTGCTGTCACCCCTGGATCGGGCAGCGTTGCTTCAGACATGGGGACACCCTCCTGGTGTTTCGGGCCGTGCTGAACGCAACGTAGAGACGTATCTCACGTTGCTCAATCGTTCGGGTCAGCGTGAATTCTTTTCGCCGGCGCGGTTCGCGGGCCGGTGCGACGGCGGGACTCCGCGTTCGCGCGGGGTCATCGCGCCCCAGATCCCGTAGCGTTCCGGGACGCTGACGGCATGTTCGCGGCAGCGCAGCAGCACCGGGCAGTCGGCGCAGATGCGCTTGGCCTGCTCTTCGAGTCCCCGTCGGTCAGCACGCGGCGCGTTCTCCGGGAAGAACAGGTCGGCGGGGTGGTCGAGGCACTTGCCGGACAGCTGCCAACTCCAGTATTCGTCGGCGTCGAGTCGTGGCTGCCATACCGCGGTCATGCGTGCATGCTCACCCAGATCCGGGCTCCCGCCCAGATATCAACTCCCCGTGAGCTTTACACCCACCCCCACCGGCCGAGCGCGCGTGTCTGCACGGTGACACGCCGCGCACAGTGGCATTTCAGGCGCCCTCGCGGGCGTCGAGCGCGCGGTGTCAGCGCGCTGTCACACGCTGAACAGGATGCCGCCGAGCACCACCGCGGCAACCCCGGCCAGCACGACGATCCACACCCAGCGCGTGGCGAGCGCCGAGGAGTCGAACGCCTCGGTGATCAGCCACGGTGTCGGCGTCTCCTCCATGCGTCCACGCTAGGCGCGGCGGGCTGAGACCGGCGGTGACCGAAGCGCCGAGATGCCGACCCTCGGCTCAAATACCCTGCCGGACAACCGGATCAGCACATCGGGCTTTTGAATCAGCCCGCACCGAACTACTTCTTCGGTTTGTCGGCCGTGGATTCGGTGGACAGTGCCGCGACGAAAGCCTCCTGCGGGACCTCGACCCGGCCGATGGTCTTCATCCGCTTCTTGCCTTCCTTCTGCTTCTCCAGCAGCTTGCGCTTACGGGTGATGTCACCGCCGTAGCACTTGGACAGGACGTCCTTGCGGATGGCACGGATGTTCTCGCGTGCGATGATCCTCGAGCCGATCGCGGCCTGCACCGGCACCTCGAACTGCTGGCGCGGGATCAGCTCCTTGAGCTTGGTCGTCATCTTGTTGCCGTACGCCGCGGCGCCGTCCTTGTGCACGATCGCACTGAACGCGTCGACGGCCTCGCCCTGCAGCAGGATGTCGACCTTGACCAGATCGGCTTCCTGCTCGCCTGCCTCCTCGTAGTCCAGGCTGGCGTAGCCGCGCGTCCTGGACTTCAGCGAGTCGAAGAAGTCGAAGATGATCTCGCCCAGCGGCATCGTGTAGCGCAACTCGACCCGCTCCGGCGACAGGTAGTCCATGCCGCCGAGCTCGCCGCGCCGCGACTGGCACAGCTCCATGATGGTGCCGATGAACTCACTCGGCGCGATGACGGTGGTCTTGACCACCGGCTCGAACACCGACCGGACCTTGCCCTCAGGCCAGTCCGACGGGTTGGTGACGACCATCTCGGTGCCGTCGTCCTTGACCACCCGGTAGACGACGTTGGGCGCCGTGGAGATCAGGTCGAGATTGAATTCGCGTTCCAGCCGCTCCCGGGTGATCTCCATGTGCAGCAGCCCCAGGAACCCGCACCGGAACCCGAAGCCCAGCGCCACCGACGTCTCGGGCTCGTAGGTCAGTGCGGCGTCGTTGAGCTGCAGCTTGTCCAGTGCCTCGCGCAACACCGGGTAGTCGGAGCCGTCCACCGGATACAGGCCCGAGTACACCATCGGCTTGGGCTCGCGGTAGCCGGTCAGCGGCTCCACCGCGCCGTGGCGCGCGGTCGTCACGGTGTCGCCGACCTTGGACTGGCGGACGTCCTTCACGCCGGTGATCAGGTACCCGACCTCGCCGACGCCGAGTCCGTCGGAGGGCTTGGGTTCGGGCGAGACGATGCCCACCTCGAGCAGCTCGTGGGTGGCGCCGGTGGACATCATCTTGATCCGCTCGCGCGGGGTGATCTTGCCGTCCACCACGCGGACGTAGGTCACCACGCCGCGGTAGATGTCGTAGACCGAGTCGAAGATCATCGCGCGGGCGGGGCCGTCCGGGTCGCCCTGCGGCGGCGGGATCTGGCGCACCACGTGGTCGAGCAGCTCCCCGACCCCGGCGCCGGTCTTGCCCGACACCCGCAGCACGTCCTCGGGTTCGCACCCGATGATGTGCGCGATCTCACCGGCGTAGCGATCCGGGTCGGCGGCGGGCAGGTCGATCTTGTTGAGCACCGGGATGATCGTCAGATCGCGGTCCAGCGCCAGGTACAGGTTGGCCAGCGTCTGCGCCTCGATGCCCTGGGCGGCGTCGACCAGCAGCACCGCACCCTCGCACGCCTCCAGCGCCCGGGACACCTCGTAGGTGAAATCGACGTGGCCGGGGGTGTCGATCAGGTGCAGGACGAACTGCTCGCCATCCACCTCCCAGGGCAGACGCACGTTCTGCGCCTTGATCGTGATGCCGCGCTCACGCTCGATGTCCATCCGGTCCAGGTACTGGGCGCGCATATCCCTGTCCGCGACCACACCGGTGAGCTGCAGCATCCGGTCGGCCAGCGTGGACTTGCCGTGGTCGATGTGGGCGATGATGCAGAAGTTCCGAATCTGCGCCGGCGCAGTGAACGTCTTGTCGGCGAAGCTAGCGATGGGAATCTCCTGGTGAGCGGGGTCTGTGAGCCTGATCAGGCGCCTCCAGAGTATCGAGCGCAACACCCCTCAGCCCAATCGAGGCCTCCGCGGACGCCCTATGCTTGGCGGGTATGGCGTCATCGTCATGGAATTTGAGGGCCTTTCAGCGCTTCCTGGTGAAGGGCACCGAAAACATCGTCTTCAACGAAGCGCCGAAACTGGTGCGTCAGCTGCAGAGGTCGGACACGCTGCAGCGCGGCATCCAGCAGGGCATCCGGATCGGGCTCGACGTGCTGACCGGACCGCCGCCGTCGCACGCGCCTGCCCTGCCGGCCGGGCGTCCCGTGTCGAAGAACTTCGTCCCGACCGCGCACCGGGCACGCCGGGTCTCCTATGCCCCCGACCTCGACGGCCGCGCCGACCCCGGCGAGATCGTGTGGACGTGGGTCACCTTCGAGGACGACCCGACCCGCGGTAAGGACAGACCGGTGCTGGTGGTCGGCCGCGACCGCGACATCCTGCTCGGCCTGATGCTGTCCAGCCAGGACCACCACCGTGACGACCCGAACTGGATCTCGATCGGCCACGGCAGCTGGGACTATGAAGGACGCGCCAGCTGGGTGCGGCTGGACCGGGTGCTCGACGTCCCCGAAGAGGGCATCAGGCGTGAGGGTGCGATCCTCGCCCGCGAGGTGTTCGACGTGGTCGCGGCGCGGCTGCGCGCCGAGTACAGCTGGAGCTGATCAGCTCGGCTGGCTTTATCGGGGATGTCGCCACATCTGCCACATGGTCGGGCCGCCGTCGGGCACGGTGAGCTCGCCGGTGACCTCGAAGCCGAACCGCATGTAGTACGGCACATTCGATTCCTTGCTGGACTCCAGATACGCCGGCGCGCCCTCGGCGTCGCACCGGTCCAGGCGTGACCGCATCAGCGCGTTGCCGAACCCCTTGCCGCGCGCGTCCGGGTCGCTGCCGATCACCCCGAGATACCAGTGCGGCTCCTCGGGATGGTTCTTCTTCATGACCTCCGACATCGTCATGCCGCGGCGCGCGTGCCGCCCCAACGCGCGGATGAGGCTCGGCATCATCCGCAGCTCCTCGCGTGGGGTCTGTTTCCAGCGCCCGGGCGGATCCCACAGCGACGCGGCGCCGACGGTGCCCGCTCCCCCGGCATCCACTGCCACCTCGGCGCCACCACCGGCCAGGAAGTGGTGCCGGGTCATCGCGCCGAACATCCGCTCCAGGGCGCGGACCCGGCGGGTCTCGTCGGGGATCATCCACACCATCACCGGGTCGTCGAAGAACGCCCGCGCCAGTACCTGCGACAGCTGTGTGACGTCCCGCTTCTCGACGAAGCGGACAGCGATGTCTCCCACCGCGGTCAGCCCTGGGTGATGTAGGCCTGCAGCTGCTGGTGTTCGCGCTCCAGCTGCTCCATCCGGGTCTTGACCACGTCGCCGATGCTGACGATGCCGGCAAGCCGCCCGTCGACCACCACCGGGACGTGCCGCACCCGGTTGTTGGTCATCAGCGCGCTCAGGCTGTCCACGGAATCCTGCGGTGTGCACGTCGCCACCAGCGTCGTCATGATCTCCGAAACCGGCCTGTGCAGAAGGTCAGCACCCATGTCGTGCAGCTTACGGACAACGTCGCGCTCGGACACGATGCCCAGCAGCCCGTCCGGCGACACCACGACCATCGCGCCGATGTTGCGCACCGCCAGCTCGGTCAGCAACCCGGCGACCGACGTCTCGGGGGTGATGGTGGCGACCGCCGACCCCTTGCTGCGCAGCACGTCAGATATCCGCATCGACCACTCCCTGGGTGATGTAGCTCACACCAGGCTACTACTCGGCGGTTCCCGGCGGGCCCGTGCCGCATAACCGAATCGCCCCCGATCCGCAGGACAGCAGCCGCCGGGACCGGTATACCTTCCGACATGATCGAAGTGACGCTGCTCGGCACCGGAAGCCCGATCCCCGACGCGCGCCGCGCGGGGCCGTCGACGCTGGTTCGCGCCGGCGATCAGACGTTCCTGATCGACTGCGGCCGCGGGGTGCTGCAACGTGCCGCCGCGATCGGGGTCGGCGCCAACCAGCTCTCGGCGCTGTTGCTGACCCACCTGCACAGCGACCACATCGCCGACCTCGGCGACGTCCTGATCACCCGCTGGGTGTCGAACTTTTCGCCCGACATGCCCCCGCTGCCGATCATCGGTCCGCCCGGGACAGCCGAGGTCGTCGAGAACACGCTCAAGGCGTTCCGGTTCGACATCGGCTACCGGATCGCCCACCATGCCGATCTGACCGCACCGCCGCTCGTCGAGGTCGAAGAGGTGACCGGCGGCGTGGTGTGGGGACGCGACGAGGTGTCGATCCGGGTGGGCCCGACCGACCACCGGCCGGTGGAACCCACCATCGCGTTCCGCATCGAGCACCACGGCGCATCGGTGGTGCTGGCCGGCGACACCGTGCCGTGCCAGGGCCTCGACCAGTTGGCCGCGGGCGCCGGGGCGTTGGTGCACACCGTGATCCGGCACGACCTGGTGGACGCACTACCGGTGCAGCGCATCCGTGACATCTGCGACTACCACTCCACCGTGGAGCAGGCCGCCGAGACCGCGACCCGGGCCGGGGTCGGAATCCTGATCCTGACCCACTATGTGCCTGCCCTGCAGCCCGGACAGGAGGACCAGTGGCGCGCCCTGGCCGCATCCCACTTCGACCGGCAGATCGAACTCGGTGACGACCTGCACCGCGTCGAGGTGCACCCCGGGGTGTGCGCTAAGCCAGCCTGGTGATCTCGACGATCACGTCGAGATCGGTGGCCCCCTCCCCGGAGTAGATGCCCTTGAGCGGTGCGACGTCCGAATAGTCCCGGCCCACCCCGACGCTGATGTACTGCTCGTTGATCTCGGCGTCGTTGGTCGGGTCGTAGTACTGCCACTCGCCGGTCCAGGCCTGGACCCAGGCATGGCTCTGCCCCTCGACGGTGTCGCCGATCTTCGCGTTCTTCTTCGGGTGCAGATATCCCGACACGTAGCGCGACGGAATCCCCATGCCGCGCAACATCATCAGGGTCAGGTGCGCGAAGTCCTGGCACACCCCCTTGCCTTCGCGCAGTGCGTCCACCCCGGAGGTGTGCACGCCGGTGGTGCCCGGCACGTAATTCAGTTCGCCCTGCACCCAGCGGGCCGCCTCGACCACAGCCTCGCGCGGCTCGTGATACTTCGCGATCCGCCGCCCGACCCGTTCGATGCGCTTGCTGGCCGGGACGTAATGCGTCGGCGCCAGCACCTCGTCGTAGCGGTCACGCACCGCTTCACTGGCGAGGTCGTCCCAGGTGACCTTCACCTCGGGCTCTTCGGGCTTGTCGGTCTCGACCACCGACGACGCCGTCACCTCGAGCTCGGTGTGCGGGGCGTGCAGATCGAACGCCGTCACCGCGGTGCCCCAGTAGTCGACGTAGCGGTAAGACCTTGTCGCGGGCACGGTTTCGACCCGGTTGAGGATCACGTTCTGCCGGGAGTCCGACCGCGGCGTCAGCCGCACCTCGTTGAACGACGCGGTGACCGGCGACTTGTAGGCGTAGCCCGTCGAATGCACCACACGCATCCGCCACATACTCAGATCTCCCCTTCTTCGATCACCAGCGCATTGCGTCCCGCATCCGTCCACGCCACCCACGGCGCCGCGTGGAAGTACTGCACCGCCAATGCTTCTCCGACGTCGAAGCACGTCTTCTGCAGACCGGCGAGCCGCTCTTCCAACGAGTCCAGCAGCACGCCGGGCTGCAGGAATTCCAGCTCGCTGCGGGCGCGCCCCAGCAGTCGCTGGGCCTCGGCGGTGGCGCCGAGCCGATCGTGGGGGCGCTTCATCAGTTCATCCAGGCTGTGCTCGGCCAGCCGCAACGAATAGAAGATGGACCGCGGGAAAAGCCGGTCCAGCAACATGAATTCGACCACCCGGCCCGCGTCGAGAGCGCCGCGGTAGGTGCGCAGGTAGGTGTCGTGCGCACCCGCCGAACGCAACAACGTGACCCATGCCGGGGACGACGCGCTGTCACCGACCCGCGACAACAGCAACCGCACCGTCATGTCGACCCGCTCCAGCGCGCGGCCCAGCACCATGAAGCGGTAACCGTCGTCGCGCGACAACGTCGAATCGGCCAGGCCGGCGAACATCGCGGCCCTGCCCTCGACGAAGGACAGGAACTCGTGCGGGCCCAGCCGCTTGGCCGCGCGTTCCCGCTCGGGCAGCGCGTTGTAGGTGGTGTTGAGGCACTCCCAGATCTCGGTCGAGGTGACCTCCCTTGCGCCGCGGGCGTTCTCGCGTGCCGCCGAGATCGCCTCGACGATCGAGCAACCCCCGTAGGTCTCCCGGCTGAACGCGACGATATCGGTCAGCGACCATACGTCGAGCGCCCCGGCGGGCGGATCGATGCCGAGGACCTTCAGCAGCGTCCGCGACGCCTGGTCCGGATCCACGCTGGAGTCCTCCAGCAGCTGGTGCACCGTGACGTCGAGGATCCGGGCGGTGTCGTCGGCGCGCTCGACATAGCGGCCGATCCAGTACAGCGATTCTGCGTTTCTCGCCAGCATCAGTTCCCCACCGCCCTACTGCTGTTGCTGCTGTTGATCCAGCGTGGATTCGACCTTGCCGTTCTTGCCCGACTTGCTCGTCGGCGCCTGCGGCAGCGACCGCACCACCTCGGCCGCGCCGAGCTCGCGGTCGGCGACCGACGTGCGCGACGCCAACACCCAGGTGTCCTTCGACCCGCCACCCTGGCTGGAATTGACGACCAGGGACCCCTCCGGCAGCGCGACCCGGGTCAGGCCGCCCGGCAGCACCCACACCTCGTCGCCGTCGTTGACCGCGAACGGGCGCAGGTCGACATGGCGCGGCGCGAGCGTGTCACCGATCTGGGTCGGCACCGTGGACAGCTGCATCACCGGCTGGGCGATCCAGCCGCGCGGGTCGGCGTTGATCTTCTTGGTGATCGTGGCCAGTTCCTTCTCGGACGCATCCGGCCCGAACACGATGCCGTAGCCGCCGGAACCCTCCACCGGTTTGATGACCAGCTCGTCGATGCGGTCGAGCACCTCCTCCCGCTCCTCGTCGAGCCAGCAGCGGAGGGTGTCGACGTTGGCCAGCAGCGGTTTCTCCCCGAGGTAGTACTCGATGATCGTCGGCACGTAGGTGTAGACGAGCTTGTCGTCGCCGACACCGTTGCCCACGGCGCTGGAGATCACCACATTGCCCGCGCGGGCGGCGTTGAGGATGCCCGCGACGCCGAGCACCGAGTCCGGCTTGAACTGCATCGGATCCAGGTAGTCGTCGTCGATACGGCGGTAGATCACGTCGACCTGTCGCTCACCGTCGGTGGTGCGCATGTAGACGGTGTTGTCGCGGCAGAACAGGTCGCGGCCCTCGACCAGCTCGACGCCCATCTGGCGGGCCAGCAGCGAGTGCTCGAAGTACGCGGAGTTGTAGACGCCGGGAGTGAGCACGACGACCGTGGGATCGGCGACGTTGTTGGCCGCTGCGTTACGCAGCGCCCGCAGCAGGTGCGACGAGTAGTCGCCGACCGCGCGCACGCGGTGCGTCGCGAACAGGTTCGGGAACACCCGCGCCATGGTGCGGCGGTTCTCCATCACATAGGAGACCCCCGACGGCGAGCGCAGATTGTCCTCCAGCACCCGGAAGTTGCCCTGGTCGTCGCGGATCAGGTCGATACCCGCGACATGGATGCGCACCCCGTTGGGCGGGGCGATGCCCACGGCTTCCCGGTGGAAGTGCTCGCAGGAGGTGACCAGCCGGCGCGGGATGACACCGTCGCGCAGGATCTCCTGTTCGCCGTAGATGTCGTCGAGGTACATCTCCAGCGCCTGCACCCGCTGCCGGATCCCGCGCTCGAGCCGGGTCCACTCGGCTGCCGAGATGACCCGAGGCACCAGGTCCAGCGGGAACGGGCGCTCCTGACCCGACAGCGAGAACGTGATGCCCTGGTCGGTGAACGCTCGGCTCAGTGCCTCCGACCTGGCCTCCAGGTCGGACACGTCGGCGGGTGCGAGCTCTTTGTGGATGCCCTTGTACGGGCCGCGGACGTTGCCCTGGGCGTCGAACATCTCGTCGAAGGCCTTCGCATACGAGCCCAGCTTGTTGTAGCCCCCGAAGACGCCGTCATGCCGCTTGGCGGTCTTCGCATTGCTACGAACGGTCCGTACCGTGTCGGTCGCCAAAATGTCCCCTACTCTTTCCCTTACGCACGAAGCGCGAGTATCCGAATGTCATGCTGCAGCATGCGGGCCATTTCGGCAGGCCAGCGGAGCTCGCTTTGGGGGATTTACCCACTCGCTGCTACCCTGAACAGTCGCTGCCCCCGTGCGGGCGCCTAAAGACTTCATCACCCAGTCGACATTTAGAAGGAATACACGCGTGGCCAATATCAAGTCGCAGGAGAAGCGGAACCGCACCAACGAGCGCCGCAGACTCCGCAACAAGTCGGTGAAGTCGTCACTTCACACGGCGGTCCGCGGATTCCGTGAGGCTGTGGAATCCGGTGACAAGGACAAGGCCGGCGAGCTGCTGGTCTCGACCAGCCGCAAGCTGGACAAGGCTGCCAGCAAGGGCGTCATCCACAAGAACCAGGCCGCCAACCGCAAGTCGGCGCTGGCCAAGGCCCTCAACAAGCTCTGATCGTTCGGCCGGCCCCGGTTCGCCGGGGACGGGCGCGAGCACTCCCCGCTCAGTCGCTGACCAGCTCTCAGCTGTCTACTCGCTGACCAGCTCTCCAGCTGTTTACTCGCTGACCAGCTCGGCGACTGAGCGGACTGCTTTCTCCAGTGCGTAGTCGGCATCTGCCGCAGCACCCTTGACATCGGCATTGAGCGCGGCCACCACGTGCACCGCCTCGGCGACCTTCTCGCGGGACCACCGCCGCGCCTGCTTCTGCGCCTTCTGCACCCGCCACGGCGGCATGCCCAGCTCCCCGGCAAGCCGGTACGGATCCCCGGACAGCGGCCCGACCCGGGCGATCGTGTGCACCGCCTCGGCCAGCGCATCGGCAAGCACCACGTGCGGTTCGCCCGCCATCATCGCCCAGCGCAGCGCCTCCGCCGCCCCGGCCACGTCGCCGACCACCGCCTTGTCGGCGATGTCGAACCCCTTCACCTCCGCGCGGCCCGAGTGGTAGCGCCGCACCGCCACCGCATCGACGGCGCCACCGGTGTCGGCGACCAGCTGCGAGCACGCCGAGGCGAGCTCACGGAGGTCGGATCCCACCGCGTCGATCACCGCGGTCACCGTCTCGTCGTCGACCTTCACCCGGTGGGCGCGGAACTCCTTGCGGACGAAGTCCGCGCGTTCGGACGCCTTGGTGATCCTGGCGCACGGGTGCACCTCGGCGCCGAGCTTCTTGAGGTGATCGGCAAGCGACTTCGCGCGGCCGCCACCGGAATGCACAACCACCATCAGGGTGCCGTCGGGCAGGTCCGCCGCCGCGGACTGGATCAGCGCCACCGCATCCTTGCCGGCTTCGCCGGCCGCCTCGAGCACCACGACGCGCTCGTCGGCGAACAGTGACGGACTGAGCAGTTCGGCGATCTCGCTGACGCTGACCTCGCCGGCACGCAGCCGGTCGACCGGCACGTCGGCGGTGCCCGCGGACGCGCGGGCGGCCTTGAGCACGTCCGCGACGGCGCGCTCGACCAGAAGTTCCTCGTCTCCCAGGATCAGGTGCAGGCCGGAGGTCTGTGTCACCGCACGATCGTGTCACGTCGCCCCGACACCACCCAATGCCATCCCGCCGCCGCGGCGAGCATCAGCATGGCCGCGATCAGCACACCGGTCGCCCCGGACGGCATCGGTACCGCGGCGGCGGGCATCCGTGCCGCCCACCGCGCGACGCCGAGCAGCCACCACACCTCGGGGCCGGTGAACCGGATCAGCACCTCCGCCCCGGCGGGCCACACCGCGCACAGGGCCGCCGCGGCCGTCCCGAGCACCGTGATCGGCGGGATCACAGGAGCCACCGCCAGGTTCGCGGCGACCGCGACCAGGCTCATCGACCCCGAGATCCCGGCCACCAGCGGTGCGGTGACCAGTTGGGCGGCCACCGCGACACTGACCGCGTCGGCGAGCGGGCGCGGCCACCCGCGGTCGACCAGGCGGCGAGACCACCCCGGGGCGATCACGATCAACGCCGCGGTCGCCGACACCGACAGCGCGAACCCGACGTCGACCGCGAGCCTCGGCGCGGCGACCATCACCGCGACGACGGTGGCCGCCAGCGCGGGCAACGCCTGCCTGCGCCGGTGCGACACCACGGCCAGCAACGTGATCGCCCCCATCAACGCGGCACGCAGCACGCTCGCCGACGGCTGCACCACGACGACGAACGCCACCAACGCCACCGCGGCCAGCGCGACCGCCGCTCTCGGCCCGATCACCACCGCCGACAACAGCACCGCGCCGCACACGATCGTGACGTTGGCACCCGAGACCGCGGTCAGGTGGGTCAGACCGGACCGGCGGAACTCGGCCGTCGCGGTGGCCGGAACGGAGCTGGTGTCCCCCAGCACCAACGCCGGCAGCATCGCGGCCTGATCCGGCGGCAGCGCCAGGCGCGCGGCATCGGCGAACCGGGTGCGCAGATGGTGCGCGGCCCGGTGGACCGCAGCGGCCTCCCCGACCGTGGGGTCGCCGGTGGCGGTGAGCACCGCCACCGTGAGATCACGTCGTGTGGGCCTGCCGATCCGGGCCCGGAACGCGGCGGGCTGGCCGGCGGCCAGACGCGCATAGTCACCGCCCGGGGCGAACACCAGCACATCGCCCGACGAGCGTGCCCCGTCCAACGCCGCCAGCGACCCGCGGAACATGGTGCGGCCACCCTCCAGCACGCGTGGGGTCTCCGTCGGCGTGACCGTCACGGTGGTGACGGTGCCGACGTAACCCGCGACGGGGTGACCGTCCACCGCGGCGACCCGCACCACGACCGCGACCGCGAACCCCGCACCGATCAGCGCGACCGCCAGCACCGCGGCCACCGGCATCCGGTGTGGTCCGCCCGGGGTACGGCGCCCGGCCCACCCGCCCAGCGCCGCGGTCACCGTGACCGCGACAGCCAGCGCGGTGACCGCGCCGGCACGCAGCCACAGGATGCCCGCCGCGGTCACCGCCCAGCCGGCCAGCGCGGCGGGCACCAGCCTCAGGTCCACCGCTCACACCCGGACCAGGTCGCGCAGCTTGTCCAACCGCGCCGGGCCGATGCCGTCGACGTCGCCGAGTTGGTCGACGCTGCTGAACCGGCCGTTGGCGTCTCGCCAGGCGACGATCGCAGCGGCGGTCACCGGCCCGACTCCGGGAAGCGTGTCGAGCTGTTCGGCGGTCGCGCTGTTCAGGTCGATCAATCCGCCTGGGGCCGCACCATTTTCAGGAGGGGCAGCGGATGCGGAGCCGCCCGCTTGCCCGACCACCGCACTGCCCATCTGGGTCGGCTGCCCCGGCGGCGCACCGATTCCGACCACGATCTGCTCGCCGTCGGCGACGCGCCTGGCCATGTTCAGACCGAGCACGTCCGCGCCGTCGAGCGGCCCGCCCGCGGCGTCGAGCGCGTCGGCGATCCGGGCCCCGGGCGACAACGTGACCAGGCCCGGCGTGCGCACCAGCCCGACCACGCTGACCACCACTGGTTCGGTGCCGCCGGCGCCACCGGCGGGCGGTGCGGTCGAGGAGACCGTCTCCACCGGCGGCAGCTTGGCCGAGACCACCGCGGGCGTCCTGTCGCCGATCAGCGTCAGCACGGTCACCAGCACCGCGACCGCGCCGACGACACCGAGCGCGATCACCCCCGCGCGTCCGGGGTCGGCCCGGATCTTCACCAGCCAGGCCGGCGGACCGCCCCCGCTGTCGGCCGGAAGCCATCGCGACAACGTGGTGTCCGGCGGTTCGTCCTCCTCGTCCTCCGCGGTATCGGGACCGGCACCCAGGCGGCGGCGCAGCCGGTCGGCGGGCAGTTCGGTGGACATGCCGTGACGGTATTGCCGCGTCCCGACGGCACGGCGGTGATCGCCTCATCGACGGCGCGGCCTGGGGATGAAGTCGGTGTTGGGGACAGCCGTGGTTAACATGGCTCTCCATATGAACCACCGCGCCCCGTTGATCGCAGGTGTGGCGTTCGCGGTGCTCTACGCGACAGCCGTGCTGGTACTTCCGGCCCTGCCCGGCCCCGACCCCGGCGTCGTCCGCATCCAGGCTCTGCTGCTGGCGTTCTCCGCGCTCGCGGTGGTGGTGGTGCTCGCGTTCGCCCGCGACCGGCTGACCGGACCGCCCGCGCACCTGTTCACCATCGGCGCGTCGGTCACCGTCGCGCAGCTGTGCGTGTCGGTGTGGTTCGTCGCCGGGCCGGCGCTGCGGCCGGGTCAGGTCACCGTAGGGACCGAGCTGGCCCTCGACGACATCGCGGCGATGTGGCTGCCGGTGACGACCCTCGCCCACATCATGGTTGCTGTCCCGATCCTGTTGTCCGCCAACGACGGTCATCTACCGCGCTGGCTGGGCACCGGTGCGGCGGTGTTCACCGTGGAGCAGCTGATCGAGACGATCACCATCATCGGGCCGCCCGGCAGCTTCATCTCCCCCGGCGGGCCGATGAACCACTACCTCGGCGGTCTGCTGACGGCGGGATTCTTCCTGGCCCTCGGCGTCGCCCTGACCTTGCCGGATGCACCCCGCCCCGATCCGGACACACCCGCCGACGACAGCCCCACCGCGGAGATGTCCGCGACCGAACACCCGGGAGACTGATGGCACTACCCCGGCTCGTCCCCGCATCGGCCGACGACGCGCCCACCCACGAGGAGCTGCGTCACCAGGTCCGCGAGTTCCTCGCCGAACAACGCGCCGCCGGTGCGTTCACCCCGTCCCCGGATGCGTGGCTGAGCGGATGGGACGAGGGGTTCACCGCCGCGCTGGCCCAACGCGGCTGGCTGGGGATGACGGTGCCGCAGGCCTACGGCGGGCACGGCCGCACCTTCGGCGAACGGTTCGCCGTCACCGAGGAACTGCTGGCGGCGGGAGCACCCGTCGCGGCGCACTGGATCGCCGACCGGCAGATCGTGCCGTCACTTCTGAAGTCCGGCACCGACTTCCAGAAGTCACATTTCCTGCCCAGGATCGTGCGCGGCGAGTGCTTCTTCGGCATCGGGATGAGCGAACCGGATTCCGGCTCGGACCTCGCCAGCGTGCGCACCAAGGCCGAACGCGCCGACGGCGGCTGGGTGCTGACCGGCACCAAGGTCTGGACGTCCGGCGCCCACCTCGCGCATGCGTTCATCGCGCTGGCCCGCACCGAGCCGATGGATCCCGCACACCGCCACGCCGGGCTGAGCCAGTTCATCGTCGACCTGCGCGGCCCGGGTGTGGACATCCGCCCGATCGTGTCGATGAACGGCGCCCACCACTTCAACGAGGTGATCCTCGACGGCGCGTTCGTACCCGACGAGATGGTGTTCGGCACGATCGGGCAGGGGTGGCAGCAGGTCACCTCAGAGCTCAGCTTCGAGCGCAGCGGCCCCGAACGGTTCCTGTCGACGTTCGTGCTGCTTGACGTGTGCGCGGAACACACGGCCGCACAACGTTTTCCGCGTAACGAGGACCTCGGCAGGCTGGTCGCCAGGATCGCCGGACTCCACCAGATGTCCTCCGCGGTCGCCGGCGCACTCCAACGGCACGAACCCGCCGACGTGCCCGCGGCCGTGGTGAAGGTGCTGGGCACCACCACCGAAGGCGATATCGCGGAGTTCGCCCACCTCGCCCTCGACAGCGCGGTGGATGGGGAGTTCTCGACGATGTTCTCGACGATGGCCACCGCCGCGGTGGATCAGCGTCCCGGCTTCACGCTGCGCGGCGGAACCAACGAGGTGCTGCGCGGCGTCATCGCCCGCGGATTGGGAATCCGATGACGACACCCGGTGTGGACCCCGCCCTGGCCGAGATGATGGACGCGGTGTTGACCGAACACGGCACCGACGCCGGCCTGTGGCGCCGCCTCGACGACCTCGGACTGGTCCGGTTGACAGGCGCCGAGGAATCCGGCGGGAGCGGCGCGGGCTGGAACGAGGCCGCCGAACTGTTGTCCGCCGCCGTGCGCCACGGCGTCCGGATTCCGCTGGCCGAACACGACCTGCTGGCGTGCTGGCTGCTCGAGAGAGTGGGGCTGCCGTGCGATTCCGCGGTGCGGACGGTGTGTGTCCTGGACGGAGACGGGCGGGCCGTCGGGGTGCCGTGGGCGTCGCGTGCGGACCGGATCGTCGTCGTGTGGCCGCACGGCGACGGTCACGCCGTCGCCGACGTGGCGGCCGACATGCTCACCATCACCCCCGGCGCCAACATGATCGGTGAGCCGAGGGACTCGGTACACGCCGACACCGGCGCGTTGACCGGGGCCGCTGTGCCCACCGCGGCGCTCACGCAATTGTGGCACCGCTCGGCGCTGGTGCGTGCCGTCCAGATCTGCGCCGCGCTGGACCGTGCCCTCGCACTGTCCGTCGAGCACGCGTCGTCACGACAGCAGTTCGGCCGACCGCTTGCGAAATTCCAGGCGGTGCAACATCAGATCGCCGACATCGCCGCCGAGGCCGCACTGGCCCGGTCGGCCACCGAAGCCGCGCTGTCGCGCGCGGCCGCGACCGACTGGACCGGAGACGACCTGGAATTCCTTGTCGCCGCGGCCCGTTCGTGCGCCGGTCACGCGACCACCGTGGTCGTGCGCGGCGCCCACCAGGTGCACGGAGCCATCGGCACCACCCGCGAGCACCGGCTGCACGAGTTCACCCGGGCCGCACTGGCGTGGCGTTCGGAGTTCGGCTCGGTGCGGTACTGGGACGCCCGGCTGACCGACATGGCGCTGCAGGCGAGCCCTGGACGCCTGTGGGGCCTGATCTGTCCGTAGCCGGGGTCAGCGCACGACGACCGGGCTCGGGATCCGCGGTTCACCCAACAGCTCCCGGTGCGACGGTGGTGTGCGTCCGTCCTCGTCGGTGAGTCCGTATCGGGCCGCGGCCTCCGCCGCGATCACGGTGTGGCCGCTGAGCGCCCCGAGATCCGGGTCCCGGTAGAGCGCGTCGATCACGTACCCGGTGAACTCCGGGGTCTCGGCCTGCTGCGCGAAGGCCTGCAGTGCTTCTGGATTCCCGTCGAAGGCCGAGCGCAGCTTCTCGGTCAGCAGGATGCCCATCCACACCGAGACCGTCGCGACGCCGGTGCCGCGGAAGTCGACCGCCATGTCCGCGGCCATCTTGTCGACCCCGGCCTTCTGCGCCCCGTAGGCGGCGCCGTGCATGTAGCACACCGATCCGGGTGAGGATGTGAACGCGATGAGGCCGCGATCCTGCTGGATCAGCAGCGGCGCGGCGTGCCAGGCCGCGATGTAGGACGATCGCAGCCCGACGCTCAACACGTCGGCCAGATCACGTGGCTTCTCCCAGAACGGTTTCGGGCTCACCAGGTGATCGGAGATGGCCGCGGCGTTGTTGACCAGCAGATCGAGCCGGCCGGTTTCGGCGCCGACACGGTCGAAGAACCGGGCCACCGCGTCGTCGTCACGGTGATCCACCGCGACCCCGACACCCCAGGCCGGCGCCTTGGCGAAGCCACGCGCGGTGCCGTAGACCCGCCAGCCGCGCGCGGCCAGCGCCGTCGCGATACCCAGGCCGGCTCCGCGGCTGGCTCCGGTCACCACCGCCACCGGGGTCGCCATGTCGCTCATGCGGTCACCTTAGAGGCAGTAGCTTGCTGTGTGAACAACACTCGACGAGGAGGGCCATGACCACCACCGACCGACCGCTGCGCGTGATTCAGTGGACCACCGGCAACATCGGGCGCCGCTCATTGCACGCGATCATCGGCCGCGACGACATGGAGCTCGTCGGGGTGTACGCGCACGGTGCCGACAAGGTCGGTGTGGACGCCGCCGAGTTGTCCGGCTGGCCGGAACCGACCGGGGTGAAGGCCACCTCCGACATCGAGGAACTGATCGCACTGCGGCCGGATGCGTGCTGCTACAACCCGCTGTGGCCGAACATCGACGAACTGGCCCGGCTGTTGGAGTCCGGGATCAACGTGTGTTCGAGCGCGGCCTGGATCACCGGAGGCAAGCAGACCCCGCAGGACCTCGACCGGATCAGAAAAGCCTGCGAGACAGGCAATTCCACGATTTTCGGCAGCGGTGCGCATCCCGGGATGAGCAACCTGGTGGGGATGGTGCTCTCGGGTGCGTGTGAGCGGGTCGACGAGATCAGGATCACCGAGTCGGTGGACTGCTCCACCTATGAATCCGCGGGCACGCAGACCGCGATGGGGTTCTCGCAGGACCCCGACACCCCGGGCCTGGCCGAGAGCGTCCGCCGCGAAAGCGAGGTGTTCGCCGAGTCCGCGGCGATGATGGCCGACGCGATCGGCGCCACGCTGGACCGGATCACGTTCGACGTCACCTTCACCCCGGCCACCGGTGACAGCGACCTCGGGTTCATGAAGATCCCGAAGGGCACCGTGGCCGGTGTGCACGGGTATCACCGCGGCTGGGCCGGCGACCGCAACGTGGTCAGCGTCGGGTTCAACTGGATCATGGGCGAACACGTCGTCCCACCCAAGCCGCTGGAGCACGGGCACGTGGTGCAGGTGTTCGGGCTGCCCAACATGCGCACGGTGGTGCACTGCCTGCCGCCGAAGGACTGGACCGAGCCGGGGTTCATGGGGCTGGGCATGATCTACACGGCGATGCCGGTGACCAATGCCGTACCGGCGGTGGTCGCCGCTGCGCCCGGCATCGTCACGCTGGCCGACCTGCCGCCGATCACCGGCCGCGCGGCCGGGTGATGCCGCGGCGTCAGGTGACCTGAACCGCGACGCCGACCGCGCCTGCGCCGACGTGGATCGACAGCAGCGGCCCCATGTCGGCGACGGTCAGCGAGGACAGTTGCGGGAGCCGCTGGGTCAGCGCGGCGCCCAGCTCGTCGGCGGCGTCGTGGTTGTCGACGTGGTGCACGACCACCTCGGCGGGGCGCTCACCGACAACCCCGGCGACCCGGTCGACCATCGCCGCGTGCGCCTTGCCGACCGTGCGGATGCGCTGATCGAGCACCAGCCGGCCGTCGACGTCCAGGCACAGCAGCGGTTTGAGCGCGAGCGCGGTGCCCAGCCACGATGCCGTGGTGCGGATGCGGCCACTACGGCGCAGATTGTCAAGCCGGTGCACGACGAGGAACACCTGGGTGCGGCCGATCGCGGACCGGGCGGCGGCCTCGACCGCGTCGAGGTCGCCGCCGGCGTCGGCGCATGCGGCCGCGGCGAGCGCGACGAAGCCGACCCCCATCGCTGCCGAGCGCGAGTTGACCACGCGCACTGCGGGTCCGAACTCGCGGGCGGCCAGCGCCGCGGCGCTGTAGGTGCTCGACAGCGCACCGGACAGGTGCACCGCGACGACACCGTCGCCGCCGCTGTCGGCCAACGCCTGCCGGTAGGTCTCGGCGAGTTCCTCCGGTGCGGCCCCCGCGGTGGTCACCTTCGGCCGGTCGTGGATGTCGTACGGGATGTCGTCGACCCCGTCGCGCAGGTCGGTGCCGTCGAGCAACACATGCAACGGCACCTCGCGCACATCCCACCGGTGGCGCACCTCGGGACGCAGGCGCGACGACGAATCGCTGACGACGACGACGGGCATACCGGCTCGCTAACCGCGCGAGTCGGGCACGTGCACGCCCGCCTCGGCCAGTCCTTTGAGCATGAGGTCGGCCACCGCGCGGTGCGCCTCGAAGTTCCAGTGGATGCCGTCCGGGTTGCCCCGCCCACTCGTCACCTCGTCCCCCACCGCCTCTTTGAGGTCGACCAGAGGAACGGCATGCTCGGCGGCCCACCGGGTGATCGCCGCGACCGTGCCCGGCCGTCCGCGGTGCGAGTGTCCGTAGGTCGGCGCGATGTGCACCGACGGCAACGAGGCCACCACGGGTATCCCCGGACGGTTGAAATCGATTGCCGCTCTCGTCATCTCGAGGTACTCGGCGGTCAGGTGCGGAGGCAACGCGGGCCGCGCGATCGGCGACAGTCTGGGCTGCAGCCAGCCGTATCCGTCGCGTGCCCATCGCCGAAGCCGCGGCGGCCGCACGTAACGGATCAGTTCCCGCAGCGCGGTCGGCAGCGGTGAGGGCAGCGAGTCCATTCCCGAGGTCGCGAAGACCACCGCACCGGCCCTCGGCAACGCGGCCCAGGAGCGCGGATCCTGGGTGGCGGCCCACCACACGTCGCGGCTGGTCCAGCCGATCCGGCCGATCAGCTCGACATCCCAGTCCAGTTGTCCGGCAACGAGGTTGGGCCAGATACGCGGATCGTCGGCGGGCAGTCCCCCGCTCGGGCCGTAGTAGGACAGCGAATCGCAGAACACCAGCAGTGTGGTGCGGCCCGGCTGCGGTGCCGGAGTCGCCTCAGAGGACATCGCCGGCGACCTGTGCCGAGGCGTTCCAGACGTCCAGGCGCCACCGGATGTCGTCGAAGGAGCTGGGATCCCCGTCGGCGCGGGTGTGCCCGGCCAGCTGCACCCAGCTCGCGTTGCCCATGCCGCCGAGCACCGGCCAGTTCTCCGGCGGCAGGTCCAGCAGTGCGGCGGTCAGCGCGGCGATCAGCCCGCCGTGCGCCACCAGCACCACCGGCCGGTCGGCGTCAACGGCACCCCAGTCGGACTGCTGCGCGACCAGTTCGCGCACCAGCGGCACGCTGCGTGCGGCGACGTCGATCCTGCTCTCCCCGCCGTGCGGGGCCCACCGGGCGTCGTCACGCCACGCCAGCCTCGCACCGGGTGCCTGCGCGTCGACCTCCAGATGGGTCAGACCCTGCCAGTCCCCGAGATGGGTCTCCCGCAGCCGGGCGTCGATATTGACCGGCTGACCGCAGCGGTCGCCGAGGACGACGGCGGTGTCGAGCGCGCGCCGCAGATCCGACGACACGATCAGCAGGGGCTGACGTTTGGCCAGCGACTCGGCGGCCGCGGCGGCCTGCTCGCGGCCGAGTTCGGACAGGTCGGTGTCGAGCTGGCCCTGCATGCGGCTGCCGGCGTTGTACTCGGTCTGGCCGTGCCGCAGCATGACGAGCCTGCGGATTCTCATCGCCCGTCCTCGGCCTCGTCCTCGCCGGTGGTCGGCGCGTCGAGGTCGACCGGCACGGTCGGGCAGTCACGCCAGAGCCGGTCGAGTGCGTAGAAGTTGCGTTCGTCCTGGTGCTGGACGTGCACGACGATGTCGACGTAGTCGAGCAGCGTCCAGCGTCCCTCGCGGGTGCCTTCGCGGCGCGCGGGTTTGTACCCGGCGCGGCGCATCTTCTCCTCGACCTCGTCGACGATCGCGTTGACCTGCCGGTCGTTGCTGCCGGAGGCGATCACGAAGCAGTCCGTGATGACGAGTTGGCCGGAGACGTCGATCACCACGACGTCCTCGGCGAGCTTGGCCGCGGCCGCCTTGGCGGCGATGGTGGCCATTTCGATGGCTTCAGGTGTGGCGGTCAGGGACGGTCTCCTTCAACTGCGAGGTCCTGGCCGCGATAGAGGTCGCGTTTGGCGACGTACTGCACGACGCCGTCGGGAACCAGGTACCAGATGGGGCGGGACTGTTCGGCGCGCAGCCGGCAGTCGGTGGACGAGATCGCGAGGGCGGGCACCTCCACCAGATGCAGCGCATCGGAGGGAAGCTCGGCCATCGCTGCGGTGATGTGCTTACCGTCCAGTTCGTAGCCGGGCCTGCTGACCCCGACGAACCGGGCGATCGAGAACATCTCCTCCCAGTTCTGCCACGACAGGATCGACGCCAGGGCGTCGGCGCCGGTGATGAAGTACAGATCCGCGTCGGGGTTCTGGGCGTGCAGGTCACGCAGCGTGTCCTTGGTGTACGTCGGCCCGCCGCGGTCGATGTCGACCCGGCTGACGGAGAACTGCGGGTTGGACGCCGTGGCGATCACCGTCATCAGGTAGCGGTCTTCGGCCGGCGTGACGGCCCGGCTGCGCTTCTGCCAGGGCTGCCCGGTCGGGACGAACACCACCTCGTCGAGGTCGAACAGGTCGGCGACCTCACTGGCCGCGACGAGGTGTCCGTGGTGGATGGGATCGAACGTCCCACCCATCACCCCTAGCCTCCTGCGACGGCGCCCGCCTGACTGCACGAATAGCGAGCTTACGGGAGTGGTGCAGGTGCCTCAGGCCGACTCAAACCGAAGTCAGCCGGGGCGAGGTGAGAACCTCGGTGACCTCGAACGCGGTCCGGTCGGCGCGGTAGACGTCGCGGGCGTACTCCACGCAGCGGCCCTCGGCGTCCTCGGTGGTGCGGGTCAGCAATGTTCCGGGCGATCCGGCCCGCACCCCGAGCTGCACGCTGGTCGCATCGTCGAGCACGATCGACTCCAGCACCGCCGTCGAGCGCGCCAACTGGAGGCCGTACTGCGTCCGCAGTACCGCCCACAGCGATCCGTCCTGCGGCAGGTCCAGGATCCCCGGGGTGAGGTCGGCGGGCAGGAACGTCGTCTCCAACGCGAACGGGACCTCGTCGACGCTGCGCAGCCGGTGCACAACGTGCACGCCGGCGCCCTCATCGAGGTCCAGCGCGCGCCGCACCGCGGGGGTGGCCACCTGGTGTTCGGCCCACAGCGGCACGGCTGCCGGGCGCCGCCCCATCCGAGCCACCTCTTCGGAGAAGCTGCCGACGTGAAAGCGCACCCGCGGTTCGGCGACGAAGGTGCCGCGCGGCGGATTGCGGTAGACCAGCCCCTCGCTTTCCAGCAACGACAGCGCCTGCCGGGCCGTCATGCGGCTGACGCCGTGGTGTTCGGCAAGCTCGCGTTCGGACGCCAACAGCGTGTGCGGCGCCAGCTGTTCGGTGGCGATCAGATCACGCACGTCGGCCGCGATCCGCAGGTAGAGCGGGGTGCCTGAAGGCATCCTTGCAGGGTAGCGGCCTAAGTCGACTTCGGTATGCAACATTCTCCGGACGGTGCGGCCTTCCCGCACCGGATCAGAAGTCGCCGATCGGCGGACCGACCGGGTAGGCACCCAGGAACCCCGAGGCTTTCGTGCCGGGGATGGCTTTGATCTCGTCACGCACCTCGGTCGAGTTCGTGCCGGTGGCCGAGACCACCCCGGCGTCGGCCAGTCGGGCCTCGGAGGTGCCACGGGCGACACCGAAGTCGTTGATGCGCACCACCGCGTAATCGGTGGCCTGCCGACTGCTGACGACCGGCCCGGGGGAAACCTCTTTGACGTCGGCACTGGCCGTGCCCGCGCTCAGCCCGAACAGGGCCGCGGACGCACACGCCGAACCCAGGCACATGACGGCCAGCCTTGTCGTCCGACGCGGGAGTGTCGCCGTGCGCTCAACCATTGCCTACCCCTTTGGTCAGAAAGGCGGAAATGTTCTTCGATACCGGAGAACGTGCTCAGGCTATTGAGCGCAACTGTGACGAAGCTGGAAAACCGTCAGCCGCGACGTTGTTCACGTGCCCGTAACGAAAAGCCCGCAGGCGATCTAAAACATTTGTGCAGCAACATGTTTCGCCCCCAGAAACCGAGTGCCTCGCTGGCAGTTCGATCACCGATTCCTGGGAGATCGCCGCGAATGTGGCCGACCCCGGCGAATCTGACGCGAATCAGACGGGCAGCAGTGCGTCGATCACCGACGCCAACTGCTTGGCCGAGCGGCACTCGTGCATCGTGATGACATCCTCATAGCGCGGTATCGCGGAGTCACCGCTGCCCCACAGGTGCCTCGGCTCGGGATTGAGCCAGTGCGCGTGCCGTGCCGCGTTGACCATGTGCGCCAGCAGATCGGTCTCCGGGTTGCGGTAGTTGTTGCGGCCGTCGCCGAGCACGAGCAGTGAACTGCGCGGCGACAGCACGTTCGGGAACTTGTCGAGGAACGACACGAACGCGTGCCCGTAATCGGAATGGCCGTCGCGGGTGAACACCGCGGCCTCGCGGGTGATGCGCTGCACCGCGACCGCGAGGTCGGCGTCCGGCCCGAACAATTCGGTGACCTCGTCGGTGGTGTCGATGAACGCGAAGACGCGCACCCGGGAGAACTGCTGCCGCAGCGCATGCACCAGAAGAAGGGTGAAGTGGCTGAACCCGGCGACCGAGCCCGACACGTCGCACAGCACGACCAGCTCCGGACGCGCCGGATGCGGTTTCTTCAACACGACGTCGATCGGCACACCTCCGGTGGACATCGACTTGCGCAGCGTCTTACGCAGGTCGATCTCCCCGGCCCTGGACCGGCGCCGGCGCGCGGCCAGCCGGGTGGCCAGCGTGCGCGCCAAAGGTCCGACCACACGCCGCATCTGGCGCAGCTGCTCACCGGAGGCCCGCAGGAACTCGACGTTCTCGGCGAGCTGGGGCACTCCGTACATCTGGACGTGGTCACGCCCGAGCTGTTCGGCCGTGCGGCGCTTGGTCTCCCCCTCGATCATCTTGCGGATCTGGGCGATACGTTGGGCCGCGAGGGCTTTGGCGATCTGCTCCTGCGTCGGGGTCGGCTCGTCACCGTACGGGGCCAGCAGCCCGGCCAGCAGCCGTCCCTCGAGGTCGTCGAGGCTCATCGCTTTGAGCGCCTGGTACGACGAGTACGACGGCCCCCGGCTGGAGTTGTACCGCCCGTAAGCCTCCACGATCTGGGCGATCATCGCGGCCAGCCGCTCGTCGACGTTGGCGAGCTCCTGGTTCTCCGACAGCAGGTCGACCAGCGCGCTGCGCAATGCCTCGACGTCCTCGGGGGGCAATCCCTGGGCGTCCTGGTCGTCGTCATCGAGCACCGTCTTGGCGCCGAGCGCCGGCGGGAAGTACAGGTCGAACAGCGCGTCGAAGGTCTCGCGGTGATCGGAGCGGCGCAGCACCGCACACGCCAGCCCCTCCCGCAGCACCGCACGGTCGGACAGTCCGAGCGCCGCCATCACCTGGCCGGCATCCACCGTCTCCGACGGGCCCACCGCGATGCCCTGCTTGCGCAGCGCCTCGACGAACTCGACCAGATGGCCGGGGATTCCGTGCGGGGCCAGCGGTTGCGGCGGGCGGGTGCGGATCGGCGGCATCAGTTGAGCCTCAGCTCCCCGGAGGCCTTGATCTGGTCGGACTGATGCTTGAGCACGACACCCAGCGTCGCGGCGATCACCTCGTCGTCGATGGTGTCCATGCCCAGCGCCAGCACGGTGCGACCCCAGTCGATGGTCTCGGCCACCGACGGCAGTTTCTTGAGCTGCATACCGCGCAGCACACCGATGATCCGCACGAGTTCCTCGGCGATCTTCTCGGGCAGCTCCGGCACCCGGGACAGCAGGATCCGGCGCTCGAGGTCGGCGTCCGGAAAGTCGATGTGCAGGAACAGGCAGCGACGCTTGAGCGCCTCGGACAGCTCACGCGTCGCGTTGGAGGTGAGCACCACCAGGGGCCGGCGCTCGGCGGTGATGGTGCCGAGTTCGGGCACCGTGACTGCGAAGTCGCTGAGCACTTCCAGCAGCAGACCCTCGATCTCGATGTCGGCCTTGTCGGTCTCGTCGATCAGCAGCACCGTGGGTTCGGTGCGCCGGATCGCGGTGAGCAGCGGCCGGGTCAGCAGGAACTCTTCGGAGAAGACGTCGTCGCGGGTCTGATCCCAGTCGCCGCCGGCACTGCCGGCCTGGATCCGCAGAATCTGCTTGGCGTGGTTCCACTCGTAGAGCGCGCGGGACTCGTCGACACCCTCGTAGCACTGCAGCCGCACCAGCCCCGAACCCGTCGCGTGCGCGATGGCGCGGGCCAGTTCGGTCTTGCCGACACCGGCGGGACCCTCCACCAGCAGCGGTTTACCGAGCCGGTCGGCGAGGAACACCGCGGTCGCGGTGGCGGTGTCGGCCAGATAGCCCGTCTCGGCCAGCCGGCGCACGACATCGTCGATGTCGGCGAACAGCGGCACGATGCTCGCGGGGACGCTCACAATTTTCTCCTCTTCGCGCAAGCGCTCATCGGGGGGTCAACGCCCGCGGTTTCAGGCCGGACGGGTGTGGCCGTCGCCCCACACGATCCATTTGGTGGATGTCAGTTCGGGAAGCCCCATCGGGCCGCGGGCATGCAGTTTCTGGGTGGAGATGCCGATCTCGGCGCCGAAACCGAACTGCTCTCCGTCGGTGAACGCGGTGGACGCGTTGACCATCACCGCCGCCGCGTCCACCCGTTCGGTGAACCGTTGCGCGGCAGCCAGATCCGTCGTCACGATGGCTTCGGTGTGGCCGGTGCCGTACTCGTTGATATGGCTGATGGCGCCGTCGAGCCCGTCCACGATGGCGAGCGCGATGTCCATCGACAGGAACTCGGCGCGCAGCTCCTCCTCGCTCGGGTCCACGTGCACGGTGACGCCGGCATCCTGCAACGCACCGGTGAGCCGGGGCACCGCGATATCGGCGATCGCGGCGTCGATCAGCACCGATTCGGCGGCGTTGCACACGCTGGGCCTGCGGGTCTTGGCGTTGAGCAGGATCGTCTCGGCCATGTCGAGATCGGCCGACGAATGAACGTAGACATGGCAATTGCCGACGCCGGTCTCGATGGTGGGCACCTGGGCGTCGCGCACCACCGCGTCGATCAGCCCGGCGCCGCCGCGCGGGATCACCACGTCGACGAGCCCGCGGGCCTGGATCAGATGCGTGACGCTGGCACGGTCCTCGCTGGGCAGCAGCTGCACCGCGTCGACGTCGAGCAACTCGGTGGCCAGCGCGGCGCGCAGCGCGTCGACGAGTGCGGCGTTCGACTGCGCCGCCGACGAACTTCCGCGCAGCAGAACGGCATTGCCGGATTTCAGCGTCAGGCCGAACGCGTCGACGGTGACGTTGGGCCGCCCCTCGTAGACGATGCCGACCACGCCGAGCGGAACGCGTTGCTGGCGCAGCTGCAGGCCGTTGGGCAGCGTGCGCCCGCGCAGCACCTCGCCGACCGGGTCGGGCAGTCCGGCGACCTGACGCAGGCCGTCGGCGATCCCCTCGACGCGCTCCGGGCTCAGCGCGAGCCGATCGAGCATCGCGTCGGGGGTGCCCGAGGACCTCGCCCTGTCCAGGTCGGCTTCGTTGGCCTCCAGGATCGTGCGGGTGTTCATCAGCAGATGATCGGCGGCCACGCGCAGCGCGCGGTTCTTGGTGTCGGTGGACAGTGTGGCCAATCCGCGGGCCGCGCTGCGGGCCCGCCGCGCGGCGTCGTGCACCTGCTGGCGCAGGTCGGGGGCGGTGGGCGCATGCACACTCATCCGGCCAGAGTATCGAACCTGCCTGGGTCGTTCGACACGTGTCGACCTGCGTCGGCGCTAGGTTGACACCCATGAGCGCGCGCGTGTGCGTAGTGGGCAGTGTCAACGCCGACCTGACGTTCACGGTGGACCGGTTGCCCCGGCCGGGGCAGACCGTCCTGGCCTCGGCGCTGGACACCGCGCCGGGTGGCAAGGGCGGCAACCAGGCGGTCGCCGCCGCACGCGCCGGGGCGGCCGTGCAGCTGGTCGCGGCGCTGGGCACCGATCCGGCCGCCGACGGGCTTCGGGCGCATCTCGCGGCCAACGCGGTCGGCCTGGACGGTATCGAGACCGTGCCCGGACCCAGCGGATCGGCGGCCATCCTGGTCGACGCCGGCGCGGAGAACTGCATCGTGGTCGCCCCGGGCGCGAACGCGCACCTGAGTCTGAACTCTGCCGAGGTACGGGACGTCGTCGCCGACAGCGACGTGGTGCTGCTGTCGCTGGAGATCCCACTCGATACGGCCCTGGTGGCGGCCCGGGTCGGCCGGGCCGCGGGAGCGACGGTCATCCTCAACGCGTCCCCGACCCCGCCGGACATCAGCGCGCTGGCGACCGTCGTCGACGTGGTCGTGGTCAACGAGACCGAGTCCGAGGCGTGGGTCGACGGTGAGCGTGCGCTGGTCGACCATCTGGTGATCACGCGCGGTGCCCGAGGCGCCCGCCACCTGGGCGAGAAGCAGACCGACTATCCGGCGCCGGCCGTCGAGGCGGTGGACACCACCGGCGCCGGCGACGTGTTCGCCGGAGTGCTGGCCGCACACTGGACCCGCGGCTTCGACTACGCGCTTGCGCGCGCGTGCGCGGCCGGATCGCTCGCGACGCTGGTGCACGGTGCCGGCGACTGTGCCCCTTCCAGTGAGGCTGTCGAGGACGTGCTGGACGCGTCCTGATCCGTCAAGGAGCGGCGTTCGCCGTCCTGGGTGCACCCGGATCCACGCGTCGACGACCCAACCTGAATAGTTCAGCATTTTCTGAATACAGAACTCGATGTATCGTTCTGCTCATGAAGACAGTCATCGGCCGTGACGCGCTTGCCCGATTCGGATCCGCCCTGTCCGACCCGACCCGTGCGGAGATCCTGCTGATCCTTCGGGACGGGCCGGGCTATCCGTCCGAGCTGGCCGACCGAATCGGGGTCTCGCGCCAGATCCTGTCCAACCACCTGGCCTGCCTGCGGGGGTGCGGGCTGGTCGCCGTCAGCCCGGAGGGCAGGCGCAGCCGCTACGAACTCGCCGATCCCCGCATCGCCCATGCGCTCGCCGACCTCGTCGGCCTGGTGCTCGACGTGGACCCGGCGTGCTGCCCTGCCGCCGACGACAAGGCGTGCTGCTGATGACCCCCTCCACCTCCGCCGTCGTCGCGATCGCGTTGTTCGTCGTGTTCGGAGCGATCGGATTCGGTTGGCGCAGTTGGCTACACCACCGCAGGACCGGGTCCACCGGATTCAAGGGCATCAGCGGACGGCCCTTGTCGATCGAATGGTTCGCCGGCGTCGGGTTCGTCGCCGCGATCGTCGTCGGCGTGGCGGCACCCTCGCTGCAGTGGGCCGCACTGGTCGAACCACTGCCGGTTCCGAACTGGGTGCCGACGGCCGGAATCGCGATCGCGTTCGCCGGGATCGCGGCGACCGTCTACGCCCAGATCGACATGGGCGACTCGTGGCGCATCGGCGTCGACCACAGCGAGTCCACGACGCTGGTGCACCGCGGCGTGTTCGCGGTGGTACGCAACCCGATCTTCACCGCAATGCTGGTCTTCGCGTTCGGCATCATGCTGGTGACGCCGAATATCGTCGCAATCCTCGGGTTCACGCTGTTGCTCGCCGCGATCGAGCTGCAGGTACGCGCCGTCGAGGAACCATACCTGCGCAATGTCCACGGTGCGGCCTACCGCGAATATCTCGCCACCGTAGGCCGATTCGTGCCGCGGATCGGCACCACTATTCGATAGGCACGGTGCGTTCGATCTCCTCGAGCCAGATGCGCGCCGACATGTCCGACGGTGCCCGCCAGTCCCCGCGCGGCGACAGCGAACCGCCGGCGGACACCTTGGGGCCGTTGGGCAGTGCCGATCGTTTGAACTGGCTGAACGAGTAGAACCGCTGCGCGAACACCTGCAGCCAGTGCCGGATCTCGTTGAGCGAGTAGCTCGGCCGCTTCTCCTGCGGGACGCCGACGGGCCAGTCACCGCGGTCGGCGTCGCTCCACGCATGCCAGGCCAGAAACGCCACCTTCGACGGCCGGAATCCGTAGCGCAGCACCTGGAACAGTGAGAAGTCTTGCAGCACATAGGGCCCGACCTTGCCCTCGCTGCTCTGGATCTCCTCGTCCTCCCCGGCCGGAACGAGCTCGGGGCTGATCTCGGTGTCCAGCACCGACTGCAACACGTCGTTGACCGTGTCGTCGAACTGGTTCGAGGAGATCACCCAGCGGATCAGGTGCTGGATCAACGTCTTCGGCACCCCGCCGTTGACGTTGTAGTGCGACATCTGGTCGCCCACCCCGTAGGTGGACCAGCCCAGCGCCAGCTCCGACAGATCGCCGGTGCCGAGCACGATCCCACCGCGCTGGTTGGCCAGCCGGAACAGATAGTCGGTGCGCAGACCGGCCTGCACGTTCTCGAAGGTGACGTCGTAGACCTTCTCACCGCGGGAGAACGGGTGGTCCATCTCGGTGAGCATCAGCTCGGCAGTGGCCGTGATGTCGATGGTCTCGAACGTCACACCGAGCGCTTCGGCCAGCCGGGTCGCGTTGTTCCTGGTGCGGTCGCCGGTGGCGAAACCGGGCATGGTGAACGCGAGAATGTCGCTGCGGGGCCGCTCTTCGCGGTCCATCGCCTTCGCCGCGACGATCAGCGCGTGCGTGGAATCCAGGCCGCCGGACAGGCCGAGGACGATCTTCGGGTAGTGCAGCGCGCGCAGCCGCTGTTCGAGCCCCGAGACCTGGATGTTGTAGGCCTCGAAGCAATCCTGTTCCAGCCGGGCTTCGTCGGCGGGCACGAACGGGAAGCGCTCGACCTCGCGAAGCAGCCCGATGTCGCCGTCGGGCGGGTCGAGCCGGAACTCGATGCGGCGGAACGAGTCCTCGTCGATCAGGTGGTGACGGCGGTTGTCGTCGAAGGTGCCCATCCGCACCCGTTCGTTGCGCAGCAGCTCGACGTCGACGTCCGCGGTCGAGCGCCGCGGCCCCTTCGGGAAGCGCTCGGACTGCGCCAGACACACCCCGTTCTCCCAGATCATGGTCTGCCCGTCCCAGGCCAGATCGGTCGTCGACTCCCCCTCGCCGGCGGCGGCGTAGACGTAGGCGGCCAGGCAGCGTGACGACGCCGAGCGCGCCAGCAGAGCGCGGTCCTCGGCGCGACCGATGGTGATCGGACTTCCGGACAGATTCGCCAGCACCGTGGCACCGGCCAACGCGGCCTCGGCGCTGGGCGGCACCGGGACGAACATGTCCTCGCAGATCTCCACGTGCAGCACGAACGCCGGCACGTCGACGGCGGTGAACAGCAGGTCGGGCCCGAACGGCACGGTGCCGTCACCGAGCCGGATCTCGCCGCGCTCCTCGTCACCCGCGGCGATCTGACGCTTCTCGTAGAACTCGCGGTAGGTCGGCAGGTAGGACTTCGGCACCACCCCGAGCACCCGGCCGCGGTGGATCACGACGGCGGTGTTGTAGATCCGGTTGCGATAGCGCAGCGGCGCGCCGACCACCAGCACCGGCAGCAGGTCGGCGGATCCGGCGGCCACCTCGAGTATCGCCTCGTGCACGGCTTCGAGCAGGGCGTCCTGCATCACGATGTCCTCGATCGAATAGCCGGACAGCGTGAGCTCAGGGAAGACCGCGAGCGCGACGTTGTCGTCGTCGCATTCGCGGGCCATCGCCAGCACCGTCGCGGCGTTCGCGGCGGGATCGGCGAGGGCGGTGTGATGGGTGCACGCGGCGACCCGCACGAATCCGTGCCGGTAGGCCGAATAGAAATCCATGCCTCATTGTTGCCCGAACCCGCCGCGGGTATGCATGCCCCCTCCGGTACCGCTGACCAGCGCGTCTCCGCCGCGCCGCGGCCGTGGCCTACATTCGACTACGTGGAAGCACCCGAACTCGTCTCGCTGTTGCAGGGGCGGCGCATCGCGGTGCTCACCGGTGCGGGCATGTCCACCGACTCCGGGATTCCCGACTACCGTGGGCCGGACTCCCCGCCGAGCAACCCGATGACCATCCGGCAGTTCACCTCGGATCCGGCGTTCCGGCAACGCTACTGGGCGCGCAACCATCTCGGCTGGCGGCACATGGACCAGACGCTGCCCAACGCGGGGCACCGCGCACTTGCCGCTCTCGAGCGCGCCGGTGTGGTGACCGGGGTGATCACCCAGAACGTCGATCTGTTGCACACCAAAGCCGGCAGCGAGGTCGTGGTCAATCTGCACGGCACCTATGCCCAGGTGATCTGCCTCGACTGCGGGCACACCATGCCGCGCACCCTGCTGGCCGAGATGCTGGAGGCGGCCAACCCCGGTTTCGCCGACCGCGCCGCGGCGCTGGGCGGCATCGCGGTGGCCCCGGACGCCGACGCGGTCGTCGCCGATACGTCGTCGTTCCGGATCGTGGACTGCCCGCGCTGCGGCGGCATGCTCAAACCCGACATCGTCTACTTCGGCGAGAGCGTGCCCAAGCAGCGCGTCGAGGACGCCTACGCCCTCGTCGACGCCGCCGACGCGCTGCTGGTCGCCGGATCGTCGTTGACCGTGTACTCGGGATACCGGTTCGTGCGGCACGCGGTCGCGGCCGGGCTCCCGGTCGCGATCATCAACCGTGGCCGGACCCGCGGCGACGAACTCGCGACGGTGAAGATCGACAACGGTTGCTCGCCGATGTTGGCGCTGCTCGCCGACGAGCTGCCCACGGCCGGGGCCAGCCTCACCAGGTGACGGGCATCCGACGCACGGCGTGGATGAAATTGCCTGCCACATAGGACGGTTCACCGGCCTGCAGATCGGGGATCTGGGTGAGCAATTCGTCGAAGATCGCGCGCAGCTGCGCGCGGGCGACGTGCGCACCGAGGCAGAAGTGCCTGCCGCCGCCACCGAAACCGATGTGCGGGTTCGGGTCCCGGCTCAGGTCGAACCGTTCGGGGTGGTCGAACACGGCGGTGTCCTGATTGCCCGACGAGTAGAACATCACCACCTTCTCCCCCGCGGCGATCTGCGCGCCACCCAGCACGTAATCGGTTGCCGCCGTGCGACGGAAGGTCATCACCGGACTCGCCCACCGGATCAGCTCCTCGACCGCGACGCCGATCCGGTCCTCGAACGACGCCGTCAACCAGGCGCGCTGCTCGGGGTGATCGGTGAGCGCCTTCATCCCGTGGCTGGTGGTCTGGCGGGTGGTGTCGTTGCCCGCGACCGCGAGGAGCACGAAGAATGCCGCGATCTCCGCGTCGGTCAGCCGGGCTCCTTCGACCTCGGCGTGCACCAGCGCGCTGAACAGGTCGTCACCGGGGTTCTCGCGGCGTTCGGCGGCCAGACTCAGCGCCACCTGGTGCAGATACATCTGGCTGGAGACCAGCACCTCCAACGGATTCCGGCCGGCGAGGTACTCCTCGTCCCCCCAGCTGACCAGCGCGTCGGCGGCGTCGGCGACCGCGTGCCGCTCGGATGCGGGGATGCCGACCATGTCCGACAGCGTGCGCACCGGCAGCTCCTTGGCGCAGTGGCTGACGAAGTCGACGCCACTTCCCGCCGCCCGCAACTCGGACACGATGTCGCGGGCGTTCGCCTTGATCGAGTCCTCGATGCGACGCACCTGACGCGGGGTGAACGCGGCGTGGACGACCTTGCGGATCAGCGTGTGCCGCGGCGGATCCATGGCCAGGAACGACTGGCTGGCTTCGAGCAGTTCCTCGGGGACGTTCTCGAACAGCACCCCCTTGCCGGACAGGAACACCTCGCTGTTGCGGCTCACCTCGACGATGTCGGCGTGCCGGGTGACCGCCCAGAAGCCGGGGTCGGCCGGGTCGGGCATCAGCGCGTCTTCGACGGGCGGATGCCAGCTCACCGGCCGCTCGGCGCGCAGTTGGGCGAACGAGCGCTCCCGGTCGGCGGCGGTGGTGGCCCAGAACGCCCGCGAGGACAGATCGACGGGGTCGTATGACCGACCCGACGGATCGATCGTGGGTGTGGGCGTGGTCACAGTCATGGGCGGTGACAATACGACTAGACAGTATGTCTAGTCAATGGCGCCAGGCTTCGGTTAGGCTCGGGCGATGCCCTCGGTCACCAGAAAACCGCAGGCCAGTCGGCAGGAGCGGCGCGAGCAGATCGAACGCAGCCTGCTCGAGGCCACCGACCGGCTGATGGCCGACGGCGCGAGCATCACCGAGCTCAGCGTCGACCGGCTGGCCACCGAGGCGGGGATCTCGCGGGCGAGCTTCTACATCTACTTCGAGGACAAGGGTCATCTGCTGCGCCGGCTGGCCACCCAGGTCTTCGTCGATCTCACCGCGGCCGCCCAGCGTTGGTGGTCGGTCGCCGACCGGCTCGACCCCGCCGATGTGCACTCCGCGATGACGGCGATCATCGCCGCCTACCGGACCCATCAGCCCGTGCTGGTGGCGCTCAACGAGATGGCGCCGTATGACACCGCGGTCGGCGACACCTACCGGTCACTGCTCGCCGAGGTCAGCGATGGATTCAGGGCGGTGATCGTCGCCGGGCAGAAGGCCGGGGCGATCCGCCCGCAGCTACCCCCGGACACGACCGCCCAGGCGCTGGTGTTGATGGTCGAACGCACCTGCCAGCAGAACCTGCCGTCAAAGCCCACATCGTTCGACGCCGAGTTGGCCGGGGTCCTGACCGAATTGGTATGGGGTGCGCTGTATCTGAAGGCCGGCCTCTGACCGCTGACCGTCAGACCGCGACGAGGTCGTCGGCGTGCACGGCGGGGCGGCGCATCTCGGCGGGCAGATCGGCGGTGGACCGGCCGAGCATGGTGGCCAGCTCGGCGGCGTCGTAGGCGACCACGCCGCGGGCCACCATGGTGGCGTCCTGGTCGCGCAACTCGACCACATCGCCGCCGTAGAAACGACCCGACAACGCTGTGATGCCTGCCGGAAGCAGCGAACGCCGTTGCTGCACCACCGCTTTCACCGCACCGGCGTCGAGGGTGAGGGCCCCGGAGGACTCTGCGGCGTAACGCACCCAGAACCGTCGTGCCGACATCCGCTCCTTGCGGGGTGCGAACACCGTTCCGACAGAGGCGGTTTCCAGTGCGGCTGCCGCGTCGGAGGCGGCCGCCAGCAGCACCGGGACGCCGGCGTCGGCCGCCAGCAGCGCCGAGGACAGTTTGGAGACCATCCCGCCGGTGCCCAGATTGCTTCCCCGGCCCGCGGTGACACCTTCCAGGTCGTCGGGGCCCGCGACCTCGGGGATGAACCGCGCCGGATTGTCCTCCGACGCCTTGCGCGGGTCTCCGTCGTAGAGACCGTCGATGTCGCTGAGCAAAATCAGCGCATCCGCACCGACCAGATGGGCCACCAGCGCCGAAAGTCGGTCGTTGTCACCGAATCTGATCTCGTTGGTGGCGACGGTGTCGTTCTCGTTGACGATCGCCACGGCGTGCAGCGCACGCAACCGGTCCAGGGTGCGCTGGGCGTTGGTGTGCTGCACCCGCATCGAGATGTCGTGAGCGGTGAGCAGCACCTGGCCCACGGTGCGGTCGTATCGGCCGAACGCAGCGCTCCACGAGTTCACCAGGGCGACCTGCCCGACGCTGGCCGCCGCCTGTTTGGTGGCCAGATCGGTGGGTCGCTTGGTCAGCCCGAGCGGCTCGATGCCCGCGGCGATCGCACCCGAGGACACGATCACCACATCGGAGCCCGATTTCATCCGGGCCTCGATGGCGTCGGCGAGATGCTGCAGCCTGCCGGTGTCGAACACCCCGGCCGGGGTGGTGAGCGCGGTGGTGCCGATCTTGACCACCACGGAACGAGCATCGCGAATGGCCTCGCGGTGGACCGAGTTCACTCGCTCGACTCCCGACGCGCCTTCCGTGCCGCCTTGCGCTCGTCAGCCCCGATCCGGTCGGTCTGCTCCAGGCGGATGTCCGTGCCACGACCGGACAGATGACCGTCGACCCCGGCCGGCGTCTGCGGCTCCCAGTCGAACGTCATGTCGCCGATCGTCACCGCGCATCCGGGCCGTGCGCCCTGCTTGAGCAGTTCGTCCTCGACGCCGAGGCGGGCCAGCCGGTCGGCGAGATAGCCCACGGCCTCGTCGTTGTCGAAGTTCGTCTGGGCTACCCAGCGCTGCGGCCGGGTGCCCTTGACCAGGAATCCGCCCGTTCCATCCGGCTGGACGCTGAAACCGCTGTCGTCCACCGGCACCGGCCGGATCACCGGGCGGCGCGGCACCACCGCAGGCTGGGCGGCGCGGTAGGCGGCGACCATATCCCACAGCGCGAACGTCAACGCGCGCAGACCTTCTCGCGCCACGGTCGAGATCTCGAAGACCGGCCAGCCGAACTTCTCCTTGATCTCGTCACGGACGAAGTCGGCCAGTTCGCGAGCCTCCGGCACGTCGATCTTGTTGAGCACCACCGCGCGTGGACGTTCGGCGAGATCGCCCAGCGTCGAATCGCCTTGCAGCGTCGGGGTGTAGGCCGCCAGTTCGGCCTCCAGCGCCTCGATGTCCGAGATCGGGTCGCGACCGGGCTCCAGTGTCGCGCAGTCGACGACGTGCACCAGCACGGCGCACCGCTCGATGTGGCGGAGGAAGTCGAGGCCCAGACCACGTCCTTGCGACGCACCGGGAATCAGCCCGGGCACGTCGGCGACGGTGAAGGTGTTCTCCCCCGCCGACACGACACCGAGGTTGGGCGCCAGCGTGGTGAACGGGTAGTCGGCGATCTTCGGCTTGGCGGCGGAGATCGTCGACACCAGCGACGACTTGCCCGCCGACGGGAACCCGACGAGGCCGACGTCGGCGACCGTCTTGAGTTCGAGGGTGAGATCGCGGACCTCGCCCTGTTCCCCGAGCAGAGCGAAGCCGGGCGCCTTCCGCGCGCGGGAGGCCAACGCGGCGTTGCCGAGACCACCGCGGCCACCTGCGGCGGCCTCGAAACGGGTACCTGCGCCGACCATGTCGGCCAGGATCTGGCCGTGTTCGTCGAGGACGACGGTGCCGTCGGGCACCTTGACCTCGAGGTCTGCCCCTGCGGCCCCGTCGCGGTTGCTGCCTGCGCCCTGCTTACCCGACGGTGCGACCACGTGCGGGTGGAAATGGAAGTCCAGCAGCGTGTGGACCTGGGGATCGACGACGAAGATGACACTTCCGCCGCGACCGCCGTTGCCGCCGTCGGGACCACCGAGAGGCTTGAACTTCTCGCGGTGTACCGACGCGCAGCCGTTGCCGCCGTTACCCGCCCGCGCGTGGATGACGACGCGGTCGACGAACCGGGGCATCGCTGATCCTTTCCATGACGAAATCTACGTTTTGCCGCCCGAAGCGTGAAGGCCGGTCAAAACGCCGATCTCGACGTCAAGGACCTCAGGCGTCGGTACGGGCGACGCGGACGATGTTGACGTACTTGCGGCCGCGCTTGGTGCCGAACTCGACGGCGCCGGGAGCGGTGGCGAACAGCGTGTCGTCGCCGCCGCGGCCGACGTTGACGCCGGGGTGGAAGTGAGTGCCGCGCTGGCGGACCAGGATCTCGCCGGCCTTCACGATCTGGCCGCCGAACCGCTTGACGCCGAGGCGCTGGGCGTTGGAATCGCGACCGTTACGTGAGCTGGAAGCGCCCTTTTTGTGTGCCATGTCTGCTCGCTCCCGTCGTTACTTGATGCCGGTGACCTTGAGCACCGTCAACTGCTGACGGTGGCCCTGGCGCTTGTGATAGCCGGTCTTGTTCTTGAACTTGTGGATTCGGATCTTCGGGCCCTTGGTGTGCTCGAGGACCTCGCCGGTGACGGCGACCTTCTCCAGCGCCTTGGCGTCGGTGGTCACGTTCGCACCGTCGACGACCAGCGCGACGGGCAGCGAGACCGATGCGCCGGGCTCTGCGTCAAGCTTCTCCACCTTGACGATGTCGCCGGCCGCGACCTTGTACTGCTTGCCACCGGTCTTGACGATCGCGTACGTGGCTGATTTGGCTGCCATCGCTAGGTCTTCCTCTGCTCTGCGTGCGGGCGCGCATCACCGGGGTGTGCGTGCGGGTCTTGGTGCGGGATCTCGTCCCGTCTCCGGCCGGCTGTGGGCAGGCCCTGGAGACAACTGGTCAAGGGTACGTGACCAGCGGGTAGAGGGTCAAACCGCTCAGTCGCGGCTGGGTGGGCCCGCCGGACGCGCAGCCGCGCGCCTGCGTTGCCTGCCCACCGGAGCAGCGACTATGGGTTCATCCTCGTCGTCGTCCTCGTCGTCGGAGTACTCGTCGTCCTCATCATCATCGTCGGAGTCGTCGTCCTCGGAGTCGTCTTCCTCATCCGCGTCGTCGTCCTCATCGGAGTCGTCGAGATCTTCCAGGTCGTCGTCTTCGTCGTCATCGTCGTCGTCATCGAGGTCGATCTCGTCGGTGTCGTCGTCCTCGGTGTCGTCGTCCTCGGTGTCATCGTCCTCGGTGTCGGCGTCCTCGTCCTCCGAGTCGGTGTCGTCACCGAACTCGTCGTCGGTGTCGTCGGTCGGCACCGGAGTCGTGTCGTCGTCGAGCTCGTTGATCTCGTCGGTCGGCGTGGTGTCGTCGCCGTCCTCGTCGTCCTCGTGCTTGCCGTTGGCCGCCGCCATCGCCTTGAACATCGGATGGTCCCCGGGCAGGTGGGCCGGCACCTTCGTGACCTGGACCTCGGGGTCGGCCTTGGCTCCGCGCTTACCGCGCTTACCGCGGCGTCCACCGCCACCGCCACCGCCGCCCCCGTTGCCGGAGTCGGCCTTGCGCCCACCCGAACTCGGTGCGGAGTCGATCGGATCGCCGTGCAGCACGATGCCGCGGCCTGCGCAGTGCGTGCACGTCGTCGAGAACGCCTCGATCAGTCCGGTGCCGAGCCGCTTCCTGGTCAGCTGAACCAACCCGAGCGACGTCACCTCCGAAACCTGATGCCGGGTGCGGTCGCGGGCCAGCGCCTCGGTGAGGCGACGCAACACCAGGTCCCGGTTGGATTCGAGCACCATGTCGATGAAGTCGATGACGATGATGCCGCCGATATCGCGCAGCCGCAGCTGCCGGACGGTCTCCTCGGCGGCTTCGAGGTTGTTGCGCGTGACGGTCTGTTCCAGGTTGCCCCCGGAACCGGTGAACTTGCCGGTGTTGACGTCGATCACCGTCATGGCCTCGGTGCGGTCGATGACCAGCGTGCCGCCCGACGGCAGCCACACCTTGCGGTCCATCGCCTTGGCCAGCTGCTCGTCGATGCGGTGCACCGCGAACACGTCGGGTCCGTCCGGGCTCGCGGGCTCGTACTTCGTCATCCGGGGCAGCAGCTCGGGGGCGACGGCGGTGACGTAGTCGCTGATGGTCTTCCACGCGTCGTCACCCGACACGATCAGCCCGGAGAAGTCCTCGTTGAACAGGTCGCGGATGACCTTGACCAGCACATCGGGCTCTTCGTAGAGCGCGACCGCGGCGCCGGCCTTCTTCTGGGTGACCTCGGCGGCCTTGGCCTCGATCTCACTCCAGCGCTTCTGCAGCCGCTCGACGTCGGTGCGGATGTCCTCTTCCTTCACGCCTTCGGAGGCGGTCCGGATGATCACGCCGGCATCGGACGGGACGACCTCTTTGAGGATCTCCTTGAGGCGTTGCCGTTCGGTGTCGGGCAGCTTGCGGCTGATCCCGGTCGACGACGCCCCCGGCACGTACACCAGGTAGCGGCCGGCCAGCGACACCTGGGTGGTCAGCCGGGCGCCTTTGTGTCCGACGGGGTCCTTGCTGACCTGGACCACGACGTAGTCACCGGGCTTGAGGGCCTGTTCGATCTTGCGCTGGGCACCGCCGAGGCCGGCGGCCTCCCAATTGACCTCGCCTGCGTAGAGCACACCGTTGCGGCCGCGGCCGATGTCGACGAACGCCGCCTCCATCGACGGCAGCACGTTCTGCACGATGCCCAGGTAGATGTTGCCGACCAGGGATGCCGACGCCGCCGAGGTCACGAAGTGCTCGACGACCACACCGTCTTCGAGGACCGCGATCTGGGTGTAGCGGGAGCCTTCGTGCGGCGGTTCGGTACGCACCTTGTCGCGGATGACCATCGTGCGTTCGACGGCCTCGCGGCGGGCCAGGAACTCGGCCTCGGACAGGATCGGCGGCCGCCGCCGGCCCGCGTCGCGTCCGTCGCGGCGGCGCTGGCGCTTGGCCTCAAGTCGGGTGGACCCGCTGATGCCCTGGATCTCGTCGTTCTTGTCGCCCTTGTCCGACCGTCCCGATTTACGGGGTTCACGCTCGTGGACGACGGTGTTGGGCGGATCGTCGGGGGAACCGCTGGCGTCGCCGTCGTCATCGGACCCGGACTTACGGCGGCGCCTGCGCCGACGCCGGCGGGTGGCGCCGTCGCCGGACGGGGCCTCGTCGTCACCGTTGTCGTCGTCCTGATCATCGGCGGCCTCACCGGACGGCGACTGCTCGGCCTCGGTGTCGCCGTCGGTGTCCGCATCGGTGGCGGCCTCGTCACCGTTCTGCTCACCGCGGCCACGGCCGCGTCCGCGCCGTCCGCGCCGGCGGCGTTTGGCGGCGGGCCGGCCGGACTGGTCGTCGGAGTCCGAATCGGAGTCGTCGGCGTCATCGTCGGCGCCGTCGGTGGCGTCGTCGTCATCGCTGTCGTCGTCGTGGTCGTGGTCGTCGAAGCGGACCGGCTGCGGCGCGACGAACAGCGGCAGGTAGTCGGCGGGTTCGGCGACCGCGCGGGTCTCGGGGGTCTCCAGGATGAGCCGGGATTCGGGCTCCTCCTCGGCGGGAGCCTCCTCGGCGGGAGCCTGAGCTGCGGGCTCTTCCTCGGCAGGAGCCTCGGCGGCGGGCGCTTCGGCAACAGGAGCCTCGGTCACCGGCTCTTCGGCCGGAGCCGTCTGACTTTCCACCGCATCCGTGGCGATCTCGGTGGGGGCCGGCTCCGGGTCGGGGGCCGCCAGCACCTCGCGCACCCGGTCGGCCTCTTCGCGGCCCACCGTCGAGTGCGCGCTGCGGGCGCGGCCGTCGAGTTCGACGAGCGCGTCGATGATCCGGCGGCTCGTGGTGCCCAGCACCCGGGCCAGTGAGTGCACCCTGAGCTTCTCCGGCGTCGGAGCCGCGGGGGCTTCGACGGGCGGCTCGGCTATCTGCTGAGGCGCTTCCGCGGGGTCGTGGTTCGGATCTTGATTCTGCTCATTGTCAGCCACGTATTCTCCTCAAGCCCCCGGGCGCGTCGATTAGCTGACGCGGCCACGCGAGGGCTTCTGTTGTGTATCCGGGCTACCAACTCCCGGACTTGTAATGGTCTCGCTCCGAGTGATCCCGAAAGAACGATCTCGGTGCCTGTCTGAATGATGGCTGGACGGTCTGCGCCGCACCGTGGGTAGACGGTGGTCGCGCTCGTCGAAGTCTTCATTCGGGTGCTCGGCCCGGGTTGTAAGGCCGGTCACCCTCGACCATTATCCCACACCTCGGAGAGTGATCCGAGAAGGCCGGGGTCGGCCGGGCGATCCGGGCTCAGAGCTCGGGGAACCAGAGGGCGATTTCGCGGGCCGCGGAATCCGGCGAATCAGAGCCGTGGACCAGGTTGATCTGCGTCTCCAGGCCCAGGTCACCCCGGATGGTGCCGGGGGTGGCCTTCTCGACGGGATCGGTGCCGCCGGCGAGTTGCCGGAACGCCGCGATCGCCCGCGGACCTTCGAGTACGGCCGCGACCACCGGGCCGGAGGTGATGAACTCCAGCAGCGACGGGAAGAACGGCTTGCCCTCGTGTTCGGCGTAATGCGCGCGGGCGGTTTCGTCGCTGACGTTCTTCAGCTCCAGGGCGGCGATCGCCAGGCCTTTGGCTTCGATTCGGCTGATGATCTCTCCGATGAGGCGGCGCTGCACACCGTCGGGCTTGATCAGTACGAGAGTTCGCTCAGTCACGCAGGACAGCCTATCGGGGATCGGGACGCTGCCCCGGAAGCAGGCCCCGCTTCTGCCGGCGCAGCACCTCCGCGCGCAGGTAGGCGATGAGCAGCCACACCACGACGAACAGCAACCCGATGAAACCGATGCCGGGATAGAGGAACCAGCCCGCCACGAGCGGCAGCTGAATCCCGAGGTTGGCCCACAGCGCCCACGGGCGGCCCTGCACCCCGGCCAGGAGCACCAGCAGCACCGCGACGCCCAGCACATAGGTGGTCGTCCAGACGGTCAGGCCCGGACCGACGGCGCCGACCACCGGCAGCGCCAGCAGCACGACGATGGCCTCCAGGATCAGCGTCCCCGCCATCACGCCACGGAAGCTCTTCCACGGATCCGGCGGTGGGCCTGCGGCGGGTTGCGGCGGTTGCTCGCTCATGCGGGGTCCTTTCCGAACAGCGTGCGCGCCGCACCGGCGGTGACCACCGATCCGGTGATGACGATCCCGGCGCCGCTCATCCCTGCGGCGTCACCGTCACTGCCGGACTCCTCGACCAGCGCAGTCGCGGTCTCGATCGCGTCCGGGAGGGTCTCCGCGGTGACGACCCGCTCGGGCCCGAAGAGCTCCTCGGCCTTGACGGCCATCGCAGCCGCCTCAAGCGCTCGCGGGGATCCGTTGTGGGTCACCACGATCTGGTCCAGCACCGGTTCGAGCGCGGCCAGGATGCCGTCGACGTCCTTGTCCCCCATCACCGAGACGACACCGACCAGGAAGCGGAAGTCGAACTCGTCGCGCAACGTCTCCGACAGCGCCGCCGCCCCGGCCGGGTTGTGCGCGGCATCGATGAAAACCGTTGGTGCGCTGCGCATCCGCTCCAGTCGCCCGGGCGAGGTGACCGAGGCGAATCCGGCTCGCACGGTGTCGAGGTCGAGCTGACGCTGCGCGCCCGCCCCGAAGAACGCCTCGACAGCCGCCAGGGCGAGCACCGCGTTGCGGGCCTGGTGCTCGCCGTGCAGCGGCAGGAAGATCTCCGGATACAAACCCCCGAGGCCCTGCAGCTCGAGAAGCTGACCACCGATGGCGACCTGGCGGCCGACGACGGCGAACTCCGAGTCCTCGCGGGCGACCGCGGCATCGGCGCGCACCGCCTGGGCGAGCAGAACCTCCATCGCCTCGGGCACCTGGCGGGCGATGACGGCGACGGTGTCGGTCGGGACCAGATCGTCGGCCTGGCGGGTGATGATGCCCGCCTTCTCCGCCGCGATCTCGGCGACGGTGCCGCCGAGATAGTCGACGTGGTCCAGCCCGATCGGGGTGATGACGGCGACGGGCGCGTTGACGACGTTGGTGGCGTCCCACCGTCCGCCGAGCCCGACCTCGACCACGGCCACGTCGACCGGTGCGTCGGCGAACGCGGCGAACGCCATCGCGGTGACGACCTCGAACTTGCTCATCTTGGGTCCGCCTGCGCCCTCGGACTGCTGGTCGACGAGCTCGACGAACGGTTCGATCTCGCGGTAGGTGTCCACGTAGGTCGCCGGGCTGATCGGCACACCGTCGATGGAGATGCGCTCGACGGCCGATTGCAGGTGCGGGCTGATGGTGCGCCCGGTGCGCCGGGAGAACGCGGTCAGCAGCGCGTCGACCATCCGCGCGACCGAGGTCTTGCCGTTGGTCCCGCCGATGTGGATCGACGGATAACCCTGCTGCGGCGATCCGAGCATCTCCAGCAGCGCCGAGATCCGGCTGGTGCTCGGCTCGATCTTGGTTTCCGGCCAGCGTTGGTCGAGCAGATGCTCGACCTGCAGCAGGGCGGCGACCTCGTCGGGCGTGGGTTCGGTCATGAGAGTGCGGCCAGCCGCGCCTTGATCCGTTCCACTTCCTCACCGGCGATCTGCCGACGCGCCCTGATCTTGTCGACGACCGCCTCGGGCGCCTTGGCCAGGAACGCGTCGTTGCCGAGTTTCGCCGACGTGCCGGCCAGCTCTTTCTCGGCGGCGGCGAGGTCCTTTTCCAGCCTGCGGCGTTCGGCGTCGACGTCGACGGTGCCGGAGGTGTCCACCTCGACCACGACCGTGGCCGAGGACAGCCGCACCTCGACCGAGGCCGATGGGGTGAATCCGTCGGCGGGTGGGGTCAGCCAGGCCAGCGCGGTGACGGCGGGCACGTGGGCGTCCAGACCCGCGGCCGTCACCTCCGACAGCCGGGCAGGCACCTTCTGCCGGTCGGCCAGCCCTTGGTCGCTGCGGAACCGGCGCACCTCGGTGATCAGCTTCTGCATGTCGGTGATCCGTTGCGCCGCAGCATGATCGGGCGCGAAACCGCTTGGCTTCGGCCAATCCGCGATCACCAGCGACTCACCGCCGGTCAGCGTCTTCCACAGCACCTCGGTGACGAACGGCATCACCGGGTGCAGCAGCTTGAGCAGTGTGTCCAGCACCGCGGCGAGCACCGCTGTAGTGCGAGCGGTGCGTGCCTCTTCCTGGCCGAGTTGCACTTTCGCCAACTCCAGGTACCAGTCGCAGAACTCGTCCCACGCGAAGTGGTAGAGCGCCTCGCAGGCCCGGTTGAACTCGTAGGCGTCCAGGGCGGCGTCGACGTCGGCGCGGACTTCTTCGAGCCTGCCCAGGATCCACCGGTCGGCGTCGGTCAGTTCGGCGGCCGGCGGCAACGGGGCCGGGCTGGCCCCGTTGAGCAGTGCGAACCGGGTGGCGTTGAACAGCTTCGTCGCGAAGTTGCGGGACGCGCGGGCGTGGTCCTCACCGATCGCGAGATCGCCGCCCGGGCTGGCGCCGCGGGCCAGGGTGAACCGCAGCGCGTCGGCGCCGAAGGTCTCCACCCAGTCCAGCGGGTCGATGCCGTTGCCGCGCGACTTGCTCATCTTGCGGCCGAACTCGTCGCGGATCAGGCCGTGCAGGAACACGTTCTCGAACGGCACCTGCGCACCCCGGGCGCCGTCGCCGGTGATCGCCGCGTCGTCGCCGACGAAGGTGCCGAACATCATCATCCGGGCCACCCAGAAGAACAGGATGTCGTACCCGGTCACCAGCACCGTCGTCGGATAGAACTTCTCCAACTCGGGGGTACGGTCCGGCCAACCCATCGTCGAGAACGGCCACAGCGCGGAGCTGAACCAGGTGTCCAGCACGTCCGGGTCCTGTTCCCAGCCCTCCGGCGGGGTCTCGTCGGGGCCGACGCACACGGTCTCGCCGTTGGGGCCGTGCCAGATCGGGATGCGGTGGCCCCACCACAGCTGGCGCGAGATGCACCAGTCGTGCATGTTGTCCACCCAGGCGAACCACCGCGGTTCCAGGCTTGCCGGGTGAATCACGGTGTCGCCGTTGCGAACCGCATCGCCGGCAGCCTTGGCCAGCGACTCCACCTTGACCCACCACTGCAGGCTGAGCCGGGGTTCGATCGGCTCACCGCTGCGCTCGGAGTGCCCGACGCTGTGCAGGTACGGCCGCTTCTCGGCGACGATGCGGCCCTGGGCGGCGAGCGCCTCCCGCACCGCGACCCGCGCCGCGAAGCGGTCCATGCCGTCGAACTGCGTGCCGGTGCCCGCGACGCGGCCCTTGGTGTCGAGCATCGTCGGCATCGGCAGCTGGTGTCGCAGGCCGATCTCGAAGTCGTTGGGGTCGTGTGCCGGGGTGACCTTGACTGCGCCCGTACCGAATTCGGGGTCGACGTGCGAGTCGGCGACGACGATGAGCTCGGTGTCGAGGAACGGGTGCGGCAGCGTCGTGCCGACGAGGTGGCGGTAGCGGTCGTCGTCGGGGTGCACCGCGATCGCGGTGTCGGCGAGCATCGTCTCCAGCCGGGTGGTGGCGACGACGATGTGCGGTTCGGCGTCGTCCATCGAGCCGTACCGGAACGACACCAGCTCACCCTCGACGTCCTCGTACTTGACCTCGAGGTCGGAGATCGCGGTCTCCAGCACCGGGGACCAGTTGACCAGCCGCTCGGCCTGGTAGATCAGCCCGGCGTCGAAGAGCCGCTTGAAGATCGTGCGGACGGCGCGCGACAGCGTCTCGTCCATCGTGAACCGGTCGCGGCTCCAGTCGACCCCGTCGCCGATGCGGCGCATCTGCGCCCCGATGGTGCCGCCGGACTCGCGCTTCCAGTCCCACACCTTCTCGATGAACTGCTCGCGGCCGAGGTCTTCCTTGGTCTTGCCGTCGGCGGCCAGCTGCTTCTCGACCAGCGTCTGGGTGGCGATACCGGCGTGGTCCATCCCGGGCAGCCACAGCACCTCGAAGCCCTGCATGCGCTTGCGCCGGGTCAGCGCGTCCATCAGGGTGTGGTCCAGCGCGTGGCCCATGTGCAGGCTGCCGGTCACATTGGGCGGCGGCAGCACGATCGAGTACGCCGGCTTGTCGCTTGCGGGGTCGGCGGTGAAGTAGCCGGCCTTGACCCAGCCGTCGTACAGATCGCTCTCTACCGCCCCCGGATCCCAGGACTTGGGCAGGGAGTCGAGCTCGGGGACGCTGCGCGCGTCACCGTCGGAGTTGGGCTGGGAAGTCACCGCGCCATTCTAGGAAGTCCCTGCGGGTGGTTCGGTCGCGCCCGACGGACCGCCTACTTTCGCCCGCCCAGCAGACCGCCCAGGATGTCGCCGAGCGGTCCGCCCTTGTCCCCGCCGAGCACGCTGCCCAGAATGCTGCCCAGCGGGTTGTCGCCTCCGCCACCCGCGCCCTGCCCGCCGCTGTTCCCGCCACCCAGGATTCCGCCGAGGATGTCACCGAGTCCGCCACCGGACTGACCCGACGGCGCGCTCTGCCCGCCGGACAGCTTCCTGCCGATGTAGGCGAGCACGATCGGCGCGAGGATCGGGAGCAGCTTGTCGATCAGCTCGCTGTTCCCGGCGCCGCCACCGGACAGCGCCGAAGCCACCTGACCGGTGTCGTTGCCGCCGAAGATCTTGGTGATCGCCTTGGACCCGTCGGTCTCGTCGACCTGGTCGACGTCGACGCCGCCGTCGAGCAGGCCGCTGGCGGCGTGATTGTCGGCCGCGGCGGCGATGCCTGCCGCGGCGCCGGGGTCCGCGGCGTTGTATTGCAGCCCGCCGACGAGCACCGGCAGCAGTGTTTTGACCGCGCTGCTGACCTCGTTCTCGTCCGCGCCCAGCCGCTGCGCGATCTGCTGTGTCGGAATCTGCGCGTAGAGCTCATCGAGGTCGGCCATGATCCGACGGTAGACCCGCCGACAGGCGCCCGGAAGACTTCGGCTAGGTCAATCGCGTGACGTCGAGCCGGACCTGGGCGGCGGGGAATCGGGCCAGCAGCGCATCGCCCATCGCGGCCGCCGGGGTCAGGATCCCGCGCAGGTCGGACAGCTTGTCGCGGTCCAGCGCGAGCGCCAGGCCGCTCTCGCCGAGCAGCACCGCGGTGGCCTTGTACCCGGGGTCGCCCTGCTGCGACATCCGGGCAACGTAGCGCGCGCCCGTGCTGGTCGTGGTGTACGTCTCGACGGTGTAGTGGCCCTTTTCGCGGGTGCGTTCGTCGGGTCCGGTGCCCGGCTTGGGCAGGACACGCTCGAGCACACCGCGCGGCACCCGGTCGATGAACCGGGTTCCGAGTCCGATGGTGGCGGCGTTGCCCGCCGTCGCCATCGCCGCGAGCACCGGTGCGGCCACCGAGCGGCCCAGGCTCATCTGCTCGCCGTACTCGAAGCGCCGGCCGTAGCCGTAGCCGAGCAGCGCGTTGCTTCGTCGCACGATCCGTGAGTTGGGCAGCGCCATCGGGAACGCACCGACCCAGTAGCCGTCGAGCTCGGGGGCGATCTCACGGCCACGCCGCCACCGGGCGTCGGGTTGGGCGCCGAGTTCGGGTTCGGCGGCCCGGTCCGGGCTCAGCGTGTACGGATCCTCGACCAGTCGCCGTCCGTCGGGATCCTGCGCGGCTTCCCGGACGAACTCGAGCATCGACGCCATGGTGCCGCCCGAGACGCCGCCGGCGAAGGTCCTCGCGACGAAGTTGGTGTCGGTGAGCTCGCCGGTGCCGTCCTGCTGCGCCTGCCGGTACAGCGCGAACACCGTCAGATCGGACGGGATGGAATCGAACCCGCACGCGTTCACGATGCGCGCCCCGGTCTCGACGGCCTGCTCGTGGTACTGGTCGATGGCCTTGCGGACGAACAGACTCTCACCGGTCAGGTCGGCGTAGTCGGTGCCCGCGGCCGCGCAGGCGGCCACCAGCGGCAGTCCGTAGCGCAGGTAGGGGCCGACCGTGGTGATCACGACACGGGTGCCGGCCGCCATCTCGTTGAGGGTCGACGGCTGCGACGCGTCGGCGGCGATCAGAGGCCAGTCCTGCGCCGCCTCGCCGAGCGAGTCGCGCACGGCGAGCAACTTGTCGGTGGAGCGGCCGGCCAGCGCGATCCGGGCACCGCTGCCCGCCGTGGCCAGGTACTGCGCGGTGAGTTTCCCGACGAATCCGGTGGCTCCGTACAGGACGATGTCGTGGTCGCGCTGGTTTCCACTCATGTCCGCCGACGCTACCCGAGCAGTTCGGGCACCTCGCTGTCCTCGCCGAGCACGTGCCTGCCGAGGAACGCGAGCACCACCTGGTACCAGAGCTTGGCGTGCTGCGGGCTGAGCACCCAGTGGTTCTCCGACGGGAAGTACAGGAACCGGTGCTCGGTCGAGCCGTCATCGGCGGCGGGCAGCGCCGAACGGCTGAGCAGGTCGTACCACAGCCGCAGCGCCTCACCGATCGGCACGCGGTAGTCCTTGTCGCCGTGGATGACCAGCATCGGGGCGGTGATGTCGGCGACGAACAGGTGCGGTGAGTTCGCACTCGTCATCTCCGGGGTCATCTCCCTGGCCCACCAGTAGCTGCCGTCGGTGGTGCCGCCGAACTGGTCGAGCGCCCACAGGCCGGCGTGGGTCACGATCGCGGCGAAGCGGTCGGTGTGACCGGCGATCCAGTTGGCCATGTACCCACCGAACGAACCACCCATCGCCGCGGCGCGGGTGCCGTCCACCCTCGGATGCGCGCATGCGGCGTCGGTGGCCGCCATCAGATCGGTATACGGTGCGAAACCCCATGCCCCCCAGCCGCGTTGGATGAAGTCCTGTCCGTACCCGGTGGACAGCGCCGGGTCGGGCAGCAGCACCGCATACCCCTGCGCGGCCATCAGCCACGGATTCCAGCGCCAGTGCCAGGCGTTCCAGCTGCCCAGGGGGCCGCCGTGGATCCACAGCACCAGCGGCGCGGGTTCCTCACCGGCGGGTAGCACCAGCCACGACCGGACCGGCGTCCCGTCCTCTGCCGTGGTGGTGATCTCGGTGAGGGTTCCCGGAAGTTCCGGGTGCGCAACGCAATCCAGGACGGTCACCGCTCCGTCCGGGTCGATCCGGACCGGATGCGGTGGCGTCGCGTAGGAGCTGCGCAGTGCGAACAGCACTCCCCCGGGCGCGGTGCGCACGTCGGAGTAGGTGTGATCGTCGGCGACGACGGCGCTCACCGCAGCGGTCTGCGGGTCCACCCCGAATATCGGCCCGCGCCCGTTGTCGTCGGCGGTGACGATCAGCATCGAGCCGTCGCGGGACCAGGCCACCGAGGTGGGCCAGCGGTCCCAGTCGCCGGTCAGCTCGCGCGGTTCTCCGCCGAAACGCAGCAGCCCCAACGTGATCCGGGGTGCCTGATGCGGCGTGGACAGGGTCTCCCGCAGGTAGGCCACCGACCGTCCGTCCGGCGCGATCGCCGGGAACCCGAGGTCGGCGCCGGGATCGTCGGCGATCACGACACGCTCACCGGTGGCCACGTCGATCCGGACCAGGACGCTGCGCAGGGCCGCCCCCGGTGCCGCGGCGTTCCAGGACGTGACCACGAAGGCGCCGTCACGGCTGACGTCGAAGTGGCTGTCGCGCAGTGCATCCGCGGGACCGGCGGTGAGATCGCGGCGGGTGCCGCCGTCGGCGTGGAACAGGTGGGTCTGCGCGGGCCCGATGTCGTGATCCCAGGACCGCACCGGGTATCCGGCGTGCAGGATCGCCGACACCTTGTTGTCCTTGCGCGCGGCACGCAGCTTCTCGTCGGCGTCGAGGTCGGTGGCCGACGGCAGCATCGACGAGGCCAGCACGGTCGCGCCGCCCGCCGACACCACGCCGTCGACGCCGCCGGGCATCGCGCACACCTGATAGGCTTCCCCGCCCGAGGCGGGCAGGCACCACAAAGCCTTGGGCGGCTTGTCCTCACCGGCGCCCGGCCGGGAGGCCAGGAAGAACAGATCGCCGTCGGCGGTGAACACCGGAGCCGACTCCCCCGTCCTGCCGTGGGTGATCCGCCGGGCCGGTCGACGTCCCGTCGGGTCGAGTTCCCACAGCGCGCTGACGAACTCGACGCGCTTGTCGTCGAGCGTCGCGACCGTCGTCACGACCCGGTCGCCGTCGGGCGACACCGCCAGTCCCGAGACCCGGGGCAGGGACAAGAACTCGTCGAGGTCGTGAAACGGTGTGCTGGAGACCGGATTCGCGTCCGGATGAGCGGCCATGCCTTCTTCGTAACACAGCCCACGGCACGACTTCACACGGAATTAACTCGCCTTGACAGGTGGGACACATTCCCACGGTTAGCGTCAACCCTCGTACACCATCAGTACCTCGAGGACACTACGAATAAACGCGGCGGCTCGGGGCATGTCAGTCAACCCACACGGCGGAGGTTCCTTTGACACCTGAAGTGGAGGACGCACTCGCAACGATGGCGTCCGTCAACAATGAATTCTTCTACTGGATGTCCATCGCTTTGATGATGCTCATCCACGCGGGATTCCTCGCCTACGAAGTGGGCGCCTCGCGATCGAAGAACGTTCTGGCGACGGCGATGAAGAACCTGTTGGCATTCGCCACCATCGTGGCGTCGTTCTACTTCGTCGGCTGGTTCCTCTACAACGCGATGCCCAGTGGCTTCATCGAGTTCAACGATGCGGCCAAGGCGGCGCTGCCGTGGAGCGACAACATGGGCCCGAACGTCCAGGACCCGGCCAGCGGCATCTTCTGGGGCGCCTTCGCGCTGTTCGCGGCGACCACCGGCTCGATCATGTCGGGCGCTGTGCTGGAACGTATCCGGACCAGCGGCTTCCTCGTCTTGACCGTGATGGTCGGCTCCGTCACGTGGATCATCGGTGCGGCGTGGGGCTGGCATGGCGCCGGCTGGATGCTCACCAAGCTCGGCTTCCACGACGTCGGCGCCGCCGGCTGCGTGCACATGATCGCCGGCTTCGCAACGCTGGGCATCCTGATCAACCTCGGTCCGCGCATCGGGCGGTTCCTGCCTGACGGCAAGCCCGTGACGATCCGGCCGCACAACCTGCCGCTGACGATGCTGGGCCTGATGCTGATCTTCACCGGCTTCTTCGGCTTCCTGATGGGCTGCGTCATCTACGCCGGCGACGGCTACGCCACGATCTACGCCAGCCCGACGACGCTGAGTGCGTTCGCCTTCAACACGCTGATGGGTCTGGCCGGTGGCATCATCGGCGCATATCTGACCTCTCGTGGTGAACCGTTCTGGACCATTTCCGGTGGCCTGTGCGGTGTGATCGGCGTGGCGTCCGGAATGGATCTCTACCACCCTGCCCTGGGCTTCCTGATCGCGTTCGGCGCCGGCTGCATCGCTCCCTACATCGGAAAGCTGTTGGAGAAGTTCAAGATCGACGACGTGGTGGGCGCGGTCTCGGTGCACGGCGGAATCGGTCTGTACTCGGTGCTGATGGCGGGCATCTTCCTGTCCGGCTACCCCAACACCGACGGCAATCCCTCGGTGTCGCTGTGGGGCCAGGCGGTCGGGGCGATCGTGTTCGCCGCACTCGGCTTCATTCCGGCCTTCTTCGTGTCGCTTGGGCTGAAGAAGGTTGGTCTGTTGCGCATTCCGAAGGCGGTCGAAGAGCAGGGTCTCGACCTGAGCGAGGTGCCCGCGACGCCGTACCCGGAGGGCATCCCGGTCACGACCATGCGGTCGAGCAGTGGCACCGCGGTTCTGGCAGTCGGCGAGGAGGTCAGGTAAATGTTCAGTCCCATCGACAGTTACGACGACGCGGGTGTGGTGTTCACCTTCGGGGGATTCTCACTCGGAGTATGGCTCGTCTTCATCCTTGCGCTCGTGGTGTTCATCGGCTTCTTCGTCCGGATGGTCCAGCACGAGAACCACGCATACAAGGCGATCATCGAGCACCAGCCGGTGGAGCCGGGACCTGCGGCCGAAGGCGAACCAACCACCTACTGATCACGCCAAACGACGAAATCGCCCGGATCCGAATGGATCCGGGCGATTTCGTGTCAAACGGTCAGGGTCGGATCGCACGCCGAATGCACGGTTTCTGTCGGGTTCGTGTTCGAATCCGATCAGAAACCGTACATTCGGTGCGGGATTCAGTCCGCGTTCTGAAGCCAGGCGACCGCGCGGTCGCGGTAGGCGATGATGCCCTTGTAATCGGCCATGTCGTCGGGCAGGTCGGCGAGCACCGCCGCGGCGCGCACGCGCCACGGCTCATAGGCCGCCAGATCGGCGAGCGGCAGCAGGTAGGTGCGGATCAGGAAGCAGATCGATCCCGACTCGGGCAGCCGGATCAGGTGCTGCACCTCGACCCGAAGGTGCACCCGGCGCCCGAACTCCTCGTCGGAGACGGACTGAATCAGGGTGCGGTCGGGACCCCACTCGTGATAGCGCTCGGTCGACACGTCGAGGCGCCGGTCGATGGTCAGCGTCCAGTTGGTACGCCGGTAGGTCTCGCCGGGCTGCAGCCGCATCAGGAACTCGCGGGCACGGGTGATCACGCCGGTCTGCCGCAGCCGCGGGACCGGACCGTGGATCTCCAGAAAGGTCATCCCCACGTCGAACCCGAACGACCAGTCGGCCGCGAAGGTCACCACCCCGGCGTCGCCGAACAGATCGCCGTCGCGCTGGTCGAGCAGCACGATGTCCTCCTGGACTTGGCCGCCGATGTAGGCCAGCGGTTCGGCGGGCAGGGTCGACTCGTCACCCAACACGAAATCCTGGGTGATGCCGAGACGGTCGTTGCGCCATCGCCAGCCGGCCCCGTTGCGCTGCAGCGACATCGTGTCCGGGTAGGCGGTGGCCATCTCCCGCATCAGGGTCATCATCGCGTCCCAGCACGCCGTCCTCATATGCGGCAGCACCGCATACCGGGTCGGGTCGGCGGCGAGAATCTCTGCGCGCTCGGCGAGTTCGGCCTCGTATTCGCTGTCGATGTCCACAACCCGCTCGCCCCAGCGTCCCGCCGGGGTGGTCACCGTCGAGCCGGCGGGCTCGACATTGGTGGTATAGCGGTAGGTGTCCGCCGCGAACGGGAACGGGAACGTCTCGATCAGGTCCGGTGCCGAGATCACAGCGCCACCTCCAGGGTCTGGTCGGTGCAGCCACGCGACACACACGCCATCAGCGAGTCCCCCGCCCTCTTGTCGTCGTCGGTCAGATACAGGTCGCGGTGCGTGATCGCGGCGCCGCCGGCCACCGGGATCCGGCATTCACCGCACACGCCTCGGCGGCACAGGTTCGGGATGTCGAATCCGCGCCGCTCCAACGCCTCCAGCAGTGAGACACCGGGTTCGACGGTGAACCTCTCCCCGGTCGAGCGCACCTGGACGGAGAACGGCTCGCCGGGATCGAGGGCGTCGGAACCGAAGTGCTCGACGTGGATTCGACTCGCCGGCCAGCCCAGCGCCGTGGCGGTGACGCCGACGAACTCGATGAACGCGGGTGGTCCGCAGATGTAGAGATGGGCGCCGAGAGGTTGGGCGGCGAGGGCGGCCGAGATCTCGGTGGCGAACGGTGCGCGCCGGGTGTGGATCGACGCATACTCGGTCAGTTCGCGGATCGTGTCGACGTAGGCGTCACGCCCCGGCCGGTGGATGTAGTACAGCCGGACGTCGCGGCCCCACAGCTTCGCGCTGCGCAGGTGCGACACCATCGGGGTGATGCCGATCCCGGCCGCCACCAACAGATGTCGGCGCGCGCGCAGGACCGGTGCGAACGCACTGCGCGGCGGACGCGCGATCAGGGTGTCCCCGACCGCGAGTTCGTCGTGGATCCATTGCGATCCGCTGACCGCACCCACGGGCTGGTCCGCCCGGCGTAGCACCGAGATCACGTAGTGCTCCGGGGCGACCCCGTCCCCGGTCAGCGAATAGGCGTTGGCCGGCCGGCCGGTCGTCTCGCACTCGACGACGATGTGGCTGCCCGGGGTGAACGACGGCAGCGGGGCGCCGTCGACGTGGGTCAGCGTCAGGGTGCGGATGCCGTCGATCGAATCGTCGACCGCGGCCACGGTGAGCTTCAGCGCGGTCACGACGCCACCTCTTCGGCATCGATCATGAAGCCGAGGTGCGCACCCTGCCGCCGTGAGACGTGGTAGTACACAACGAGATTGCGACCGCAGCCCACGCACGGCACGACGTCCTCCAGTTCGGCCCGCAACGATGTGACGGCGCGGCAGTGCACGCACTGCACGGTGCGCAGTCCGACCTCGGTGGACGCGACGACGATCTCGTCGTCGGCGATGCCGAGGTCGAGTGCCGTGGCGCGCACCCGTAGACAGGCGTTCGCCGGCCCGGCGAGCATCAGCCGCCAACCGACACGGGCGCCGGCCACGTCGGCGACCAGCGCAGCGCACGCCGCGTCCGCGTCGTGCTCGTCGACCCGGTGGATCCTCAACCCGGATTCGCGCCCGGCGGCGTAGATCTCGTCGCTCCAGTCACGGACCACCTCGTCGCCGCCGGCGCCGAAGGCGATGACGGTCCAGTACCGTCCGGACGTGTCGGCGCGGGGTCGGGTCGCGGTCACGGCCCACGGCGGCACGCTTGTGAGCTCGAGAGCAGGTCTCATAAGTCAATGACACCTTTCGGTACACCACAGGTTGACAGGGTTGCCCTTCAGGAAACCAGCCTCGCGTTTCGGCAATGTGACTGTGCTGTCTCGTCCAGTTGACGCCTGCCCCGATAGGGTCGCGGCATGTCAGCGCACATCTCGGTGATCGGCGCCGGCATCGCCGGATTGTCCGCCGCCATCGCGTTGCGGCGCGCGGGCCATCAGGTCTCGGTGATCGAACAACGTGCCGAGGTCGGTTCGGGGTCGGGTATCAGCCTGTGGCCCAACGCGCTGGCCGCGCTCGATGCGATCGGGCTCGGCGACGCCGTGCGCGAGGCCGGCGGACGGGTCACCGCAGGCGCGATCCGCTGGCGCGACGGCACCTGGGTGCGCCGCCCCTCGGCGCAGCGCATCGTCGACGCCCTCGGCGAGCCGCTCGTGGTGGTCCGCCGGTCGACACTGACCGACATCCTGCGGGACGCACTCCCGGCCGGCTCGGTGCACGCGGGCGTGGCGGTGGCCGCGGTGACCGCGGCCATGTCGTCGGCACGGATCACGCTGTCCGACGGCCAGGTCCGCGAGGCCGATGCGGTGGTCGGCGCGGACGGCGTCAACTCCGTTGTCGCCCGCACGCTGAACGGGCCGCTGCGCACCCGCTATGTCGGCTACACCGCGTGGCGCGGCGTCGCGGCGTGCCCGCTGGACCCCGACCTGGGCGGCGAAACGCTGGCACCGGGCACCCAGGTGGGCCATGTGCCGTTGGGCACGAGCCACACCTACTGGTTCGCGACGGAGCGCACACCGGAGGGGTCGGCCGCTCCGGGCGGCGAGCACGCTTATCTGACGGCCAAACTCGCCGGCTGGGCCGATCCGATTCCCCAGTTGGTCGCGGCCACGGATCCGGCCGATCTATTGCGGAACGATCTGTACGACCGCGCCCAGGCGACCCACTGGTCGCGAGGCCGGGCGGTGCTGATCGGCGATGCGGCCCACCCGATGCGGCCGCATCTCGGCCAGGGCGGCTGCCAGGCCCTCGAGGACGCGGCGATCCTGGCCCGGTTCGTGGACCTGGCGCCCGATCTCGAGACGGCGTTCTCCCGGTTCGGCGCGTACCGCAAGCGCAGGGTCCGGCGGCTGGTGCGGGAGGCGGAGTTGATCGGGCGGGTGGTGAACCTTCGCCCGGCCGCGCTCGGCGGACTGGCAAGCCGGGCGACGGCGTTGATCCCGGAACGAGTGGTCACGTCCCATCTGGCCGGGATCGCAGCCCGCTCGGCCTTCGTGCTGCCGACGCCGGCCGACCTGGTCGGCTGACCGCCCGGTCAGCGCGCGGAGCGCGGGACGAACAGCGCGGTGCACATCTTGCGCAGGTCGACGATGCCGCCGAACACCGAGGTCGGCATCGTGGCGCAGCCGTTGGCCTTGCCGGGCGCGGTGGCCGGGACGACCGCGGGCATCTGCGTCGGCGCCGGGTTGCCCCACACCTGAGCGGCCATGCCCTTGGCGCCGCACTTCGGCCACGCCTTGAGCCCCTGGGTGCGCAGCACGTTCTCGGCGACACGGATCTGCTCGTGGCGCGGGGCGGTGGCCGGGTTCCCGGCGCCGCCGTTGGCCGACCAGGTCGCCTGCTTGAACTGAAGACCGCCGTAGTGGCCGTTGCCGGTGTTGATCGCCCAGTTCCCGCCCGACTCGCACTGCGCGATCGCGTCCCAGTTGACGGAATCGGCGTGCGCGGTGGCCGTGGTGCTGTCCATCGCCATCGGCACGACGGCGAGCGCTCCGGAGATCGCGGCGGCCATCAGGCCCTGGCTGACAATCTTGCGAACGTTCATCTTTGCGGTCCTTCCCCGACCATGACCTTGCGGCTACCCGAACTGTCGAGTGAGGTAAGTCACCTGTTACCGAAGAGATGAAAGTTTTAGTAGTTGCTTATCTGACGTAAGAGGTCTCTGAGGAGATTGGGTCGACGACGAAAAGGCGGTGCCGACCGTGGTCGGCACCGCCTTTCGACGAAGTGGGGGCGCGGTCAGCCGCGGCCGCCGCAGGTCGGCCACGCGCCGATGCCCTGGGACTGCAGCACGTTGTTGGCCACGCGGATCTGCTCTTCACGGCTGGCGTTGTGCGGCGAGCCGGTGCCGCCGTTGGCCTGCCAGGTGCTCATCGTGAACTGCAGGCCACCGTAGTAGCCGTTACCGGTGTTGATGGACCAGTTACCGCCCGATTCACAGGCCGCCACGGCGTCCCAGTCGACGTTCGCGTTCGCGGTGCCTGCCAGCGCCAGGGGCGCGACGGCGAGCGCGCCGGCGATGGTGGCCAGCCCGAAAGTCTTGCGGATGTTCTTCAACTTCTGTCCTTTCGCCGAGCGCGCGCCATCGACACCCGCGAGACACGGCGGTGTCACACGGGCGTGATGCCTGCAGGGCAGGCCGGGGGTGGTCGGATCGTGCCGTCTCGGTCAGGCACAACAGGGGAGGTCGCATCGGACCTCACCGGGTTGGGTGAACCCGGCAGCCACAGCAAGCCGGTCCGGCTTCCGGGCTCCACTCACACGCTGGTTAGTGGTTTTGAGTTATTTGCTCCCTGAGAAGCTCCAATGGACCGTACAAACCGATCCACCCAAAGTCATCTCGGTCAGGAACAGGTCGCGGACAGATAACGGATTGATCACGACGCAGGGGTGCCGACGTCCACGCAGGTCAACGATCGGTTTCGCCGACCACGTCGGGTCGGGCGAGAGCAAACCAGAAGTGAGCCAAATCACCGGCATTTTGTGAGCTGGGCCACCGCAAAACACTTGTTCACCGCGCCGTTTGCACGAAAAAGCTTGCCCTTTCGGCATTGACGCGGATTCCGAGCTGTGATCCCCGGGGGATGCCTCCCTCTCCCGGGCCGTTTGACCCGGCCCCCGTGCGCCGAGGCCGACCCCGGCACCAATAGCAGCAAAGATGCTGCAGGGCAACGCATATGGCCGACCCTGCCACTACTGCCCCGCGCCGCCGATGCCCATTTCTCGCCGACCCACCGGCCGCGACCGCGATAGTGTCAAATTGGACGGAATCCACTATTTCGATGCCTAATGTAAGGCGACCAAAGGTGGCGAGGAGACGCTGTTTCGGAGAATCTGTCCGCGAAATCTCTTCGTACACACGGGGACTCGCCGGCCGATGACATGGCTACCGGCTACCCTGTGCCGCGCGAGCCGATGATCGCGCCTTTTATTACGGCAGAAATACGGAAGCCAATTGGCGGAGAATGCTGCTGAAGATAACGGCAATTCTCGCGGACGGAAATGGCGAATTTGCTAGGCCAATCGGGGCGGGCGGATGGCCTCCAGGTCCTCCGCGGTGTTGACGTTCGCGAGTGCCGGCTGCTCCGGGAGCACGATCCGCTGGGTGTCCACGGAGTCGACCAGCGCGCGCATACTGCGGGCGCCGGTCCTGAGTAGATCCGACACGACGCCGTGCAGTGCGGTCCGGTAGATACCCGCCAGGTAGTGATCGCGCCCGTCCCATGGCAGCACGACGTCCGCGTCGAGCCGCTCGGCCGGAGCGGCGAGGGTGTCGATCAGGTCGGGGGTCAGCGCGGGCATGTCCACGGCGCTGACGAACGCGTGCCGGCGGCCGGCCTCGGCGGCGGCACGCAGTCCCCTCCCGGTGGCCAGTAGTGGGCCCACTCCGCGAACCTCGTCACGCAGGACGACGGCGTCGAGATCGGGAAGCGCCTGACCGGGGGCCGCGATCACGAACACCGGATCGCAGCGGGCGCGCAGCACCGACACCACCCGCTCGACCATGGTGGTCGGGGAACCGGAGGGTTCGTCCACCACCAGGGTGGCCTTGTCGCGGCCCATCCGCCGCGATGCACCACCAGCGAGAACAACACCAGCCAACGACAGCGACGACGTCACACCGCGACGTTAGCGCAGTGGTCGTCGACCGTCAGGCGGTCCGATCAGTCGACGGTCCAGGTGTCCTTGCCACGCAGCAGAGCCTGCAGCGCCGCGGTGTCATGCGCCTTGGCGTCGCGGGCCGACGCGATCTGCTGACGCGCCGCGTCGTCGTAGGTCGGCTTGCTGACCTTGCGGAAGATGCCCATGACCATGTGGTCGAGGTTCTGCTCCGACAGCCGCGACAGCGCGAACGCGTACGCGGGATCCTCCAGCGTCGCGTCGTGCACGACGATGTCGGCGGCGGACACGTCGGCGGTCTTGGCGACCTCCAGCCCGTAGCCGGACTTGATCACGCAGTACTCACCGTCGGTGCCGAACGTGATCGGCTCACCGTGGGCGAGGTTGATCAACCGCTCCTCGGCGCCCTCTTTGCGCAGCGCGTCGAAGGAGCCGTCGTTGAAGATCGGGCAGTCCTGCATGATCTCGACCAGCGCCGCCCCGCGGTGCTCGGCGGCGCCGCGCAACACCTCGGTCAGACCCTTGCGGTCCGAATCCAGCGCACGGCCGACGAACGTCGCCTCCGCGCCCAGGGCCAGCGACACCGGGTTGAACGGGTAGTCCAGCGAGCCCATCGGGGTCGACTTGGTGACCTTGCCGGTCTCCGAGGTCGGCGAGTACTGACCCTTAGTCAGACCGTAGATCCGGTTGTTGAACAGCAGGATCGTGATGTTGATGTTGCGGCGCAGCGCGTGGATCAGGTGGTTGCCGCCGATCGAGAGCGCATCGCCGTCACCGGTGACGACCCAGACCGACAGATCCTCGCGGGCCAGCGCCAAGCCGGTGGCGATGGTCGGCGCGCGGCCGTGGATCGAGTGGAACCCGTAGGTCTCCAGGTAGTACGGGAACCGGCTGGAGCAGCCGATGCCGCTGACGAACGCGATGTTCTCGCGCCGCAGACCCAGCTCGGGCAGGAAGTTGCGGATGGTGTTGAGAATGACGTAGTCACCGCAACCGGGGCACCAGCGGACCTCCTGGTCGCTGGTGAAATCCTTGCCCTTCTGCGGAACGTCGGTCTTGGGCACCAGGCTGGTCTTCGTCAGCGCGCCCGGCGTCAGTCCGAGGTCGGTGCCTACGAGGTCAGTCATGCGCTCACTCCCACACTCTCCACTGTGGCCGCGGCCAACCGGGCGAACTTGGCCTTCTCGATTTCCTTGTCGCCGAGCGTTCCGTCCAGCGCCGAGTCGATGATGCCCTCGACCTCGTCGGCCAGGAACGCCATCCCCTCCACCTTGGTCACCGACTGGACGTCGACCAGGTACCTGCCGCGCAGCAGCAGCGCGAGCTGGCCGAGGTTCATCTCCGGGACGACCACCTTGGCGTACTTGTTGAGCACGTCGCCGAGGTTGGCCGGGAACGGGTTCAGGTGCCGCAGCTGGGCGTGGGCCACCTTGATGCCCTTGCGCCGGGCGCGTCGGCAGGCCTCGCCGATCGGGCCGTAGCTGGAGCCCCAGCCGAGCATCAGCAGGTCCGCATCGCCGGTCGGATCGTCGACCTCGAGGTCGGGGACCTTGATTCCGCCGATCTTCTCCTGGCGCAGCCGGACCATCAGGTCGTGGTTCTTCGGCTCATAGGAGATGTTGCCGGAGCCGTTGGCCGACTCCAGGCCGCCGATGCGGTGCGCGAGACCCGGAGTGCCGGGGACGGCGAACTGACGGGCCAGCGTCTCGGGATCGCGCGCGTAGGGCTGGAACGGCTCACCCTCCTTGGCGAAGGTGTGCTCGATCGGCTCGTACGTCGAGATGTCCGGGATGGCCCACGGCTCCGAGCCGTTCGCGATCGCGCCGTCGGACAGGATCATCACCGGCGTGTGGTAGTCGATCGCGATCCGCGCGGCCTCGACCGCGATGTCGAAGCAGTCCGACGGCGAGCGCGGCGCCAGCAGCGCCACCGGGGACTCACCGTTGCGGCCGAACATCGCCTGCAGCAGGTCGGCCTGCTCGGTCTTGGTCGGCAGACCTGTCGACGGGCCGCCGCGCTGGACGTCGATGACGATCAGCGGCAGCTCGGTCATCACGGCCAGGCCGATGGCCTCCGACTTCAGCGAGATACCGGGACCAGAGGTGCTGGTCACCCCGAGCGCGCCGCCGTAGGAGGCGCCGATCGCGGCACCGATACCGGCGATCTCGTCCTCGGCCTGGAACGTCATCACGTTGAAGTTCTTGTGCTTGGACAGCTCGTGGAGGATGTCCGACGCGGGCGTGATCGGGTAGGTGCCGAGCACGACCTGCAGGTTGGACAGGTGACCGGCGGCGACGAGGCCGTACGCGAGCGCGGTGTTGCCGGAGATCTGCCGGTATTCGCCGGTCTTGAGCTTCGCCGGCGCGACCTCGTAGGTGGTCGCGAACGCCTCGGTGGTCTCACCGAAGTTCCACCCGGCCTTCAACGCGAGGACGTTGGCCTCGGCGACGTCGGGCTTGCGGGCGAACTTCTCGCGGATGAACGCCTCGCTGTGCGCGAGCTCGCGGCCGTACATCCACGACAGCAGTCCGAGCGCGAACATGTTCTTGGCGCGCTGACCGTCTTTCTTGGTCGCGCCGATCTCCTCGACGGCGCCGAGCGTCAGCGTCGTCATCGGCACCGCCTGCACGACGTAGTCGGACAGTTCGTCGCTCTCCAGGGGGTTGGAGTCGTAACCGACCTTGGCGAGGTTGCGCTTGGTGAACTCGTCGGAGTTCGCGATGATCAGGCCGCCGCGGGGCAGGTCGGAGACGTTGGCCTTCAGCGCGGCCGGGTTCATCGCGACGAGCACGTCGGGGCGGTCGCCTGCGGTCAGGATGTCGTAGTCGGCGATCTGGATCTGGAACGACGAGACGCCCGGCAGCGTGCCCTGGGGCGCCCGGATCTCCGCCGGGTAATTCGGTTGGGTGGCAAGGTCGTTGCCGAACAGCGCGGCTTCTGAGGTGAAGCGGTCGCCGGTCAGCTGCATACCGTCACCGGAGTCACCGGCGAACCGGATGACGACCTTCTCCAGCTTTTGCCGGGGGGCGGTGCCGTTAGCGGAGTCACTGCCGTTTGAACTCACGACCCTGCCTCTCAACGTCTCGTCAGGCCGCACATCTCCGCGTCGCAACTCCGGCTGCATTGCCGGCTCAGCCGGCGGCCGCGAAGTGCACGTCGCTCCGATACGAAATGGCTACCCAAATGTTTCTGTCACTGGGAGTACCGATTATTGCACTTCTCTTAGGCTGACCAGAAAAGGACTCACGGGTTACCGCCAAGTAAAGCTGACACGTATACCCAGCTCAACACGTCCCCGCCAGGAAACAGCGCGGGGTTTTGTGGCGTTCGTCACGTTCAGGAGAATGGCATTCTCTAAGACTGGGGTTACCGGTCGGTAGCCCGCAGCAAGCACAGCGAGCACCGGGGGCGGCTCAGAGCGGTACGGACCCGACCCGGCGCTTGTCGAGTTCGGAAGCGACGAGCTTGCTCGCCTGTTCGGCGGCGCGCCGGGGATCGGCACCTGCTGCCCGATTGGCCACATAGCTCGCGGTGAACATGTCACCGGCGCCCGTGGTCTGCACGTCGAGCACCCGCCACGCCGCGGGGACGTGGATGACGCCGCCGTCGGTATAGATGTGGCAGCCCTCGGAGCCGTAGGTCACCACGATCTCCGGAACCCCGAGCCGTTCGGCGGCCTCGGCGTCGAACGGGCCGTCGGCCACCACGACGGCCTCGTCCTCGGCCAGCTTCAGGACGTCGAGATGGGTCAGCAGATCGGCGGAGAAATGCCGGTCCTCCACGAGCGGACCGCGCCGGTCGGCGCGCACGAGGCCCTGACCGTCGTAGGCGACGCGGTGCCCGCGCGCGGACAGCAGCGCCAGCGTCTCGGCCGGGAAATCCGTGCGCAACAGCGGCGCGAGGTGCACCCAGGTGGTGTCCGGATCGGCGGCCTCGATCTCGGCGGCGCCCCAGACCGGCCCGATCTCGTCGACGGCCATGTGGCGGTGGTCGATGTCGTCGTAGTCGAGGTGGAACGCGCTGGTGCGATCGGCAGGAAGGACCTGGATCATGTCGCCGAATCGCTGGCACAGCGCATCGAACAGTGCGTGGTCGGACTCGGCGCCCATCGCGACGATGCGGCCCGCACCTCCGGAGGCCTCCAGCGCGGTGCCGGCGAACGAAGCGCAGCCACCCGGGCTCGCCGGGCCGCCGTTGATGATGTCGATGGCCAGGTTCCCCAGGATGGTCACACCGTTGACAAGGTCTCGCGGCACCGATTGATCTCCTGGCATTTGTCGGCGCTCAAGACACCGTGGGACACCAAATGGTAACGAGGGGTGCCGCGATTCGGCGATTCGGCTGTTCCGGAGCACCACTCAGTAGTGCACCGGCAGGTTGTAGGGCGTGACGATCTGGATGGGCACCGGCCTGGCCGGCTCCACCGGCAGCGCGCCCCGCTCCTGCAGGATCAGCCGCAGTGCCAGCCGCGCGTCGGCCCGGAGATCGTTGTGCAGAACGGCCGAGATGCGCCCCTCCCGCAACAGCCGACGGTTGTCCGCGTCGAGGTCGTGGGCCACGAACACCCGACACTCGCGCCCGAGCTTGTCGAACGCCGCGACGGTCGCGACGTTGCCGCCGCCGACGGAGTACACCGCCTCCACCCCGGGATTGGCCTTCAGCGCGTCGAGGACCAACCGCTCCTGCGTCGCGTCGATCCCGTCGGCGTCGCTGACCTCGACCACCGGACGCCCGGAACCGCGCAGCGCCGACCGGAACCCGACCTCGCGCTCACCTTCCCCCCGGAACACCGTGCGGCTCAACGTGATCAGGACACCGGATGGATTCTCGCCGAGCCACTGCGCAACCAGGTAGGCCGCGGTCACGCCGGCTCCGTGGTTGTCGATTCCGACATAGCCGCAGCGGGCGCTGGCCGGCACGTCGGTGGTGTAGGTGACCACCGGGACGCCGGAATCGACGAGGCGGTCGATCGCCTCGGCCACCTCGGGTTCGTCCTGCGCTTTGAGTACGACGCCGTGACTGCCGCGCAGCCGTGCCAGCGTGTCCACCATCTGGGCGGTGGTGCCCGACTCCCACAGATGGAACCGCGCACGCACCATCGCCGGCGCGAACGCGGGCAGTTCGGCCTCGACGGCCGCGCGGAACGCGTCCGAGAATCGCCGTGGGGTCTGCATCACGACGTCGATCAGGTAGCGACGGCCGTTCAGTCGCAACTGCGCACGCTGTTTGTCCAGGTCGGCGATCGCCTGGTTGACCTCGGCGACGGTGCTCTCCCGGACCCCGGGCCGCTGGTGCAGCACGCGGTCGACCGTCGCCTCGCTGAGACCGGCCTGCTGCGCGATCTCGCGCACTTTGTAGCGGTGCGGCACCGTCGGCCCCCTGGTTCCCCCGCGAGCAGACGCGAACGCGCACGCATTCGCCCCGAAAGGTGCAAGTTCGCGTCTGCTCGCGGGCAATTGGTGAGGTGTTTTTGATGGGTTTATGCCGTTGATTGCGTCCTCGATCACAGCAAGACTACTGCCATGACGCCCCTCCACGCCGAGCCCCTCGACGCCGAGCAGGCACCCTGGCTCGGCGAATCCGATCTGAGCCTGGACGACTTCCGCGCGCAGGTGGAGCGCGACACCGCCCTGGCCGACTACCCGCACGCCGAGGAGGTGCGCGGCAACGTGCTCGTCTACTCGGCGCAGGCGATGGCCGGCGCGGTCAGCAGGCGGGCGCTGCAGGCCGAACTCATCCGCGCGCTGTCCGACGGGCCCGGGGTCGTGGTGTTCACCGGCGCGTTCGACCCCGGCATCGTGGATCGGGCCAGCGACGCGTTCTTCGCGATCATCGAGGCGCAGCGCTCGGCCGGGCTCGCCGCGGGCGACCACTTCGGCACGCCCGGCGCCAACGACCGCATCTGGAACGCCGCGCAGAAGCTCGCGTTGCATGACCCCCAGGTCTTCGCCGAGTACTACGCCAACGACGCGCTCGCGCTCGTCTGCCAGGCATGGCTGGGCCCGCGGTATCAGGTGACCTCACAGGTCAACGTCGTCAATCCCGGCGGCAAGGCCCAAGTCCCCCACCGCGACTACCACCTCGGGTTCGTTCCCGAGGACCACCTCGCCGCCTACCCCGCGCACATCCACCGCACCTCGCCGGCGCTGACACTGCAGGGCGCCGTCGCGCACTGCGACATGCCGGTTGAGAGCGGGCCGACCATGCTGCTGCCCCACTCGCAGCGCTTCACCGGCGGCTACATCGCGTTCAACCGGCCGGAGTTCATCGACTACTTCGCCGCACACCACGTGCAGGTGCCGTTAGGCAAAGGCGACGCGGTGTTCTTCAATCCGGCGCTGTATCACGGTGCGGGAACCAACTTTTCGGCAGACATCCGGCGCATCGCCAACCTGATGCAGATCAGCTCGCCGTTCGGGCGGGCGATGGAGGCGATGGACCGCACCGCCATGGTGCGGGCCGTCTACCCGGTGCTGCGCGCGATGCGGGCGGCGGGCCGGCCGGTCCGCGAGATCGAGAACGTCGTGATCGCGACCGCGGAGGGCTACGCGTTCCCGACCAACCTGGACAGCGACCAGCCGATTGGCAGCCTCGCCCCGCCCAGCCAAGTGGACACCGTGCTGCAGGCACTGGCCGACGACCTCACCCCACAAGACCTCGACCTCGCACTCGGCGAGCAGAACGAACGGAGAACCCCATGACCACACTCGGACTGATCGGGCTGGGCCGGATCGGCGCATTCCACGCCGAGACCCTGACCAACCTGCCCGACGTCTCCGGGCTGGTGATCACCGACGAACGCGCCGACGTCGTCGGTGAGGTCGCCGCCAAATACGGTGCCACACCGATGGATTCGGTGGAGAAGCTGCTGTCTTCCGGTGTCGACGGCGTGGTCGTGGCCGCCGCGACCCCGGCACACGCGGAACTGACCCTCGCCGCCGTCGAGCGGGGGCTGCCGACGTTCTGCGAGAAGCCGATCGCATCGACGGCCGCGGAGAGCCAGCGGGTCGCCGATCTCATCGCCCGCTCCGGGGTGCCGGTCCAGGTGGGTTACCAGCGCCGGTTCGACACCGCGTTCGCCGCGGTGAAGGCCGCGGTCGACAGCGGATCGCTGGGGGCGCTGACCACCGTACGCAGCACCACGATGGATCCCGCTCCCCCGCCGATGGACTACATCAAGGGTTCGGGCGGCATCTTCCGCGACTGCGCGGTGCACGACTTCGACGTGATCCGTTGGGTCACAGGACAAGAGGTGGTCGAGGTGTACGCCACCGGCAGCGTGCAGGGGGACCCGCTGTTCACCGAGTACGGTGACGTCGACACCGCCGCCGTGGTGGTCCGCTTCGACGGCGGCGCACTCGGGGTGGTGTCCGCGGCCCGGTACAACGGCCGCGGCTACGACTGCCGCCTCGAGGTGCACGGGTTCGACGACACCGTGGTGGCCGGCTGGGATCAGGGTGCCCCGGTGCTCAACGCCGACCCCGCGGTCGAGTTCCCGTCGGGCCAGCCGCACCACTTCTTCATGGACCGGTTCACCGAGGCGTTCCGCACCGAGCTGGGCGCATTCGTCGAACTCGTTCGGGGCGGCCCGATTCAGGGTGCCACCGTCGCCGACGCGGTCGAGGTCGCGTGGATCGCCGAAGCCGCAACGGAGTCCCTGCGCCGGGGTGTCCCGGTCAGCATCGAAGCGGTTCGCAAGGAGGCCAAGCAGTGAAGATCGCGGGCGCACCCATCTCGTGGGGAGTGTGTGAGGTCCCGGGCTGGGGATATCAGCTGGGCCCCGACCAGGTACTGACCGAGATGCGCGAGGCCGGGCTGACCGCAACCGAACTCGGCCCCGACGGCTTCCTTCCATCCGACACCGTCGAACTGGTGCGGCTGCTCGACGGACACGGGCTCGCGTGTGTGGGCGGCTTCGTCCCGGTGGTGCTCTACCGCGACGACCACGACCCGGCCGACGACCTCGCAGGCCCGCTGGAGTCGTTGGTCGCCGCCGGAGCCGGTGTCGTGGTGCTCGCCGCGGCAACCGGTCAGGACGGCTACGACGAGCGTCCGGTGCTCGCCGACACACAGTGGCGGACAATGCTTTCAAACCTGGACCGGCTGGCCGGCATCATCGCGGCACGAGGCCTGACCGCGGTGCTGCACCCTCACGTCGGCACGCTGGTGGAGACCCGCGCCGAGGTGGACCGGGTGCTGACCGGATCGCGTATCCCGCTGTGCCTGGACACCGGCCACCTGCTCATCGGCGGCACCGATCCGCTGACGCTGGCCCGGGAGGTACCGGACCGCATCAAACATGCGCACCTCAAGGACGTCGACGCCGGCCTCGCCGCCAAGGTGCAGTCGGGTGAGATGACCTACACCGAAGCGGTGGCGGCGGGTATGTACGTGCCGCTGGGCGCGGGCGACGTCGACATCGCCGGCATCGTCACGGCGTTGGAGGACAACGGGTTCGACGGCTGGTACGTGATGGAGCAGGACAAGATCCTCGCCGGGGCCCCCGGTGCCGGGGAAGGCCCGTTGGACGACGTGCTCGCCAGCGTCCGGTTCCTGCAGGGCGCAGCCTCCGGCGTCGCGTCGTGACGCTGCGCATCGGCATCCTGGGTGCGTCCCGCATCGCCGAGTCGGCGATCGTCGAGCCCGCCCGGGAACTCGGGCACCGGCTGGTGGCCGTCGCGGCGCGTGATCCGTTGCGCGCGGAGGTGTTCGCCGGCAAGTACGGCGTGGAGCGGGTGCTGCCGACGTATCAGGACGTGGTCAGCGACCCCGAGGTCGACGTCATCTACAACCCGCTGGCGAACGCGTTGCACGCACCGTGGAATCTCGCCGCCGTCGCGGCGGGCAAACCCGTGCTGACCGAGAAGCCGTTCGCGCGTGACCGCGCCGAGGCGGCCAGGGTCGCGGCGGCGGCCGACGTCGCCGGCGTCACCGTGATGGAGGGATTCCATTACCTGTTCCACCCCGCCAATCAGCGGGCTCTCGCGCTCGCCGGCGACGGCACCCTCGGTGAACTGACCCGCGTCGAGATCCGGATGGGGATGCCCGAACCACAGCCCGACGACCCGCGCTGGTCTCTGGAGCTCGCCGGCGGGGCGCTGATGGACCTGGGCTGCTACGGGCTTCATGTGCTGCGCCGGTTCGGTGCGCCGGCGGTGGTGTCGGCGACGGCGGTGCAGCGCACCCCGGGTGTCGACGAGCGGTTCGACGCCGAGCTGGTGTTCCCGTCGGGACTGACCGGGTTCACGTCGAACTCGATGGTCGAGGACGAGTACTCGTTCACGCTGCGGTTGATCGGTACCCGAGGGGAGGCGTTCGTCCACAACTTCATCAAGCCCCCGGACGACGACCGGCTCACCGTGCACACCGAGGACGGCACCACCGTCGAACACTTCGGTCCGCGCGCCTCCTACACCTATCAGCTGGAGGCGTTCGCCGAACATGTCCGCCACGGCACACCGCTGCCTCTGGACACCGCCGACGCCGTGGCCAACATGGCGCTCATCGACGACGCGTACCGCGCCGCCGGCATGACGCCGCGCTGAGGAGTCAGTCCCGCCCGTCGGCGCCGGCCCGCCGCTCGTGCCAGCGAAGGCGCAGCAGCAACAGGCCGCGGTGAGCGCGCCATCCCGCTGACAGCGGGTCACGCCAAACGGGCGAGTGCGCCCGAGTTCCGTTCTCACTGTCCATGAGGCCCATTGTGCCGCCGCTGGGCGGGCACGGCTCGTCGCCGGGATACCGACCTCATGACGACATCGTGAACAGTCGGTATCGGCGCACGTCAGTGCGTATCGAAGCGGTTGGCCAGGGCCAGCAGTGTGGACTCGATGCCGTCGGCGTTCTTCTTCTGCATCCCGAGCAGCTCGATCATGACCGGCAGTTTGGCCGTCGAGTAGTCGAAGGTCTCGGTCACCTTCGTCGCGCCGGGGCCGACCTCGGCCAACTCCCAGCGCCACCGGTGCCCGAGCGGATGTTCCCACTCCACGACGCGGTTCTCTTCCACCGCGGTGACCTTCGAGGTGATCTTGTACGGCACGCCGTACTGCGTCATCCCGACGGTGAACTTGTCGCCGGTGTTCAGCCGGTGCGGCCCCTTGACGTCGACGTCGCGCACCGTGCCCGAACCGTCGATCTCTGGATGCCGGTGCGGGTCGGCGATCAGCTCGAATAGGGCCGCCACCGGCGCGGACACCTGCACACTGCGGCTCACCGCGCGGGGCCCGGCGTCTTCTGTCTTCAGGGTCGAGATAGTCATGACGGTGTCGTACCCGGCACCCCCGCCACCCAATCGACCGCCTTGCCGCGAGCCCCCGGGTGACACCCGTTAACTTCTCTGTCTATGCCGAACCCGTATGTCCCGCGCGGGCTGATGAACCACGCTATCGATGCCGTGCGCACCGGCCTCGACCTCTACACCTGGACCGAGAAACAGGTCGTCGGCGCGTTGCGGACCGGGCTCGACGCCCTCGACCCGAAGGGGACCCCCGCCCCCGAGGAGCCGGCCGACCGGGCGGAGGCGCCTGCGACACCTGAACCCGACACCGCGTCGCTCACCGAGAAGATGAGCACGCTGCTGGGCCGCGCCCTGGATCAGAACACTCGGGGCAGCCAGGTCGAGCTCTACCACCATCTGCTCGACCAGCTGGTCGCCGACGAGGCGCGCATCCTCGGCGCGCTGTCGGACGGCTCCTCGTCACCGCTGGTGAACGTCTACGGCTGGAAGCAGTCCAGGACCCCGCGGCGCGCTGTGCTGGAGAACGCGTCGCTGGTGGGCCGCACCGCCAACGTCGCGCTGCCGCACATGGTGCCGCAGTACGTCAGCCATCTGCTCTCACTGGGCCTCGTCGAGGTCGGACCCGAGGACCCCGCCCTGGACACCGAATACGAGGTACTGCTGGCCGAATCGGCGGTGCTCGCCGCGATCAAGACCGCGACCAGGGGCCCGGTGCCCGCGCGGATCGAGAGGTACACGCTGTCGCTGTCGCCGCTGGGCACGTCGCTGTGGCAGGCAGCCGCCGAGGGCGCCGAGCACGGATGACCGTCACCTCGGTCGCGTTGTCGAGTTGGACCGAGATCACCACCGACGTCCGCGAGTACTGGTGGGTGTATCTGTCCATGCCGTTCGTCGCGGCGTTCGTCGGGTGGAGCACCAAGATCGTCGCGCTGGAGATGCTCTACCGGCCAACCGAGTTCCGAGGGGTCGGCCCGTTCGGCTGGCAGGGCATCGTGCCGCGGCGGGCCGGCAAGGTCGGGTCGAAGACCATAGAGCTGCTCACCACCAACCTGCTCAGACCCGAGGAACTGCTGGACCGCATCGACGTCGACGACGCGTTGGAGACGTTGCGGGAGCCGCTGACGCAGGCCGTCGACGAGATCTCCCGCGACATCGCCGAACAGATTCGCCCGGGGCTGTGGGACGCGCTGCCCGAGAGCGGACGCCACGCCGTGCAGGCGCGGATCGCCGCCCAGGTGCCGCAGATCATCGAGAACATGCTCACCGAGGTCAGATCCGACCTCAGCCGCTACCTCGACGTGCAGTTCCTCGCGGTCACCACACTGGTGCGCAACAAGGACAAACTCGTCAAGCTGATGCGCGGGGTCACCGCCGATGCGATGGCGTTCGTGCGGCGCAGCGGCATCTACTTCGGGTTCGCGATCGGGTTGGTCCAGGTGGTGGCCTGGGCACTGTTCAAGAACCCGTGGATCATGCCCGCGTTCGGGTTCGCGGTCGGCTTTCTCAGTGACTACATCGCGCTGAACATGTTGTTCCGGCCGACCCAGCCGCGGAAGTTCCTGGGGCTGTTCCCGTTCCAGGGTCTGCTGCACGCCCAGCGCGACCAGATCACCCGCAACTACGCCAAGATCCTGGCCGACGACCTGTTCTCCCCCGAGGTGTTGTTCGACGGCCTGATCAAGGGCCCGGGGGCGGACAAGCTGTTCGCGTTGGTGGGCCGTGAGATCGAGTCGGCGATCGACAACCAGACGGGCATCGCCAAGCCGATCGTCGCGCTGGCCATCGGCACCAAACGCTATCGCGCGCTGAAGGATCGGGTGGTCGCGCTGACGCTGGAGCGGCTGCCCGAGACGCTGTCGGAGGCCCAGAACTATGCGGTGCGGGTGATCGACCTGGAGAACACCATCGTCGACAAGATGAGTCAGCTCAGCAACGAGGAGTACGAGTCGATCCTGCGACCGGTGTTCAAGGACGACGAGCCGCTGATGATCGCGGTCGGCGCGATCCTCGGCGGGGTCGTCGGCGAGATCCAGGTCCAGTTCATCGAGCTGGTCACCCGGTAGGCGCCCCGCCTTTTTCGCCGAACTGAGATTCCCGGCTGCTCTCGGACCTGAATTCGCAGCCGGGAACCTCAGTTCGGCGAAACTTACTGCTTGGCCGCCCGCAGCTCGTGGGACAGCGCCTCGAGCTCGTCGCCACCGGCCATCTGCTGGGTCAGATGCGCGAGGGTGATGTCGTCGTAGCTGCAGTCGAGCTTCTGGCGCCCGCGGTTGAGCAGCACGAAGTGATCGCCGACCAGGTGGGCATGGTGCGGGTTGTGGGTGATGAACACGACGCCGAACCCGGCCTCTTTGGCCGCGGTGATGTACTTGAGCACCACCCCGGACTGCTTGACGCCCAGCGCCGCGGTCGGCTCGTCGAGGATCAGCACCCGGGCGCCGAAGAACACCGCCCGCGCGATCGCCACACACTGTCGCTGCCCGCCCGACAGCGAGCCGATCGGCACGTCGACGTCGGGCAGGTCGATACCCATCTTGGACAGCTCGGTCAGCGTGGTCGCCCGCATCGCATTGGCGTCCAACGAGAACGGGAACGACTTCTTGCGCAGCTCCTGGCCGAGGAAGAAGTTGCGCCAGACCGGCATCAGCGGGACGACGGCGAGGTTCTGGTAGACCGTGGCGATGCCCTTGCCCAGCGCCTCGGCGGGTGAGGAGAACTTCGTCGGCTCGCCGTCGACGAGCAGCTCGCCCTCGGTCTGCTGATGCAACCCGGCGATGATCTTGATCAGCGTCGACTTGCCGGCACCGTTGTCGCCGAGGATGCCGGTGACCTCGCCGGCATGCACCCGCAGGCTGATGCCCTGCAGTGCGGTGATGTGGCCGTAGGACTTTCCGATGTTCTTCAGCTCGACCAACGGCACCTTGCCGCCGGGTTTCGAGTCGCTGTTGGCCTTTTCGACGGAGATGGTCATCGGATCACTTCTTTGCTGCGTAGTTGCGGAAGGCGTTGTTGGCGATCACGGCGAACAGCAGCATCGCGCCGAGGAAGAACTTGAACCAGTCCGGGTCCCAGCCCGCGTACACGATGCCCTGATTGGTCATGCCGAAGATGAACGCGCCGATCGCCGCGCCGATCGCGGTGCCGTAGCCGCCGGTGAGCAGGCAGCCGCCGATGACCGCGGCGATGATGTAGAAGAACTCGTTGCCGATGCCCTGACCGGACTGCACGGTGTTGAACGCGAACAGCAGGTGCATACCGACGAACCATGCGCAGAAGCCGACGAACATGAACAGCCCGATCTTGACCTTGGTCACCGGGACGCCCACCGCGCGTGCGCTGTCGGCGTCACCGCCGACGGCGAAGATCCAGTTGCCGATCTTGGTCTTGAACAGCACCCAGGTGGCGATCGCGGTGAACACCAGCCACCACACCACGGTGATCCGGATGCTGACGCCGAACAGCGTGAACGAGGACGCGAACACCTTCTGCGCCGAATCCCAGCCGGCCATGTCGGACACGCTCTGGGTGGCGACCTGGCCGGCCACCAGCTTGGTGACCGCCAGGTTGATGCCGGCGAGCATGAAGAACGTGCTCAGCGTGATCAAGAAGCTCGGGATCTTGGTTCTCATCACCAGGAAACCGTTGAAGAATCCGACCGTCAGCGACAGCACCAACGCCAGCAGTGCGCCCACCCACAGGTTCAGGTGCAGGTTGTAGGCCAACATCGACGCCGCCAGCGAGCTGAACGTCACGGCCACACCGGCGGATAGGTCGAACTCGCCGCCGATCATGAGCACCGCGACACCGCAGGCCATGATGCCGATCGTCGAGCTGGCGTAGAGCACCGTCGCCAGCGAGGACGCCTCGCGGAACGGGGCCGCCACGATCAGGAAGAAGACGAAGATCCCGATGGCGCCGATGCCCGCGCCCATCTCCGGCCGGATCAGTACTCGCTGCAGCCGATTTCGTTCCTTGACCCGTTCGTCCCGGACCACCTTGTGGCCGGAGACGTCGAGAGCCTCCTGGGTTGTCATGTGAGAAATCCCTTCTGCGCGCGACTCAGCGCGTGCCGCCCTTGGCGTACTCCGCCACGGCGTCGATGTTCGACTGGTCGATGAACGCCGGACCGGTCAATGTCGGCTGCCCGCCGCCGATGACGTTGCCGTTGCTCAGGTAGAGCCACAGCGAGTCGACGGCGAGATAGCCTTGCAGATACGGCTGCTGGTCGACGGCCCACTGCACGTCGCCGTTCTGGATCGCATCGACGAGCGCCGCGTTGGTGTCGAACGTGCCGATCTTGGCGGTACTGCCCGCGTTCTTGGCCGACTGCACAGCGGTCAGCGCGAACGGGGCGCCGAGCGTGACGATATAGTCGATGCTCGGATCCTGCTGCAGCTTGGCCGTGATGGTCGACTCCACCGACGGCATGTCCTTGCCGTTGACGTTGAGGACCTCGGTGGCCGGGAACGTCTGCTTGACACCGGCGCAGCGGGCTTCCAGGTCGACGTGGCCCTGTTCCTGGATCACACAGATCGCCTTGGTGGCGCCCTCGCTGGTCAGCCGCTCGCCGACACCCTGCCCGGCGATTCCGCCGTCCTGGCCGAAGTACTCCTTGACGCCCATCGGTTTCCACGCATCCATGCCGGCGTTGAATGCGACCACCGGGATGCCCTTGGCCTCAGCGGCTTTCACCGCGGCCTGCATCGCGTCCGGCTTGGCCAGCGTGACGGCGATACCGTCGACATTGCTGTCGATCGCGGACTGCACGAGGTTGGCCTGGTTCGGCGCCTCGGGGTCGTTGGAGTAGCGCAGCTCGACGTTGTCCTTCTTGGCCGCCGCCTCGGCGCCCTTGCGCACCAGGTCCCAGAACGAGTCGCCCGGCACCTCGTGGGTGATCATCGCGATGGTCATCCGCGGGGTGTCGACGGTGCCGCCGCCACCGCTCTCACCGGACCCCTGCGGGGCGCCGCCGGTCGACGAGCACGAGACGATCCCGAATGCCAGAACGCCCGCGCCGGCAAATGCCGCGAGGCGTTTGAAGGTCTGGTGTTTTCCACTCTTCGCGCCATCGCCCATCACAGTTTCTCCTTGTCGTCGACACTGCCGCGACGCCCTTGTCGGCTCGATGAACCCATGTCGGGCGACACGCCTCACAGCTGATGTAATACGGCTCACACGAGAAAGTCAAGACTTTGTCCTGACATTAGGACTGCAAGTCATGCCGTGTTTGAATTGCCGCAGATCAGCCGCCCGTGATCCCCCGCCCGCGCGGCGGGCCTCACGACCCGCCTACCGTCCGAATACGTTCCGGTCCACCTTCTCAGATTACGGAGTGCCCATGACCCCGTCGATGTCCGTCACCCGCCTCGGCGTACCCCCCGATGCGCAGATCGCCCAGAGCGCAACGGAATTCACCGTGCCGCAGGGCACGGGCATGCTCAGCGGGGTGTCGCGATGAGCTTCCGGTTGGCGGTGTGCGCCGAGATGGTGTTTCGCGACCTGCCGATCGTCGAGCGGATCGAGCGCATCGGCGAACTCGGGTTCGCCGCCGAGATCTGGAGCTGGCACGACAAGGACCTCAACGCGCTGGCAGCCACCGGGGTCACGATCACGTCGATGACGGGCTATCTGCACGGCGACCTCGTCGACCCCGAAACCTGCGACGAGGTGGTGCGCACCGCGAGGTTGAGCATCGAGGCCGCCGAGACCCTCGGCGTCACCCGGCTGAACCTGCACACCGCAGAGCTGGTGGACGGCCGCGCCGCACGCCCCCGGCAGCGCAGCACCGGGCAGATGTGGCTGACCGCGGCACGCACACTGGAACGCATCGGCGAGCTGGGCGCTGCGGCCGGCGTGCAGTTCTGTGTGGAGAACCTCAACACGATCGTGGACCACCCCGGGGTTCCGCTGGCGCGGGCGAAGGACACCCTGGCGCTGATCGAGGGGGTGGGCCATCCGAACGTGAAGATGATGCTGGACCTCTACCACGCCCAGCTCGGCGAGGGGAATCTGATCGACCTGGTCCGCCGCTGCGGTGACGCGATCGGAGAGATCCAGGTGGCCGATGTGCCGGGCCGCTGCGAGCCGGGCACGGGCGAGATCAACTATCCAGCGGTGGCCGACGCGCTGCGCGGGATCGGCTACACCGGCACGGTCGGTATGGAGGCGTGGGCGTCCGGGGCAGGCACGGCGGGAAGTGAGGCCGCGCTCTCGGCGTTCAGGGCCGCGTTCGCGCCCAGCGCACGATGACGGTGCCGTCGGCGCCGACGAGGATGGCGCGCCGCTCCATCCGGATCTCGACGTGGGTTTCGGTCGCGGCGATGCGGCGCGCCGGCCCGGCGACTACCTTCGGGCTCGTCGTCAGGCACAGTTCGTCGATCTCGTTGTCGGACACCAGTTGTGAGAACAAGGTGGGTCCACCCTCGACGAGCACGCGGTGCAACCCGAGCCGGCCGAGCGCATCGCGGATCGCGGCGGACCCGATCGTGGCGCCGGGCAGTTCGGCCACCCGCGCCGAGGATCGCGCCAGCACGCGACGCGCGGACTCGTCGGCGGTCGCACTGATCAGCGCCACGGCGGGCACGTCGACGTCGTCGAGCAGATGCCCCGGCACCGCTCCTGTACCCGACACCACCGCCACGGGTAGCTCGGCGGTCAGCCCGTTCGCGGTCCGCCACGCTTGCGCCTCGGCGCTGAGCCGGATGTCGACGTACGGGGTGGCGGTGGCGGTGACGGCGCCGACGAGGATCACGTCGGCGACCTCGCGCAGCCTGGTGAACACCCGGCGGTCGGTCGCCGTGCCGAGTCTGCGACCCGAGCCGTCGAGGGTCACCGCACCGTCGATGCTCGCGATGAAGTTGGCCCGCAACAGCGGCCGCCGCAGGCCCCCGGGATAGGCCAGCAGGTCGCGCAACTCGTCGTCGGCCAGCGCCTCGGCGTCGATCACGCTCGGCTGCGGTGCCACTGCGGTCACGGCGTCCCCCCTCCGAGCCGGGACAGTGCCACGGCGGCTGCCGGCGCCGGTTTCTGCTCGCCGCCCGACAGGAACATCGCCGCCACGATCCCCAGTGCCGCCGCGCATGCGGGCAGCAGCATCGACTGCGCCATCGCATCGGCGAACAGGTCCTCGAGCGGTTCGGGCAGCGCCGCCCCGGCTTCGTCATCGAGGTGGATGTGCTCGGCGTGTTCGTCGCCGAGCAGGATCGTGATCAGCGCGGCGATACCGGCGCTGCTGAGCACGCCGCCGACATGGCGGGCGGTGTTGCACACCGCGGATCCGGCACCGGCGAGGTCCTCCGGCAGCGCACGGGTAGCGGTGGCCGACAACGGCTCCCAGGTGAACGCGCCGGCCACCCCGACCAGTGTCATCGGCAGCGCCAACCGCCACACCGGATGGTCCGGTTCCATCTCCACGGCGAGCCACAGCAACGCGACCACCAGCAGGGTGAACCCGAACACGACGAGGGGCCGGGGGTGCGCACGGTCGACGAGGCGCCCGACCACCGGCGCGAGCACGACGGTGGCGATCGCTGTCGGTGCCATGAGCAGCGCCGCGCGCAGCGCCGTCAGCCCCGCGACCTCCTGCAGGAAGATCATCAACGGGATCGCGAACGCGGCGAAGACGAAACTGACCAGTGCGATCCCGGCGTTGGACAGCACGAAGTTCCGGTACGACCCCAGCCGCGACGGAATCAACGGCTCTCTGGAGTGTTTCGTCTGCCATCCGAAAAACACTGCGATACAGGTGATTCCAGTGATGATCGTGGCCCAGATCGGCACGGACCAGTCGTGGTGCTGGCCCTCCTGCACGCCGAGCACGATCAGGCAGATGCCGGCGCCCGACAACACCACCCCGACGATGTCGAAGCGCAGTCGCCGCCCCGGCAGCGCGGGAATCAGCCACGCGGCCAACGCCAGACCGACGACACCGATCGGCAGGTTGATCAGAAAGATCCACCGCCAGCCTGCGGTGCCCAGGAGCACGCCACCGAGCACCGGACCCGCAAGCATCCCGACCCCGGCAGTGGCGCCCCAGACACTCATCGCGGCACCATGGCGCTGCGGCGGGAAGGTCCTGGTGATCGACGTCAGGATCTGCGGGGTCAGCAGCGCCGCACCCATGCCCTGGACCACCCGCGCGCAGATCAGCGTGCCGACCGAGGTCGACAGGCCGCACCACACCGACGCCGCCGTGAACGTCGCCAGCCCGAACAGATAGATGTGCTTGGGGCCGAACCGGTCTCCGAGTCGTCCACCGATCAGCAGGAACGCCGCGAACGCGAGAAGGTAGGCGCTGGTCACCCAGATGACGGAGTGGTACTCGACCCCGAAGTCGTGTTTGAGCGCGGGGTTGGCCACCGCGACGACGGTCGAGTCCGCGACGATCAGGAAGAAGCCGATCATCATCGCCCACAGCGCGCGGAACGGGCGGCGGTGCTGCGACACGATGCCCTCCCCGCGGTCCTGCCGAAGGTTCCGAAGGAGAGAGTGTCACAAATGCCATCCGCCGGTGGCGCAATCGGCGGACCTATTAGAGGACCTTTATAAAATCAGCGGTCCACAAGGGTGGTTTCGAAGTAGTAGCGCGATGCGCGATAGCAGTGGTGGCCGAACTCGACGGCGGCGCCGGAGTCGTCGAATGCAGTGCGCGCCATGGTCAGTAGCGGGGCATTGTGCTTTTCCTCGAGCAGCTGGGCCTCTGCGCGCGTCGCGCTGCGCGCGCCGATCCGCTGCCTGGCGAGGCGGATGTGCACACCACGGGCCCGCAGCGACTGGTACAGCCCGTGCTTCTCGAGTTCATCGGCCTGCGGCGCGATGTCGGCGGGCAGGTGGTTCGTCATCAACGCCAGCGGTTCGCCGTTCGCGCACCGGAGCCGGTGGATCGTCGCGACGTCCCGCCCGTCGGTCAGGTTCAGTTCGCGGGCGATCTCTTCGTCGGGCGGACCGACGTGGTACTTCAGCAGCCGGGTGGTCGGCTCCTGGCCCGCGCGTGCGAGGTCGTCGAACAGACTGGTCAACTCGACTCGGCGGTGCACCGGATTCTGGACGACCTGGGTGCCGACACCCCGCTTGCGGACCAGTAGGCCCTTGTCGACGAGCTCCTGAATCGCCCGCCGCGTGGTCGGGCGCGACAGCGTGAGTCGCTTCGCCAACGCGAGCTCGTTCTCGAATCGGTCACCGGGGGCGAGTTCGCCATCTCTGATGGCGGCCTCGATCGCCTGGGCGAGCTGGTAGTAGAGAGGGACCGGGCTTGACCTGTCTAGCTCCACAGTCAGCGGCACATCGGCTCCGATCTCGCGAGGAACGTGTCAAAGGTAGTCAGAAGGTAGCTGAATCCTAACACCGATTGAGATAAAGATAGAATGTCAGGACAAAGTGTTGACAGCTTGCCGTGACGCGGGGCACAGTCGTAGTCAGCCACCCACACCTATCCGTCGGAGTGACTTGTGATGACCAATCAGCCATATGACGTGCTCGCCATCGGGCGGTGCGGCGTCGACGTATATCCACTCCAGGTCGGAGTCGGCCTCGAAGAGGTGCAGACGTTCGGGAAGTTCCTCGGTGGCAGCGCCGCCAACGTCGCGGTCGCCGCGGCACGCCTGGGGAACCGCGCGGCGCTGATCTCGGGCGTCGGTGACGACCCGTTCGGCCGTTATGTGCGCGCCGAACTCGAGCGCCTCGACGTCGACAGCCGCTTCGTGGCCACCCACGGCGAGTTCCCGACCCCGGTGACGTTCTGCGAGATCTTCCCGCCCGACGACTTCCCGCTGTACTTCTACCGCAAGCCCAGTGCACCGGATCTGCAGATCCGCGCCGACGAGATCGACTCCGAGGCGGTGCGATCGGCGCGGCTGTACTGGTCGACGGTCACCGGACTGTCCGAAGAGCCGAGCCGCAGTGCACATTTCGCAGCCTGGGGCGCTCGCGAACGGCGTCCGCTGACGGTGCTCGACCTCGACTACCGGCCGATGTTCTGGGCCTCCCCCGCCGCGGCCACCGAGCAGGTGCGCAAGGCGCTGGCCCATGTCACGGTCGCGGTCGGCAACCGTGAGGAGTGTGAGATCGCCGTCGGCGAGACCAACCCGCACAAGGCCGCCGACGCGCTGCTCGACCTCGGTGTCGAGCTGGCCATCGTCAAACAGGGTCCGCGCGGTGTCCTCGGCAAGACGAAGCACTCGTCGGTGACGGTGGCGCCCAACGAAGTCGACGTGGTCAACGGCCTGGGCGCAGGCGATGCGTTCGGCGGCAGCCTGTGCCATGGCTTGCTGAACAACTGGTCGCTGGAGAAGACGCTGCGCTACGCCAACGCCGCGGGCGCCATCGTCGCGGGCCGGCTCGAATGTTCGACCGCGATGCCGACCGCCGCCGAGGTCGCCGATCTGGCCGAGCAGACCGCGATGGGGGCTGTCAATGTCTGATACCGCCGTGTGCACCGATTACGTGTCGCTGACCGAGGTCCGGGCCACCGAACCGGGGGCCGTGGCCCGCGCCTGGGCGCAGCGCGCCACCCGGCCCACGCTGCGCGGCAACGGAAGACTGATGATCGTCGCCGCGGACCACCCGGCCAGGGGCGCCCTGTCGGTCGGCTCGCGTCCCACCGCGATGAACAGCCGCACCGAACTGCTCGATCGGCTGCGCACCGCGCTCGCCGATCCAGGCGTGGACGGCGTGCTCGCCACCGCGGACATCCTCGACGACCTGGTGCTGCTCGGCGCGCTGGAGGACAAGGTGGTGTTCTCCTCGTTCAACCGCGGCGGGCTGGCGGGTTCGTCGTTCGAACTCGACGACCGCATGACGGGCGCCACCGCGGCGTCCACCGCCGCGGCGAAGATGAACGGCGGAAAGATGTTGTGCCGCATCGACCTCGACGATCCCGGCACGGTCGCCACGCTGGCGTCCTGCGCCCGCGCCGTCGACGAACTGGCCGCCCACGGGCTGATCGCGATGCTGGAACCATTCATGTCGTCACGAGTGAACAGCAAGGTGCGCAACGACCTGTCCCCCGACGCGGTGATCAAGTCGGTGCACATCAGCCAGGGGCTCGGCGGCACGTCGGCGTTCACCTGGATGAAACTGCCCGTCGTGGCCGAGATGGAACGGGTGATGGATGCGACCACGCTGCCGACCCTGCTTCTCGGCGGCGACCCGACCGATCCCGACGAGGCGTTCGCCAGCTGGCAGAAGGCGCTGGCCCTGCCCTCGGTGCGGGGTCTGATCGTCGGACGCAGCCTGTTGTATCCGCCCGACGACGACGTCAGTGCGGCCGTCGCGACCGCGGTGGCGATGGTCCGATGAGGTCGGAACTGTACATCCCGGCGGGCAGCGCCGTCGCACCGTTCACCGTCGCGATCACCCCCGAGGACGCCGGCTGGGCCGAATCCTCGTTGCATGTCGTCGATCTGGGTGCCGACGGCTCGGTGTCGCTGTCCACCGACGGCACCGAGGTGATGATCCTTCCGCTGTCCGGTGGCGGACGTGTCGAGTGCGGCGGTGAGACCTTCACGCTGTCACCGCGGGCGTCGGTGTTCGACGGGCCCGCCGACATGGTCTACCTCGGCATCGGGCAGGACTACACCCTGGCGGGCCACGGCCGCATCGCGATCTGCGGTGCGAGGGCCGCGACGTCGTTTCCGAACCGGCGGGTGGCCGCGGCCGAGGTCGCGGTCGAGTTGCGCGGTGCGGGCAACTGCAGCAGGCAGGTACACAACTTCGGCACCGCGACGGCGTTCGAGGCGGATTCCCTGATCGCGTGTGAGGTGATCACCCCGGGCGGCAACTGGTCGAGCTACCCGGCCCACAAGCACGACGAGAACAGCGACGTCGAGACCCAGCTCGAGGAGATCTACTACTTCGAGATCGGCGACTCCCCCGCCGGCACCCCGGGGTTCGGATACCACCGGGTGTACGGCACCCCGCAACGCCCGATCGAGGTGCTCGAAGAGGTGCGCTCCGGTGACGTGGTGCTGGTCCCGCACGGCTACCACGGCCCGTCCATCGCCGCGCCCGGACACCACATGTACTACCTGAACGTGATGGCCGGATCCGGTCCCACCCGGGCCTGGCTGATCTGTGACGACCCGAATCACACCTGGCTGCGCGGCAGTTGGGAGCACCAGGACGTCGACCCGCGCCTACCGTTCACCGGATCGCCCGCAGCCGACCCCGCTATTCAAGGAGAATGACCCGTGGTTTCCACCGCGCCGAAGTCGACCGAGAAGCTCGTCGACGATGAACCGACCGTGCGGCTCACCGTGGCCCAGGCGACCGTGCGGTTCCTGGCCAACCAGTATGTCGAGCGGGACGGCGAGCGGCACAAGTTCTTCGCCGGCTGCCTCGGGATCTTCGGCCATGGCAACGTGGCGGGCATCGGGCAGGCGTTGCTGCAGGACGAGATCGAAGCACGCGAGGCCGGCGTCGAACCCGGGCTGAGATACGTGCTCGGACGCAACGAGCAGGCCATGGTGCACACCGCGGTCGCGTACGCGCGCCAGCAGGACCGCACCCAGGCGTGGGCGGTCACCGCCAGTGTCGGCCCCGGCTCGACGAACATGCTGACCGGCGCGGCGCTGGCCACGATCAACCGGTTGCCGGTATTGCTGCTGCCCTCCGATACTTTCGCGACCCGCGTCAGCGCGCCGGTGTTGCAGGAACTGGAGTTGCCGTCCAGCGGCGACGTGACGGTCAACGACGCGTTCAAACCGCTGTCGCGGTATTTCGACCGGGTGTGGCGGCCCGAACAGTTGCCCGCCGCGCTCCTCGGCGCGATGCGGGTGCTGACCGATCCCGTCGAGACCGGCGCGGCGACCGTGGCGCTCCCCCAGGATGTCCAGGCCGAATCGTTCGACTGGCCGGTGTCGCTGTTCGCCGAGCGCACCTGGCACATCGCCCGCCCGCTGCCGGAACGGTCCGTCATCGCCAAGGCTGCGGCGGTGATCCGGTCGGCACGCACACCGCTGATCGTCGCCGGCGGCGGCGTGATCTACTCGGGGGCCGACGAGGCGCTGGCACGTTTCGTCGCCACCACCGGCATCCCGGTGTGCGAGAGCCAGGCGGGTAAGGGTTCGCTGCTGCACGACGATCCGCGCTCGGTCGGCGCGGTCGGATCGACGGGCACCACCGCCGCGAACGCGCTCGCCAGTGAGGCCGACGTCGTCATCGGGATCGGCACCCGGTACAGCGACTTCACCTCCGCGTCGCGCACGGCGTTCAACAACCCCGACGTGCGGTTCGTGAACATCAATGTGGCGTCGCTGGATTCGGTCAAGCAGGGCGGCATCAGCGTGGTATCGGATGCGCGCGAGGCGCTCGACGCGCTGACCGAACTGCTGGCCGACCACACCGTCGACGCCGAGTACACCACCCGGATCCGTGAGCTGATGGCGGAGTGGAACGCCACCGTCGACGATGCCTACCGCACCCGCGACGGCGAGGCACTGAACCAGAACCAGGTGATCGGGCTGGTGAACACGCTGTCGGATCCCCGCGACGTGGTGGTGTGTGCGGCCGGGTCCATGCCCGGTGATCTGCACAAGCTGTGGCGGATGCGCGACCGGAAGGGGTATCACGTCGAATACGGCTTCTCGTGCATGGGTTACGAGATCGCCGGCGGTATCGGTGTGCGGATGGCCGCCCCCGAGCGCGACGTGTTCGTGATGGTCGGCGACGGCTCGTACCTGATGATGGCCACCGAACTGGCCACGGCGGTGCAGGAGGGCGTCAAGATCATCCCGGTGCTGGTGCAGAACCACGGTTTCGCGTCGATCGGCGGGCTGTCGGAATCGCTTGGCTCGCAACGGTTCGGCACGTCATATCAGTACCGCGGCGAGAGCGGACGGCTCGACGGTGGCAGACTGCCGGTGGACCTGGCCGCCAACGCCGCCAGCCTCGGCGCGGACGTCATCCGGGCGGACACCGCGGCCGAGTTCACCGATGCGGTCAAGGTGGCCAAGGCCAGTGACCGCACCACGGTAATCTATGTCGAGACCGATCCGCTGGTGTACGCACCCGACAGCCATTCGTGGTGGGACGTCCCGGTCAGCGAGGTCTCCACCCTGGATTCCACGCAGCAGGCCTACCAGCGCTACGCGGAGTGGAAGAAAGTGCAACGGCCGCTGATCAATCCGTCCGATCGCTGACGAGGAACGCCATGTCAGATCTGCGTATCGCCGTGCTCGGTGTCGGTGTGATGGGCGCCGACCACGTCGCCCGCATCACCTCGCGCATCTCCGGCGCCCGGGTGAGCGTGGTCAACGACTACGTCACGGAGAAGGCCGAACAGCTCGCCGGCTCCGTCCCCGGCTGCCGGGCCGTCGCCGACCCACTGGATGCGATCGCCGGTGACGATGTCGATGCGGTACTTGTCGCCAGCCCGGGGTCCGCACACGAGAAGCAACTACTCGCCTGCCTGGAGTACCGCAAACCGGTCATGTGCGAAAAGCCTTTGACGACAGATGTTTCCACGTCGCTGGACATCGTGCGGCGGGAGGCGGAGCTCGGCCGATCGCTGATCCAGGTCGGGTTCATGCGCCGCTTCGACGACGAGTACATGCGGCTGAAGATGCTGCTCGACGGTGGAGAGCTCGGCCGGCCACTGGTGATGCACTGTGTGCACCGCAATCCGCATGTGCCGTCATACTTCGACAGCTCACTGATCGTCAAGGACTCGCTCGTGCACGAGGTGGACGTGACCCGCTTCCTGTTCGGCGAGGAGATCGCCACCGTGCAGATCATCAAGCCCGCCTCGAATCCCGGTGCGCCCGAGGGTGTGATCGACCCGCAGATCGCGATCTTGAGGACGGTCTCGGGCAAGCACGTCGACGTCGAACTCTTCGTCACCACCGGCGTCGCCTACGAGGTGCGCACCGAGGTGGTCGGTGAGCACGGTAGCGCGATGATCGGTCTGGACGTCGGGCTGATCCGCAAGAGCTCCCCCGGCGTGTGGGGCGGCACGATCACCCCCGGGTTCCGCGAGCGCTTCGGTCGCGCCTACGACAGCGAGATCCAGCGTTGGGTCGACGCGGTCAAGGGCGGTGCCACCACGGGGAATTACACCGATGGCCCGACCGCGTGGGACGGCTACGCCGCCGCGGCGGTCTGCGCCGCCGGCGTCGAATCGCTGGAGACCGGTAGCCCCGTCGACGTGCAGCTCGCCGAACGCCCCTGAGCATCCCAGTCGTCCCGCCGGCACCGCGAGCGCGCGTGTCTGCACGGGGACACTCCGTGTCACCCGTGCAGGACCGCGCGCTCGTCCCGTCCTCAGCGCGCGGCGCGCGTCAGCTCGTGCGGGGGTCGCGCGGGTGCCGGTAGGCCTCGATCGACTCCAGGTCGGCGAGCACCTCGACCCGGGTGTCGTAATGCAGCGCGTGGTCGACCTGGTGCTCGGCGTAGTCCGCCGACTGCATGATGTAGCCGTCGGGCTGGACGGTGATCATGGTGGGCACCCAGCCGTCGTCGCCGGGTGTGGACGGTGGCCACACCCACATGTCGGACAGCTGCTGGACATGGGCGTGCACCGCGACCCACCCGCGGCTGACCAGGCGAGCACCGAGTTCCTCGTCGCGGTAGCGCGCATGCTCGGTGGCGTCGACCGCGCTCAGTGACTCTTCGAGGGCCTCGACGTCGATCCCGTCGAGCCGAGGATCACCGGCGCCCGCGTCGCTGTCGGATGCGCCGTCGCGGCCGGCCCGCCAGGCCTTGCCCTTGGCGGTCTTCTTCCTACCCTTGCTGCGCGGCATGAGGTCCATCATGCCGCGCAGCCGCTACCGCGAGCGCGCGGTCCTGCACGGTGGACACGGAGTGTCCCCGGGCAGACACGCGCGCTCGCGGCGCCGGCGCACCCTCTGATCCCCCCGGTCAGAGGATGTAGAGCATCTCCTGGTAGGTCGGCAACGGCCAGAGGTCGTCGGCGACAACCGCTTCCAGCGCGTCGGCAGCCGCACGGACCGCATCCATCGCGGGCAGCAGCGCCTTCTGGGCGTGCGTCGCCTCGTCCAGCGCCGACTCCGCCGAGTGGTCCAGTGCGCCCCTGAGCACACCGAGCGCGCCGGTCAGGTCAGCGATCGGCGCCGAAACCGCCTGCAGCAGAGTGGTATCGGCGGTCATGCCGGCCGCCTTGAGCGCCGCGACGTTCTGCGCCAGCTCGGTCTGGTACCGGACCGCCGCGGGCAGGATCACCGTCGTACCGAGTTCGAGCGCAAGCTTCGCCTCGACCGCGATCGTCAGCGCGTACTGCTCGAGGCGCACCTCGTAGCGGCTGTGCAACTCCCGCTCGCTGAACACGCCGTATTTCTCGAAGACCTCGATGGCGCCGGGCTTGATCAGCTCGGGGATCGCGTCCAGCGTGGTCTTGAGGTTGGGCAGCCCGCGTTCGGCGGCCTCGATCTGCCAGTTCTCCGAGTAACCGTCCCCGTTGAACACCACCGCGCCGTGCTCGGTGATGATCTCGGTGAGCAGACGCTGCACCGCCACGTCGAAGTCCTCGCCGTCGGCGAGGGCCTTCTCCAGCACCGTGGCCATGTAGTCCAACGAATCGGCCATGATCGTGTTCAGCACGATCATCGGCACCGCGACCGTCTGGCTGGAGCCCGGCGCGCGGAATTCGAAACGGTTGCCGGTAAACGCGAACGGGCTGGTGCGGTTGCGGTCGCCGGGATCGGTCGGCAGCGCGGGCAGCGTGTCGACACCGATGTGCATGACGCCCTTGCCCTTCGACGACGTCGCCGCCCCCTTGGCGATCTGCTCGAAGACATCGGCCAGCTGCTCGCCGAGGAAGATCGAGATGATCGCCGGCGGCGCCTCGTTGGCGCCGAGGCGGTGGTCGTTGGTCGCCGAAGCCACCGAAACCCGAAGCAGCCCTGAGAATTTGTGCACCGCCCGGATCACCGCGGCGCAGAACACCAGGAACTGCGCGTTCTCGTGCGGGGTGTCGCCCGGAACGAGAAGTGACCCCAGGTCGGCGTTGCCGACCGAGAAGTTCACATGCTTACCGGAACCGTTCACCCCGGCGAACGGCTTCTCGTGGAACAGGCACTCCATACCGTGCTTCTTGGCGATCGTCTTGAACACCGTCATCAGCAGCTGCTGATGATCGGAGGCGATGTTGGCTCGCTCGAACATCGGCGCCACCTCGAACTGCGCGGGCGCGACCTCGTTGTGCCGGGTCTTGGCCGGGATGCCGAGCTTGAACAGCTCACGCTCGGTGTCCATCATGAACCCGAGGACGCGCTCGGGGACCGCGCCGAAGTAGTGGTCGTCGAACTCCTGGCCCTTGGGCGGTTTGGCGCCGAACAGCGTGCGGCCCGCGTTGACGAGGTCGGGGCGGGCCAGGAAGAAGTGCCGGTCGACGAGGAAGTACTCCTGCTCCGGACCGCAGAACGAGACCACCTTGTGCAGATCCTTGTGCCCGAACAGCGTCAGGATCCGCTCGGCATGCGTGCCCATCGCCTGCTGGCTGCGCAGCAGCGGGGTCTTGAAGTCCAGCGCCTCACCGGTCATCGACACGAACACCGTCGGGATGCACAGCGTGTTGCCGTTCGGGTTCTCCAGGATGTAGGCCGGGCTGGTGACGTCCCAGCCGGTGTAGCCACGCGCCTCGAACGTGCTGCGCAGCCCGCCCGACGGGAAGCTGGACGCATCCGGTTCCCCCTGGATCAGGGTCTTGCCGGCGAATTCGGCCAGCGTCTCACCGTCGGAGACGGGCTCGAGGAAGCTGTCGTGCTTCTCGGCGGTCAGACCGGTCATCGGGTAAAAGACGTGCGCGTAGTGGGTGGCACCCTTCGACAGCGCCCAGTCCTTCATCGCCGAGGCGACGGAGTCGGCGATCGCGGGGTCGAGCTTGGCGCCCTTCTCGATGGTCGCGACCACGGACTTGAACACCGATTTCGGCAGGCGCAGCTGCATCTCGGCCTTGGTGAACACGTTGGCGCCGAAGATCTCTCCGGGCGCCTCGGTCGGGTCGAAGCTGATCGCCGGCGGCACATACGCCTCGACATTGTTGATCGCCTGCAGGCGTACCGTATTACCGCTCAATGGAGTTCCTTTGCACTACGGAATCCGCCTCGGCTCGACGGACGTGACCGGCCAACACTAGGAACGTTCGATGCCGAATCTGTTACGCGAGCGTCAACGGCTGAAGTCGCTGGTTACGTGCGAGCACACGAAGCCACCGCTCGGCGAGCGCGACCGTGCGTGCAGAACCAGCAACTCCGGCGCGCCCCGGTGCAAACACGCGCGCTCGCGCTGCCGGGGCGACCGGGCTGCCCGCCGGGGCGTCAGCGAGAGGTCTCGTTCCACAGCGTGTCGATCCGGGTGCCGAGCTCGAGATCGGCGGCGACGGCCTCCAGTGCGGCGGCGACGATGGAAGCCGGGGCCCGATCGTGGACGACCAGGCCGATCGGGGGCCGCGGGCCGTGCTGGACCATGGGCCGCGCCGCGAAACCGGGCGGCACCCCGAGTTGCGGCAGCCACGCGGTGGACGCGATTGTCGCTCGCCCCGAACCCGTCAGGTGCGCATAGAGCGCATCCACCGAGTCCGCTTCCACGGCAGGCCGATACCGAGCCCCCTCGGCGGCCATGTTCGCGTCGAGGATGCGCCGGTTGCGCATCGTCGTGGTCAGCATGCACAGCTGCAGCTGCGCCGCGTCGGCCCAGCTGACCTCCCCCGAACCCATCACCGGATGGTCCGCCGGCGCCAGCAGCACGTATCGCTCCCGGTACAACTCCACCGACCGGGTGCCCGGCGTCGCCTCGTCGTCCAGATAGGTCAAGCCGGCGTCGAGCTCGAAATCAGCGAGCCGCCGGGCGATCTCACGCGACGACAGCGCCTCGATACGCACCGACGCCGCCGGGTTGCGGGCCAGGAACTCCGCGGTGATGAACGGACTGGCGGGCACGGCCGTCGGGATCGCCCCGATCCGCGCGGTGGCGGTCAGCCGCCCCTGCATGCGTTCCAGATCGGCGAGCATCTCGTCGCGTTCGGCGATGATCCGCTGCGCCCACGACACCACCCGCCGGCCTTCCTCGGTGAAACCCTCGAAGCGTTGGCCGCGTTGCACGATGACGATGCCGAGTTCGCGTTCGAGCCGCCGTATCGCCACCGACAGGGTCGGCTGGCTGATGTGGCACCGGGCCGCCGCCCGTCCGAAATGGCGCTCGGCGGCCAGCGCAAGAAGGTAGTCCAGATGCTGCAGCTGCACTTCGTTTGCCATCGGCCCTCCCGGCGCGCGTGTCGATAGACAACAACTATCACCGCATGTGAAATACCGAATACCGAGGTCGGCACAACGGCCTGCGCGCGAGGCTAGATTGGGGAAATGGCCACCACGCGAGACGTCGACGCAACCTACGACGAGCGCGACGTGGTGGTCAGCGGCGCAGAGCACGAAGCCGCCGGCGTGAAGGCCGTGATGGTCAGCCTGCAGCGGGCGGTCGAACAAATGGGCCCGGTCCGCACCGTCGCCGCGCTGTCGAAACTCAACCAACGGCACGGCTTCGACTGCCCCGGCTGCGCGTGGCCCGAGGAACACGGCGGACGAAAGCTCGCGGAGTTCTGCGAGAACGGTGCCAAGGCCGTCGCCGAGGAAGCCACCAAACGGGTGGTCACTCCGGAGTTCTTCGCGCGGCACAGCATCGCCGAACTCGACGCGCAGCCCGAGTACTGGTTGTCCCAGCAGGGCCGGCTGACCCACCCGATGGTGCTGCGCCCCGGCGACGACCACTACCGGCCCATCGCCTGGGAGGACGCGTACCGGCTGATCGCCGACGAGCTCCGCGCCCTCGACGACCCGAACCGGGCGGTGTTCTACACGTCCGGACGCACCAGCAACGAGGCCGCGTTCCTGTACCAACTGCTGGTCCGCAGCTTCGGCACCAACAATCTGCCGGACTGCTCCAACATGTGCCATGAATCGTCGGGCACCGCGCTGATCGACGCGATCGGGATCGGTAAGGGTTCGGTCACCGTCGACGATCTGATCGCCTCCGACCTGATCCTGATCGCCGGACAGAACCCCGGCACCAACCACCCGCGGATGCTGTCGATCCTGGAGAAGGCGAAGGCCAACGGCGCCAAGATCGTTGCGATCAACCCGCTGCCAGAGGCCGGGCTGATGCGCTTCAAGGACCCGCAGAAGGTGCACGGTGTCGTCGGGCACGGGGTGCCCATCGCCGACGAGTTCGTCCAGATCCGCATCGGCGGCGATATGGCGCTGTTCGCCGGGCTGGGCAAGCTGCTGTTCGAGGCCGATGACAAGGCGCCGGGCACCGTGGTCGACCGCGACTTCGTCGACCGGCACACGGCCGGCTTCGCCGAGTACGAGACTCGAACCCGGGCACTGGATCTCGACACCGTGGTGGAGGCCACCGGCATCGCCCGCGATCAACTCGAGCGGGTCGCCGCGATGCTCACCGCGTCGCGACGCACCGTCGTGTGCTGGGCGATGGGACTCACCCAGCAGAAACACGCGGTGCCCACGATCACCGAGATCTCCAACCTGCTGCTCATGCGCGGCATGATCGGCAAGCCCGGCGCGGGCCTGTGCCCGGTGCGCGGGCACTCCAACGTGCAGGGCGACCGCACCATGGGCATCTGGGAGAAGATGCCTGAACGCTTCCTCGCGGCGCTCGACACCAGGTTCGGGATCTCCAGCCCCCGCGAACACGGGATGGACACCGTCGACGCGATCCGGGCGATGCGCGACGGGCACGCCACGGTGTTCATCGCGATGGGCGGCAACTTCGCCTCCGCGACCCCCGACACCCCGATCACCGAGGCCGCGCTGCGGAACTGCTCGCTGACGGTTCAGGTGTCGACGAAACTGAACCGCAGCCACCTGGTGCACGGCCGCACCGCGCTGATCCTGCCGTCGTTGGGCCGCACCGACCGTGATATCCAGGCCACCGGCAAACAGTTGGTGTCCGTGGAGGATTCGATGTCGATGGTGCATCTGTCGCGCGGCAGCCTGCGGCCGCCCGGCGAGCAGGTGCGCAGTGAGGTCAGCATCGTCTGCCAACTCGCCCGTGCCCTCTTCGGCCCGGACCATCCGGTGCCGTGGGAGACGTTCAACGCCGACTACGACACCATCCGCGACGCGATAGCCGATGTGGTGCCCGGCTGCGAGGACTACAACCGCAGAGTGCGCGGCCCCGACGGCTTCCAGCTGCCGCATCCGCCCCGGGATGCCCGCGAATTCCACACCGCGACAGGCAAAGCCAACTTCGGCGCCTACCCCGTCGAATGGGTGGACGTCCCGCAGGGACGGCTCGTGCTGCAGACGTTGCGCAGCCACGATCAGTACAACACCACCATCTACGGACTCGACGACCGCTACCGCGGCGTCAAGGGCGGGCGACGGGTGGTCTTCGTCAACCCCGCCGATCTGCGGCGGTTCGGCCTGGCCGACGGGGACCGGGTGGACCTGGTCTCGGAGTTCACCGGCGCCGACGGGCAGGTGCAGGAACGGCGGGCCAAGGACTTCGCCGTGGTCGCCTACGCGACCCCGCAGGGCAACGCGGCGGCGTACTACCCGGAGACCAATCCGCTTGTCCCGCTGGACCACACCGCCGAGAAGTCGAACACCCCGGTGTCGAAGGCGGTCGTGATCCGGTTGGAGCGTGCCTAGTGGGACGGGTGACGGCGCGCCGACGGGCCCGGCATGTCACGGCCGAGGACACGGTGGCCCGCCCGGAGACCCTGGCCGTCGAGGAGCCGCTGGAGATCCGGGTCAACGGCGCCCCGATCACCGTCACGATGCGCACCCCGGGCAACGATGTCGAACTGGCCCAGGGGTTTCTGCTCACCGAGGGCATGGTCGGCAGCCGTGAGGACATCGTGTCGGTGCGGTACTGCCGCGGCGCCACCGAGGACAGCTCCGGCTATTCGCAGAACACCTACAACGTCCTCGACGTCACCCTGGCGCCCGGCGTCCCGGCGCCCGAGGTGGATCCGACCCGCAACTTCTACACGACCTCGTCGTGCGGGGTGTGCGGTAAGGCCTCCCTGGACGCGGTCCGGCTCAGCAGCAAGCACTCCCCCGGCGACGATCCGTCCGTCGTCAGCGCCGAGACCCTGTCGGAGCTGCCCGACAAATTGCGCGACGCGCAAAAGGTGTTCGCCGCGACCGGCGGGTTGCACGGCGCGGCGCTGTTCACCAGCGACGGCGACGCCCTGGTCGTGCGCGAGGACATCGGCAGGCACAACGCTGTCGACAAGGTCATCGGCTGGGCGCTCGAACAGGACCGGATACCGCTGCCTGGCACGGTGCTGCTGGTCAGTGGGCGCGCATCCTTCGAACTGACCCAGAAGGCGGTGATGGCGGGCATCCCGGTGCTCGCCGCCGTCTCGGCGCCGTCGTCGCTGGCCGTGGACCTCGCGGCGCAGTCCGGGCTGACGCTGGTCGCGTTCCTCCGGGGCGAGTCGATGAACGTCTACTCCCGGCCCGACCGCGTCACCCGATAGCCGGCAAACGCACACAATCTCCATCCGTTCTCCACACAACCTCCAAGCACCGATGCCCGGCCGGCGGCCAGCATCGTGCGCATGCCAGAAATCCTCATCGCGTCCTGCCCGCCGATCGGACATCTCGGTCCGCTGCTCAACGTCGCCCGCGGCCTCGTCGCCCGCGGGGACCGCGTCACCGTACTGACCAGCGCACGCCACGCTGACCGGATCCGTGCGGTCGGCGCCGAACCGCAGCCCCTGCCCTATGGCGCCGACTTCGACGACACCTCGCTCGACGCCGACCTGCCCGGCCGCGCCGAGACCTCCGGAATCGCCCGGCTCAATTTCGACATCGAGCACATCTTCGTCCGGCCGATGCCGCACCAGTTCAGTGCGCTGCAGGAACTGTTGGCCGCCAACCAGTTCGACGCCGTGATCGCCGATGCGTTCTTCCTCGGCATCCTGCCTCTGCTGCTGGATCGCACCGCCGACCGGCCGCCGATCCTGGCGTACTCCAGCACACCGCTGTTCCTCAGCAGTGCCGACACCGCACCGGCGGGCCCCGGCGTCCCGCCGATGCCGGGCACGGTCGGTCGGATCCGCAATCGCGCGCTGACCCTGCTGACGAGGACTGTGCTGCTGCGGCCCGCGCACCGCGCCGCCGTCAGAATGCTCACCGCGATGGGCGTGCAGCCACCTCCGGTCTTCGTACTCGACTCGGCGGTGCTCGCCGACCGGGTCATCGTGCCGACCGTCCCGGAGTTCGAGTATCCCCGCACCGACCTGCCCGACCATGTCCGGTTCGTCGGCGCGGTACACCCGATGCCCAGCGACGACTTCCTCGCCCCTGCCTGGTGGGGCGAACTGCACGCGGCGGTCGCGGCCGGTCGCCCCGTCGTCCACGTCACCCAGGGCACCATCGACAACGCCGACCTGAGCCGGCTCCTGGAACCCACCATCGAGGCCCTGGCCGACGAGGACGTCACGCTCGTCGTCACCACCGGAGGCCGCGACGTCGCCGCGATATGCGTTCCGATCCCCGCCAATACGTTTGTGGCCGAATACATCCCGCACGACAAGCTGTTGCCCAGCGTCGACATCATGGTCACCAACGGCGGCTACGGCGCAGTGCAACGCGCCCTCGCCGCCGGTGTCCCGCTGATCGTCGCGGGCAACACCGAAGACAAACCGGAGGTCGCGGCAAGGGTGGCGTGGTCGGGCGCCGGGATCAACCTCAAGACCGGCACGCCGTCGGCGGACGACGTCCGGGAAGCCGTGCGGCGGATCCGGGAGGACGGACGCTACCTGCACCGGGCGCGGCAACTGGAGGCCGCGTTCGCCCGCAAGGACGGGTCCGCCGAGATCGCGGCGCTCGTCGATGAGGTGGTCGCAGAACGGCCCCGGGCGGTGCGTTGAGGCGTGGCGCGTGACGCTGCCGAGAATGCGCTGAGGGCCGTCAGCCCACTGGACTGAACGGCCCTCAGCGCGATCTCGAAGTGCTCGACGCTAGGCGCTCTTATCCCGGCGCTCGCTCCGCGACGGCTTGCGCGGCACGATCGTCGGCAGCACGTTGTCCTCGACGGTCTCCTTGGTGACGACCACCTTGGCGACGTCGTCGCGGCTCGGGATGTCGTACATCACCGGCAGCAACACCTCTTCCATGATGGCGCGCAGACCACGGGCACCGGTGCCGCGGTGGATCGCCTGATCGGCGATGGCCTCCAGCGCATCGGGAGTGAACTCGAGCTCGACCCCGTCCATGTCGAACAGTCGCGTGTACTGCTTGACCAGGGCGTTCTTCGGCTCGGACAGGATCTTGACCAGCGATTCCTTGTCCAGGTTCGTCACCGACGCGACGACCGGCAGGCGGCCGATGAACTCGGGGATCAGCCCGAACTTGATCAGGTCCTCCGGCATGACCTCGGCGAAGTGGTCCTGGGTGTCGATCTCGGCCTTGGAGTGCACCTCGGCGCCGAAGCCCAGTCCGCGCTTGCCCACCCGGTCGGAGACGATCTTCTCCAGCCCGGCGAACGCGCCCGCGACGATGAACAGCACGTTGGTGGTGTCGATCTGGATGAACTCCTGGTGCGGGTGCTTGCGGCCGCCCTGCGGAGGAACCGAGGCCTGGGTGCCCTCCAGGATCTTCAGCAGCGCCTGCTGCACACCCTCGCCGGAGACGTCGCGGGTGATCGACGGGTTCTCGCTCTTGCGGGCGATCTTGTCGACCTCGTCGATGTAGATGATGCCGGTCTCGGCGCGCTTGACGTCGTAGTCGGCAGCCTGGATCAACTTGAGCAGAATGTTCTCGACGTCCTCACCGACATAGCCGGCTTCGGTCAGCGCGGTCGCGTCGGCGATCGCGAACGGCACGTTGAGCATCTTGGCCAGCGTCTGGGCGAGATAGGTCTTGCCGCACCCGGTCGGCCCCAGCATCAGGATGTTCGACTTGGCCAGTTCGACGGGTTCCGAACGCGAGTCGCGGCTCTTCTCGCCGGCCTGGATGCGCTTGTAGTGGTTGTAGACCGCGACGGCCAGGGTGCGCTTCGCGGAGTCCTGACCGATGACGTATCCCTCGAGGAACTCGCGGATCTCCGCGGGTTTGGGCAGCTCGTCGAGCTTGACGTCGTCGGCGTCGGCGAGCTCCTCCTCGATGATCTCGTTGCACAGGTCGATGCACTCGTCGCAGATGTACACCCCGGGACCCGCGATGAGCTTTTTCACCTGCTTCTGGCTCTTGCCGCAGAACGAGCACTTCAGCAGGTCGCCGCCATCTCCGATGCGTGCCATGGTGCTGGGGTCCCACTTCCTGTTGCCGTATCACTCGGTCGTACACCGGGTTGCTCCGGGACCGTGAAGGTTGCCCCCGACGCTACCCGCAGTCTCCGCCGCCGTGCGACCGATAAAGCCGAATAGCGCCGGTGTATTCACGTTGTAGTTGCGTCAACATATCGCCTGAGCCCCCGCGGAGGGCCATGCAACGCACCGCCGTGCCTCTGGCGTGTCGCCGCTGTTACCTGACCGAGAGTACCCGTCAGATCGTGACCGTACTGTGACGGCGTGACGTTCTCCGTTCCCGCCGGAGCCGTGCTGGTCAGCGACGGTGGACTGGCGACCGAGCTCGAAGCGCGCGGCCACGACCTCTCCGACGACCTGTGGTCGGCACGGTTGCTGGTGGATGCGCCACAGCAGATCGCCGCGGTGCACACGGCGTACTTCGACGCGGGCGCCGAGGTTGCGACGACGGCGACGTATCAGGCGTCGTTCGACGGGTTCGCCCAACGCGGAATCGACCGCGCCCGGGCCGCGGCGCTGATGCGTCTGGGGGTCATGCTGGCGCGGGACGCCCGCGATGCGCACGGCAGCGGATGGGTCGCGGCGTCGATCGGTCCGTACGGGGCGGCGCTGGCCGACGGCGAGGAGTACCGGGGCCGCTACGGCCTGACGGTCGCCGAGCTGACCGCATGGCACCGGCCGCGCATGGAGGTCATCGCGGACGCCGGACCCGATCTGCTCGCGATCGAAACCGTGCCGGATCTCGACGAGGCCGAGGCGATCGCGGCCGTGGTCGCCGACCTGGGTGTGCCCGCGTGGCTGTCGTTCACCGTCGACGGCACCGTGACGCGCGCCGGGCAGCCGCTGTCGGAGGCCTTCGCGGTCGCCGCGGGCGTGGACGAGATCGTCGCCGTCGGCGTGAACTGCTGCGCACCGGACGATGTCCTGCCCGCGATCACGATCGCGCGGGAGGTGACCGGGAAACCCGTCGTCGTCTATCCGAACAGCGGCGAGGTGTGGGACGGCCCGCGCCGGGCGTGGACGGGTACGTCGTCGTGGGCGCCGGGCCTGGTACCCCGGTGGGTCGCCGCCGGGGCGCGCATCGTCGGCGGCTGCTGCCGGGTGGGTCCGTCGGACATCACCCGCATCGCCGCCGACGTGCGGTAGAGATCAGCGCGGTCCGGGACCGAGCGGGCCCGGACCCACCGGGCCGGGTCCGACCGGCCCGGGGCCGACCGGGCCCGGTCCCACCGGGCCGACGACGCCGCCGACACCGACGGGTCCGGCAGGGCCGATCACCGGGTGGACGTAGTCGGGCAGGCACTCCAGCAACGCCGCATTCCAGTACATTCCCGCCGGGCACACCGGCTCCTGCGCGGACGCCATCGGCGTCCCCACGGCCCCCGCAACCACCGCCGCCGCCACCGCGGCGAGGGCTCCGACTCGCACGCTCATGAGATCCCCTATATCTCGACACGATCGCCGGGCTGTTCCTGACGACTGTGTAGATATTCAGGTTGACACGTCAGAACGTTACGAGAGCACGATTCGTCACCATCAGCGGTCGTACCCTGCCAGACATGACCTCGCTGCAGGATGCCTATGCGCTGGCCCGAACCGACAACGGCTTGGCCGTGGTCTCGACGCTGCGCGCCGACCTCACCATCCAGTCGTCACTGATCAACGCGGGACCACTACCGCACCCGGGTGACGGGAAGCCGGTACTCGGGTTCGTGACCTACGGAAAGGTCAAGCTCGCCAACCTGCGGGCCCGACCGCAGGTTGCGGTGACGTTCCAGCAGGGATGGCAGTGGGCAACGGTCGAGGGGCGGGCCGAACTCGCCGGCCCCGACGATCCGCAACCCTGGCTCGGGAGCGACTACGAACTCGCGCTGCTTCTGCGCGACATCTTCAAAGCAGCCGGCGGAACCCACGAGAACTGGGACGAATACGACGCGACGATGCGCGAACAGCGTCGCGTCGCCGTCCTCATCACGCCGACGCGGATCTACGGCAATGGCTGAGCCGCGTCAGCCCTTCTGGGCGGACAGCTTGCGGTACTCCAGCACCGTGTCGATGATGCCGTAATCCTTGGCCGCCTCGGCGGTCAGGATCTTGTCGCGGTCGGTGTCCTTGCGGATCACGTCGGCGGGCTTGCCGGTGTGCCGCGACAGCGTCTCTTCCATCAGCGTGCGCATGCGCTCGATCTCGGCGGCCTGGATCTCCAGGTCGGAGAACTGGCCCTGGATCACGCCACCGAGGGCGGGCTGGTGGATCAGCACGCGGGCGTTCGGCAGCGCCATCCGCTTACCGGGCGTACCGGCGGCCAGCAGCACCGCCGCGGCCGATGCGGCCTGGCCCAAGCACACCGTCTGGATGTCGGCGCGCACGTACTGCATGGTGTCGTAGATCGCCATCAGCGACGTGAACGAACCGCCGGGCGAGTTGATGTACATGGTGATGTCGCGGTCGGGATCCAGCGACTCCAGCACCAGCAGCTGCGCCATGATGTCGTTGGCCGACGCGTCGTCGACCTGGACGCCGAGGAAGATGATGCGTTCCTCGAACAGCTTGTTGTACGGGTTGGACTCTTTGACGCCGAAGCTCGAATGCTCGATGAACGACGGCAGGATGTAGCGGGCCTGCGGCTGCACGCGAGGATCCAGCGACGGGTGGATGTTATCGGTCATTTGTCGAGTCCTGCTCCTGGTCCGTCGCCGTTGATGCTGGCGCTGGTGATGATGTGATCGACGAAGCCGTATTCGAGGGCCTCCTGCGCCGTGAACCAGCGGTCACGGTCGGAGTCGGCCTCGATGCGCTCGATGGTCTGCCCGGTGAACTCCGCGTTGAGGCGGAACATCTCCTTCTTGATGCTGGCGAACTGCTCGGCCTGGATCGCGATGTCCGCGGCGCCGCCGGTGATGCCGCCGAGCGGCTGGTGCATCAGGATGCGGGCGTGCGGCAGCGCGTAGCGCTTGCCCTTGGTGCCCGCGGCGAGCAGGAACTCACCCATCGAGGCGGCCATACCCATCGCGTAGGTGGCCACGTCGCACGGGGCCAGCACCATCGTGTCGTAGATCGCCATGCCCGCGCTGATCGAGCCGCCGGGCGAGTTGATGTAGAGGTGGATGTCCTTGGTCGGGTCTTCGGCCGACAGCAGAAGGATCTGCGCGCAGAGGCGATTAGCGATGTCATCGTCGACCTGGGAGCCCAGGAAGATGATGCGCTCGGCCAGCAACCGCTCATACACCGAGTCGACAAGGTTGAGGCCCGAAGAGGCGCCACGCATGTCCGTCACGACTGGATACCTGCTTTCTTTGTGTACTTCCGACGCGGTGACCGGTCTTACGGATGACACTAACGAACCCGCGCCGCCGGGGAGTCCCCAGACGGCGCGAGTTCGCTCAGAGCATCACTTGCTGTCGTCCGCCTCGGCGGTGTCGGTCTCTGCGTCCTCGGCGGTCTCGGACTCGTCGGCGTCCTCCTCGGCGGCCTCGGCGGCAGCCTGCTCACCCGACGGGCCGAAGAACTCGGTGGTGTCGATCTCGTTGCCGTCGGTGTCGGTGACGGATGCGCCGTGCACGACCGCGGCGACGGTCAGGCCGCGCCGCACGTCGGCGAACATCGCGGGCAGCTGGTTGTTCTGCTGCAGCAGCTGCAGCAGCTGCTGGGGCTCCAGGCCGTACTGACGCGACATCAGCACCAGGCGCTCGGTGAGGTCGTTCTGGCCGACCTGGATCTCCAGCTTGTCGGCGATGGCGTCCATCAGCAGCTGGGTCTTGATCGCCTTTTCGGCGTTGGCGCGGTTGTCCGCGTCGAACTCCTCGCGGCTGGAGCCCTGCTCCTTGAGCTGCTCGGCGAAGCGCTCCTCGTCGTGGTCGAGGCCGTGGATCGCGTTGTGCAGCGCGTCGTCGACCTGGGCCTGCACCACCGCTTCGGGCAGCGGAACCTCGGTCTGCTCCAGCAGCACCTCGATCGCCTTGTCGCGGATGGCCTCGGCCTGCTGCACGGTCTTGACGCGGGTGACCTTCTCGCGCAGGTCGGCACGCAGCTCGTCGATGGTGTCGAATTCGCTTGCCAGCTGCGCGAACTCGTCGTCAAGCTCGGGCAGCTCGCGCACCTTGACGGACTTGACGGTGACGGTCACCTCGGCGTCCTGGCCGGCGTGCTCGCCCGCAACCAGCTTGGTGGTGAAGGTCTTGGACTCGCCTTCCTTCAGCCCGATGATGGCCTCGTCGAGGCCGTCGATGAGTTGGCCGGAGCCGATCTCGTGGGACAGGCCCTCGGTCTGCGCCTCGGGGACGTCCTTGCCGTCGACGGTGGCCGACAGGTCGATGGAGACGAAGTCGCCGTCCTCGGCGGCCCGGTCCACCCCGGTCAGGGTGCCGAAGCGCTTCTGCAGCGCCTCGACCTCGGCGTCGATGTCCTCGTCGGTGACCGAGATCGGGTCGACGACGATCTTCACGGTCGACAGGTCGGGCAGGTCGATCTCCGGGCGGACGTCGACCTCGGCGGTGAAGACCAGCTCCTCGTTGTCCTCGAGCTTGGTCACCTCGATCTCGGGCTGGCCGATCGGCTGCAGCGACTCAGAGGTGATGGCCTGGCTGTAGCGCACCGGCAGCGCGTCGTTGACGACCTGCTCCAGCACAGCGCCGCGACCGACCCGGGCCTCCAGCAGCTTGCGGGGCGCCTTGCCGGGGCGGAAGCCGGGCAGCCGGATCTGCTTGGCCAGCTGCTTGAACGCCTTGTCGATGTCGGGCTCGAGTTCCGCGAAGGGCACCTCCACGTTGATGCGAACCCGCGTCGGGCTCAACTTCTCGACGGTGCTCTTCACTTCGTACTCCTCTTATAGCTTCTGAAATGGTGGGGTCGTGCTGGTCGGGGTGACAGGATTTGAACCTGCGGCCTTCCGCTCCCAAAGCGGATGCGCTACCAAGCTGCGCTACACCCCGGTCGGCGCTGCTACCCGTGCGCGCAGCATCAGACCACCGGCGATCCTACGGCCTGGCCACGCCGATGCCTCAATTGGATTTGAGTTAGGCGGTCCCGGTACCATCTGCCGGTACTGTCACGTTGTGCAGCACACGCGGGCGTAGCTCAATGGTAGAGCCTCAGTCTTCCAAACTGATTACGCGGGTTCGATTCCCGTCGCCCGCTCCAAGGACCGCCCCGAACGGGGCGGTTTTTGTTTGCACAAGGAGTTCCAGACGGGCTTCCCGGCCGGGCTGCGGGCATAAGTCCGCGGCCCCCGGGTAGCCGGAGCCGCATGCCCATCGAGGTCACGTTCGTCGGTACCGCGACGACCCTCATCCGCCGGGGCGGCATCACCGTCGTGACCGACCCCAATTTCCTGCACCAGGGCCAGCGCGCCTACCTCGGCTACGGCCTGTGGTCCAAGCGTCGCCATCCGCCGGCGCTGACCCCTGAGCAGCTTCCACCTATCGACGCGGTCGTGCTGTCACACCTGCACGGCGACCACTGGGACCGGGTCGCCGAGCGCAGCCTCGACCGCACCATCCCGGTCATCACCACCCAGCATGCGGCAAAACGATTGCGCCGCCGTGGGTTCGAGGCCGCGGTCGGCCTGAACACGTGGGATTCGCACACCCTGCACAAGGGTCGCGACAGGGTGACGGTTTCCGCTCTACCGGGCCGGCACGCCCCGATCCCGGTGAATCACCTGCTCCCCCCGGTGATGGGGAGCATGCTCGAGTTCACCTCGGCCGGGGAACCCACGCCGCAGCGGCTCTACATCTCGGGTGACACCCTGCTCATCGACGAGCTCGCCGAGATCCCGGTGCGATTCACCTCGATCGACGTCGGCGTGCTGCACCTCGGCGGCACCCGCCTGCCGTTCGGCGACCGGCTGCCGGTCGGCCTGACCGTTACGATGGACGGCAAGCACGGCGCCGAAGCCGCCGCACGACTCGAGCTGCCGCGGGTGATCCCGGTGCATTTCGACGACTACCGGGTGTTCGCGTCCCCGCTGGCGGACTTCCACCGGGAGATGTCGGCGCGCGGCCTGGCCGACCGGATCGTGACAATCGAACGCGGTCAGACAGTTTCGGTCTAGTGCTCGACGCCCGAGCACCGGATAGGTCGCACCGCCGCCGATCAGATGGTTGCCGGGCCCACCGAGGCTGCGCGCCAACACGATTCCGCGGCCCCGAACAGTAGCTGCACGACTCCCGGAACCTGCGGTTTCTGTCGGTACGCTGTGAAACATGAATGGCGTACTGCTCGTTCTCATCGTCCTGGTCGTCGCGGCGATCGGCATCGCGGTCTACGCGTCGTCGAAATCGTCGGCCAAGCGCACCGCGGCGTCGCTGGCCGACGCCAAGGCCGATGCGCGCCGCGTCATCGAACGGCTGGGCGGCCAGGTGTTCGCGCTGACCGGAACCGACGACGCTGCCAAGCAGGCGCTCGCCGATGCGTCCGAGCGGTACACCGCCGCGTCGTCGCAGATCGACCAGGCCACCACGGTGCGCCAGGCCGCGCTGGCGAAGGAGAGCGCGATGGAGGGTCTCTACTACGTGCGCGCCGCGCGCACGGCCATGGGGATGGATCCCGGACCGGAGCTCGAATCGCTCAGCGGCCAGCAGTCGGCGGGCGTCGTCACCGAGGACCGTCGGGTGAACTTCGAGGGCCGCGAGATCGAGGCGTCTCCGTCCCCGTCGCCGCGCACCCCGAACTACTACCCGGGCGGACGGGTCGCGGGCCGGCCGGTCCCGGCCGGCTGGTACTCCGAGCCGTGGTGGAAGCCCGCGCTGGTCGCCGGGGCCTGGGGCCTGGGCTCGGCGCTGCTGTTCAGCTCGCTGTTCTCCGGGATGGCCGGTGTCGGTTACGACGCCCAGGCCTTCGAGAGCGGCTACGGCGACGGATTCCAGGACGGCTTCGACCAGGGTCAGCTCGGCGACGGCGGCGACGCCGGTGGTGGTGACTGGGGCGGGGATGCCGGCGGCGGCTGGGACTCCGGTGGCGACTGGGGTGGCGGCGATTTCGTCGGCGGCGACTTCGGCGGGTTCGACTTCTGACTCGTCAGAACCGGCTTTCCAGCCGCGCGGAAACCCCGGCCTCCTGCAGGTCCAGACGCTCCAGCATCGCACGCACCGCTTCGTCGTCGATCTGTCCGGCGTCGCGCTCGGCGATCAGCGCGGCGCGCTGCGCGGCGAGTACGTCGCGGTAGAGCTTCCCGAACACCTCGGCACGCAGGGTGTGCGCCTCCGGGTCGGGCATCTCGTCGGCATCCTGTGAATGGCGGGCCACGATCGCGCGGATCTCGGCGAGCGCCCGGGGATCCAGCCCGCGCGGCGGGTTGGCCCGGAACTCGGCGATCACGTCGTCGGCGGCCCGGTGCACCACCTCCTCGGCTTTCGCCGTCTCGGCCGAGGTGTATTCGCGGTCTGCCTCCCCGGACACGTCGAGCCGCCGGATCAGCAGCGGAAGTGTCCAGCCCTGCAGCAGCAGGGTGCCGACGCTGACGACGAACGCGATCGCCTGGATCGTCGCGCGCTCCGGGAACGGCTCTCCGGCGGCAGTGGTCACGGGGATCGCCGCGGCCGCGGCCAGGGTGACCACCCCGCGCATCCCGGTCCACGACACCACCACGTTCTCCTGCCAGCTCAGCGCACGGTTGTCGATCACCGATCGCCACTTGCCCGGCGCGCGGTCCTTACGCCGGGCGCCCAGTGCGCCGCGGCCCCCTTCGGGGATCGGGACGCTGAGTCGCTTTTCGACCTGGCGGGCGAGCTTGCGGCGACCGAACATCACGAACACCGACAGCGGCCGGATCACCAGCACGATCAGCAACACCACGACGGAGGCGATCGCGACCTGGGCCAGCGACTCGTGTGCACTCCGCAGGTCCTCCAGCACGAACCGCAGATGCAGCCCGATGTAGGCGAACACGAACGCTTCGAGCAGGACGTCCACCGAGTTCCAGACGTAGCGCTCCTGCAGCCGGGTCTGGTAACCGGCGTCGACCGTTCCACTGCCGACCACGAAGCCCGCGACCACCACGGCGAGCACGCCGGAAGCGTGCATCTCCTCGGCGAGGATGAACGCCGCGAACGGCACCATCAGCCCCTGCACCGTCTCCAGCGCGGGCTGGGCCAGCCGGCGGCGGATCCACAACGTCACGTAACCCAGCACCGCCCCGACCGCCGGGCCGACGACAGCGCTGTAGCCGAACAGCAGCAGCGGGTTCTCGATGAACGTGTGGCTGCCCGCGACCTGCGCCACCGCGATCGAGAACAAGGCCAGCGCTGCCGCGTCGTTGATCAGGCTCTCGCCGGTCAGGATCGACATCACCCGTTTGGGCAGCCCCAGTTTGCGCCCGACCGCCACCGCCGTCACCGCATCCGGCGGGGCCACGATCGCGCCGAGCACCAGCGCGGTGGCGAAGGTCAGTGGCACCACGACCAGCCATGACGACACCGCCGCGACGACGAACGCGGTGACCACCACCAGCCCGACCCCGAGGCCGAGGATCGGTTTGATGTTGCGCAGGAACGTCGGGAACGAGAAGTTCAGCGCGGCCGAGTACAGCAGCGGCGGTAGCACCACCGACAACAGGATGTGCGAGTCCAGTTCGGGTGCCTCGAATCCCGGCACGAACGACACGGCGATCCCGACGACGACGATGATCAGCGCGGGCTCCAGCCCGCGCCGGTGTGCCATCGCGGTGACGACGATGGCGCCCACCACTACCAAGATCAGTTCCACGCGAAGATTCTCCCGGCTGCGTCACAGGCTGTCCCGTCGGAGGGCGGGCTCAACGTCGGTGTCAGCTCTGGCAGTTCGGACACCAGAACAGGTTGCGACCCTCCATCTCGACGGTACGGATCGAGGTGCCGCACACCCGGCACGGCTCCCCCGCCCGGCGGTAGACGTACGTGCGGGGCCGGCCCTGGCGGTACGACGGGGCGCCGTGGTCGTGTTCGGGCAGCACCACGACGATCTTGCCGCGCCGCACCCCGACCTTCATCAACGCGACCAGATCGGTCCACATCTCGGCGAACTCGTCGGCGGTGATCGAGGTCCCGAGCCGGAACGGGTCGACCCGGTGCCGGAACAGCAGCTCGCTGCGGTACACGTTGCCGACCCCGGCGATCACCGCCTGATCCATCAGCAGCGCGCCGATCGGCCTGCGCGACTTGCTGATCCGCCGGTACGCCGGTGCGGGGTCGGCATCGGCGCGCAGCGGGTCGGGTCCGAGCTTGGCGACGATGTCGGCGATCTCGGGTTCCTCGATGACCTCGCACACCGTCGGGCCACGCAGGTCGGTGCCGTATTCGGCGCCCACGATCCGCATCCGCACCTGGCCGACCGGCAGCGGCGGCGTTCCCCCGGCCAACAGCGGCCACTCGGTGAACGTCCCGTACAGACCCAGGTGCACGTGCACCACGCGGCCGCCCTCGTAGTGGTGGAACAGGTGCTTGCCCCACGCGCTGGCCTTCGTGAACACCCGCCCGCTGACCGCGGCGGCGCCGTCGACGAACCGGCCCTGCGGGCTCGACACGATCACCGGGGCACGGCCGAAGCGGCGATGGTGCTGGCGCGCCAGCCGGTGCAGTGTGTGTCCTTCGGGCATAGCGGCTAAGTCTGCTCGACCGCCCTGGGAGCCCGTGGACCGGTGTCAGGCGCCGGGGACCGGCGGGGCGACGTGTGTCTTCTCGTACTCGGCGAGGATGTCGATGCGGCGCTGGTGTCGCGGCGCCTCCGACCACTTCGCGGCCAGGAATGCGTCGACGATCGCCAGCGCCTCCTCGGTGCTGTGCATGCGGCCACCGATGCCGATCAGTTGCGCGTTGTTGTGTTCGCGTGCCAGCACCGCGGTCTCGGTGCTCCACGCCAGCGCGCAGCGCGCACCCGGCACCTTGTTCGCCGCGATCTGCTCGCCGTTGCCGGAGCCGCCGAGCACGACACCGAGGCTGCCCGGATCGGCGACCGTCTTCTCGGCGGCCGCGATACAGAAGGCCGGGTAGTCGTCCTCCGCGTCGTAGCTGAATGCACCGCAGTCGACGGGCTCGTGCCCGGTCTTGGTGAGGTGCTCGACGAGGGCCTGCTTGAGTTCGTATCCGGCGTGGTCAGCTCCGACGTAGACGCGCATGGCGGTCACCCTATAGCCCGCCGCCTCCGCACCGCGAGCGCGCGTGTTTGTGCAGTGACACACCCACGCGGGCGTGCACTCACGTTGCGCTCGTCACCCCGTCAGGCGACGGTGATCGCGTCGAGCCTCTCCTTGATGAAGTCCGCCGAGACGACCGGCGTGAGCCCTTCGGCCCTGCCGACCGGCGGCGGCAGCGGGGTCACGAGCGCATCGTGGTTCGCCTCGTAGAAGTAGATCAGCGAAACCAGGTCCTCCTCCGGCGCGTGCGGTTGCGGCGGCAGCACCCGGTGCCGGCCCGACGGCCAACGCCGACCGCTCCAGTACTCCAGCAGGTCACCGATGTTGACCGTCAGCGCGTCGGGTTCGTACGGCGCGTCCTCCCACCCAGCGGCCTCCGAGTACACCTGCAGGCCGCCGGCGCCCGGCTCGCGGTCCAGGATGGTCACCGTGCCGAAATCGGTGTGCGGGCCGATGCGGAACTGGCCGGGTTCGGGGTCGCCGACGACGCTGACCGGCGGGTAGTGGTTGATGTTCATCGTCCAGGTCGGCCTGCTCGCCAGGGCGGCGAACGGGTTCTGCGGCATCTGCAGGGCGTGGGCGAACAGCGCGAGCAGATCGTCGGCGACGCGGCGCATCTGCGTCGTGTACTCCCCCACCAACGACTGCAGCGCGGGCACCTCCTGCGGCCAGACGTTGGGTGCGAACCAGAACCGGTCGACGTCGGGATCGCCGGTCGTGGTCTCGGCGCCGAGGCTGAAACTCTCCTTCAGATCCGGTGGCGTCTCGGTGCCCTCGGCGTACGCATTGGCCTCCGCCCCGGGCCCGATCCAGCCGCGGCCGCCGACGGGTACCGAGTACCGGGACTTCACGTCGTGGGTCAGTGCGAAGAACCCTCGCGCGGCCGCGCGCACGTCACGGGCCAGCGCCGGGTCGACGCCGTGGCCGCGCACCAGGATGAAGCCGGCCCGCTGCAGGCCGGCATCCACCTCGGCGGCGACGTCGTCGGCTGCGGGCCCGCCGGCCCGCCACGCCGAAAGATCAATGGTGGCAATCACACTCATCTGCCGTCTTGCTCCTCGCGTCCGCATTCGCCGTCTTGCTCCTCGGGTCCGCATTCGCCGTCTTGCTCCTCGCGTCCGCATTCGCCGATGTCCTCGGCCCACAGTTCCGGCTTCGCCTCGATGAAGTCGCGCATCAATGTCACGCAGCGTTCGTCGTCGAGGACGGTGACCTTGACGCCGTGTTCGGCGAGCCAGTCGTGCCCGCCGGTGAAGGTCTGGCTCTCGCCGATGATCACGGAGCCGATGTTGAACTGCCGCACCAGCCCGCTGCAGTACCAGCAGGGCGACAGCGTGGTGACCATGGTCGTGGATCGGTAGCCGCGCTGGCGGCCGGCGTTGCGGAACGCGTCGGTCTCGGCGTGGATGGACGGGTCGTCGAGCTGGACCCGGCGGTTGTGGCCGCGGCCCAGCACCGTCCCGTCGGCCCCGAACAGGGCGGCGCCGATCGGGATTCCGCCCTCCGACAAACCTTTTCGGGCTTCCTCGACGGCGACGTCGAGCATCTCGGCGGGGGTCATGCTGGGGTGATCTTCGGTGGGCACGCCACCGAGTATGCAGGGGACTTCGGCTCAGGCACCGTCCCACCATGGTGGTGCGTGCCCCGGCCCGCAACCGGAGGCAGCGGGCCGGAGATCAATCACACAGCGGCGGCGGGCCGGACCCCGCGCTCAGTCGAACTCGGGCCGCTCGGTGCGGGTGCGCTTGAGCTCCCAGAAGTGCGGGTAGGACGCGAAGGTCACCGAGGCGTCCCACAGCTTGCCGGCTTCCTCGCCGCGCGGGATCCGCGACAGCACCGGTCCGAAGAACGCGACACCGTTGACGTGGATGGTCGGGGTGCCGACGTCGGGGCCGACAGCGTCCATCCCCTCGTGGTGGCTCTTGCGCAGCGCGTCGTCGTAGTCGGTCGAGGTGGCGGCCGACGCCAGCTCGGCGGGCAGGCCGAGCTCTTCCAGCGACTCGGAGATGACGCGGGTGAAGTCGGGGTCGGATTCGCGGTAGCCCAGGTTGTGGATGCGGGTGCCGAGCGCGGTGTACAGCGGACCGAGGATCTCGGACCCCTTGGCCTGCTCGGCGGCGATCGCGACACGCACCGGCCCCCAGGCCTTCTTCATCATCTCCTTGTACTCCTCGGGCAGATCGCGTCCCTCGTTGAGCACCGCAAGGCTCATCACGTGGAAATTGACCTCGATATCGCGCACTTTCTCGGCCTCGAGCACCCAGCGTGAGGTGATCCAGGCCCAGGGGCACAGCGGGTCGAACCAGAAATCGGCGCGAGACTTCTCAGACATTGGTGGTCCTCTCTTCAACGTGCTCACCGAGCGGCGACAGACGCCGCTTTCGAACAACCGCCGACGCCCGTTGTGTCTTCCCGGATGAGGCTAGTGTTGACGAGCGTGGCACTTCCTAACCTGACCCGCGACCAGGCCGCCGAGCGCGCCGCCCTGGTCACCGTCGACAGCTATCACATCGCCCTCGATCTGACCGACGGATCCGGCAGGCCGGGCGAGCGGACTTTCCGCTCCGTGACGACCGTCGAATTCGACGCTCTCGAAGGGGCCGACACCTACATCGACCTCGCCGCCGACACGGTGCGCAGCGTGACGCTCAACGGCGTCGACGTCGACGTATCCGGTTACGACGAGTCCACCGGGATCGCCTTGCGGGGGCTGCGTGCCCACAACACCCTCGTCGTCGACGCGGACTGCCGCTACTCGAACACCGGGGAGGGATTGCACCGTTTCGTCGACCCCGTCGACGACGAGGTGTACCTGTATTCGCAATTCGAGACCGCGGACGCCAAACGCATGTTCGCGTGTTTCGATCAGCCTGATCTCAAAGCCGCCTTCGACGTCACCGTCGTCGCCCCCGCGCACTGGGAGGTGATCTCCAACGGCGCCACCGTCGAGGCCACCGAGGACGGGACCGCCAAGCGGCACATCTTCAAGGCCACGCCGCGGATGAGCACCTACCTGGTCGCGTTGATCGCCGGCCCGTACGCCCGCTGGGACGACGTCTACTCCGACGACCACGGCGACATCCCGCTCGGTATCTTCTGCCGCAAGTCGCTGGCGGAGTACATGGACGCCGAGCGGCTGTTCACCGAGACCAAGCAGGGATTCGGCTTCTACCACAACAACTTCGGGGTGCCGTACGCGTTCGGCAAGTACGACCAGCTGTTCGTGCCGGAGTTCAACGCCGGCGCGATGGAGAATGCCGGCGCCGTCACCTTCCTGGAGGACTATGTCTTCCGGTCCAAGGTGACCCGAGCCTCCTACGAACGCCGCGCCGAGACCGTGCTGCACGAGATGGCGCACATGTGGTTCGGCGACCTGGTCACCATGCAGTGGTGGGATGACCTGTGGCTCAACGAATCTTTCGCGACGTTCGCGTCGGTGCTGTGCCAGGCCGAGGCGACCGAGTACACCGAGGCGTGGACGACATTCGCCAACGTCGAGAAGTCGTGGGCCTACCGGCAGGACCAGCTGCCGTCGACGCACCCGGTGGCCGCCGACATCCCGGATCTGCACGCCGTCGAGGTGAACTTCGACGGGATCACCTACGCCAAGGGCGCCAGTGTGCTCAAGCAGCTGGTCGCCTATGTCGGCCTGGAGGCGTTTCTCGCCGGCCTGCGCGACTACTTCCGCGACCACGCCTTCGGCAACGCGACGTTCGGCGATCTGCTCGGCGCGTTGGAGAAGTCGTCGGGCCGCGACCTGTCCGGCTGGGGCCGGCAGTGGCTCAAGACCACCGGCCTGAACGCGCTGCGGCCGGACTTCGATACCGACGCCGGCGGCGCGTTCACCCGGTTCGCGATCGACCAGGGCGGCGCCAAGCCGGGCGAGGGCGAGACCCGGGTGCACCGGCTGGCCGTCGGCATCTACGACGACGACGCGTCCGGCAAGCTGGTGCGGGTACACCGCGAGGAGCTCGACGTCGAAGGTTCCGTCACCGACGTGCCGGCGCTGCGCGGCGTGTCCCGCGGCAAGCTCATCCTGGTCAACGACGACGACCTGACCTACTGCTCGCTGCGGCTGGACCCGGACTCCCTGGAGACGGTGCTCTCGCGCATCGCCGACATCGCCGAACCGCTCCCCCGCACGCTGGCCTGGTCGGCGGCCTGGGAGATGACCCGCGACGCCGAGCTGCGGGCCCGCGACTTCGTCGCGCTGGTGATCAGCGGGCTGCACGCCGAGACCGAGGTCGGGGTCGCGCAGCGGCTGCTGATGCAGGCGCAGACCGCACTGGGCTCCTACGCCGATCCGGCCTGGGCCGCGGAGAACGGCTGGCCGGCGTTCGGTGACGCACTGCTGGACCTGGCCGGGCGGTCCGCGCCCGGCTCGGACCACCAGCTGGCGTTCGTCAACGCGTTGTGCACGTCGGTGCTGTCACCGAACCATGTGGCGGTGCTGTCGACGCTGCTGGACAACGAGCCCGCCGCGGTGAACCTGGCGGGGCTGGTGATCGACACCGATCTGCGCTGGCGGATCGTCACCGCGCTGGCCCGTGCCGGGGTGATCGACGCCGACGGCACCGATACGCCGTTCATCGACGCCGAGGCCGACAAGGACCGCACCGCCGCGGGCCGGCGAGCCGCCGCGGCCGCGGCCGCCGCACGCCCACAGGCCGAGGTCAAGGCCGCGGCGTGGCAGCAGGTCGTCGAGGACGACACGCTGGCCAACATCACCGCCCGCGCGATCATCGGCGGGTTCGCCCAGCCCGGCCAGGGCGAGGTGCTGGCGCCGTTCCGGGACCGCTACTTCGAGGCGATCTCCGGGGTGTGGCAGCGGCGGTCCAGCGAGGTCGCCCAGACCGTGGTCATCGGGCTGTACCCGTCCTGGGAGATCAGCCAGGACGCCATCGAGGCCGCCGACCGGTTCCTCGCCGACCCCGAGGTGCCGCCCGCGCTGCGCCGGCTGGTCCTTGAGGGCCGCGCCGGAGTCGAGCGGTCGCTGAAGGCCCGCATCTTCGACATGTCCTAGACGTCGCGCCGCCCCGCGAGCGCGCGTGTCTGCTCCGCGACACGCCGCTCGCGGCGTACCGCAGCGCACGCTCGTCGCCCCCGAGCGCACCTATGCTCACGCCGTGGCGGTCAACAACAGTCGCAGGGCCCGCGCTGCTCGGCGGCGCAAGCGCCGCGTCGCCGCCGTCGTCAACGACCTCACCGAGGTGCAATGGGCCGCGATCCAGGCGGCCTGGAACGGCTGCGCGTACTGCGGTAAGACGACCGGGACCATGCAGCGCGACTGCGTCATGGCCATCTCGCGGGGCGGCCGCTACACCCTGGACAACGTGGTGCCGGCGTGCGCGGCGTGCAACGCCAGCAAGTGCAACGACGAGGTGACCGGCTGGCTGCGGCGCAAACGCCTCGACGAGCGGACGTTCCTCGAACGCTACGTCGCGATCCGCGCCGAACTTCTGGCCGCAGATCGCGAAACCGCCCCCACCGTCGCTACCGAGGCCCGGTAGCTACCGTGAGGGCGGTTTCGTGAGATGTCAGCGAGGTGAGACGCCGGCCGACAGCACGCGGATGCCGCTGATCAGGCCGTCGATCAAATTGCCTTCCTTGAACGACGCCGCCGCGGCGGACACGCCCAGCGGAGCCGCGGCCTCGATGCCGCGACCCTTGAGGTCGGCACCGTAGACGACCTCGATGGCGTGCTGATCCGGGGACACGGCCAGCAGCACGGCGTTGTTGGGCGTCGGGACCTTGCCCAGGATCTCGCGGGCGGTCGCCGCGGTGTCGGCGCCGAGGTCACCGACGTAGACCGCGAACCGCGCCTTCGCCCGGCGCGAGCCGTACTTGAGCGCGTTGTCGAGGATCACCAGGTCCTTGATCGGGAACGGGTACTGCACCGACAGCACGCCGGGCTCGGTGACCGCCGAGATGCGTCCGCTGGAGGTGATGGCCGCGCCGTAGGGAAGCTCGGCGAGGTCGAGTGCGCCCGCCTTCGTCACTTCACCACTTGCCACTTGCGCCACCTCCGATGGTCAGGTGCGAGTCATGGCCGCCGTGGCCGTGATCTGCGGGTTCGTCAGCCGCCCACAGGATGGGCTCGTGCGTCCACTTCTCCGACATGTTGAAGGTCGCGGGATGCGGCCCCTTCTTGGTGAAGATGAACAGCGACAGGAGACCCGCCAGCGCGAGCGGAACCAACAAGAAGCTTGCATGCACAAGAGCTGTTGATGTCACGCGCAAACCGTATCCCACGACCGGTTCAGGCCGCGCCCTCACCCAGGTATCTGACCCACGCGGGGTCGAGTTCCTTGACGCTGGACAGCAGTCGCCAGTGCTGTCCCTTGGGCGGCAGCGGCGTGGTGTGCAGCGACCAGCCCAGCTCGCTGAGCAGTTTGTCCGCTTTACGGTGGTTGCACGCCGAACACGCCGCGACGCAGTTCTCCCAGGAATGGGCGCCGCCGCGACTGCGCGGGACGACGTGGTCCACGGTGTCGGCCTTGGCACCGCAGTACGCGCAGCGGAACCGGTCGCGGTGCATCAGCGCCGCCCGGGTCATCGGGATCCGCGCCCGGTAGGGCACCCGCACGAACGTGCGCAGCCGGATCACCGTCGGCGCGGTGATCGACCGGCTGGCCGAGTGGATCACCGGGCCGACCGGATCGTCGTGGACGACATCGGCCTTACCGCACATCAACATGATCACGGCCCGCCGCAGCGGCAGCGCGGTCAGCGGTTCATAGGTCGAGTTCAGCAGCAGCACCCTGCGGCGACCCCAGATCGAGGACTCCGGTACGACGACGGTGTGGACCTCCCCCGCGGGGGTCACGCTGTGCAATGTGCGCGAGGCAGTCGCAGACGGCGACCCGGGTGAGGCCACCGCGGCCCGGTGATTCCGGTGGCCGCGTCCGTTCTTGCGCTGCGCCATACGTCCTCCGTCCGACAGTCCACCACGGATTACCCCGGATCGCACGGCAATTCCCGTCGTGTTCGCTGGTCAGTCGGTGAACATCCGGTGACCGGAGCCGCGCGTGGGGCCCACCGGCCGGGATGGACCACAATGGATTCGATGGACGCGCAGAGCAAGCAGCAGTCGTTCTACGACGCGGTCGGTGGGCACGCCACGTTCAACACCATCGTGTCCCGGTTCTACGAGCTCGTCCGCGAGGACGAGATCCTGCGGCCGCTGTATCCCGAGGACGACCTCGACGGCGCCGAGGAGCGTCTCCGCATGTTCCTGGAGCAGTACTGGGGCGGCCCGCGCACCTACTCCGAGCAGCGCGGGCATCCCCGGCTGCGGATGCGGCACGCCCCGTTCCGGGTCGGGTACCTCGAGCGTGACGCCTGGCTGCGGTGCATGCACACCGCGGTCGCCGAGATCGACTCGCAGACGCTCGACGACGCGCACCGCCAGGAGCTGATCAACTACCTGGAGATGGCGGCGCAGTCGATGGTCAACTCACCGTTCTGAGGGCTGAGGCACCCTCGCGGCGCCTCAGCGCAGCACGATCGCCGGGTCGCCGCGGCGGCGGTACACGCTGCCGAACCGTGCGTCGACGCGCAGCCAGGTCGGTGTCACGCGCACCCGCACCACCTCGTCGGGGCTCACCCCCTCGGGGTCGAACCGGTCCCGCGACGGCGCCTGCGGCAAGAAGTCCATCGCGGTCAGCGCCAGCACGCACCGCATCGGGATGCCGACACCGTCGTCGGCCGACGCGACGCTGAGCACTTCCTGATCCAGCAGCGACGCGGGCGGTCCGTGGGCGCCGGAATGCTCCTTGGCCAGACTTGCGCCACGCTGCGCGAGACCGAGCACCGCGCGGGCCGGCACGTCGTCGAGGTGGACGAACCCGGCGTCGGGCGGCAGCACGCCGCGCCAGGCCGAATCCATCGCGAAGCCGGGGTCGACGTGGCCGTCGGGTGCCATCGCCCGCAGGTTGGGCAGCAGCGCGTCGGCGCCGGCGGACAGGTCGGCCGGGGCGAGCCTGCCCGCGACCACGCGGCCGGCGAGCACGTCGAACCCGGTGGCAACCCAGGCCACGACCATCCCGTTCGGACGCGCACGCAGCCGGATCACCGCCGCGTCGTCGAGGCGCAGCGCCCGTTCGACGAAGGTCGCGAGGTCGTCGCGGTGGGCGGCCCGGTTGTCGGGGCCGAGCCACAGTCCGCGTTCGGTCACCGCAGCCAGCGCTGCAGGTACTCGCGCTGCGCCTCGGTCAGCCGTTGCAGCCGCTGCTCCTCGATGTGCACCGCGGCCAGCTGGGTTTCGGCGAGGACGGCCGGCTTGGAGTCGGCCGGGGCGCCGACGGAGCGCACCTCGTAGCCGATCGTGAAGTCGACCGCCCGGACCCGCTTGGAGAACATCGTGACCTGCAGCGGGGAGTCGACGAGCCGCAACTGCGCCTTGTAGGAGATGTTCACCTCGGCGATCAACAGCCCGATCGTGGTGATCGTGTCGCCGAACGGCTCCAGCAGAAACGGGATCCGGGCCTCCTCCAGGATGGTCACCATCGTGGCGTGATTGATGTGCTGGTACATGTCGATGTCCGACCACCGCACATGCACCGGTGCCGTGAAGCCGTGAGTGCTCACCCGCTGGATCCCGTTCCGCTCGTCCTGGTCATGCTGCGAATCTGGCGCGCCGCCACCGACAGCGTCGCGAGGTCGTGCTCACCGCTCTCGTACAGCTCGGTCAGCGTGCGCCGCGCGCGGTGGATCCGGGAGCTGTTGGTCATCTCCCATTCCGCGATCTTCTCGACGCCGTTCTCGTCGGGCTCCCCGACCGCGAGCACATCGAAGCACAACGCCCGCAGCGAACCGTAGATATCGTCACGAATCGCCAAGCGCGCCAACGAATGCCAGCGGTCGTTGCGGGACAGCCGGGACACCGCGGTGAGCAGCCCGTCGGTGCCCAGGTGGTCCATCAGCGCGAAGTACGCATCGGCGACCTCGGCGGGATCGCGGTCGACGATGTCGGCGATGTCGATCACGTCGAGCAGGCTGAACTGGTACAGGCCCGTGGCGACCATGTAGGCCAGGTCGTCGGGCACCCCTTGGGCGCTGAACTCACCGGCCTCCTTCTCGACGATCGCCTTGTCGTCGCCGCGCAGCCACTCCGGCATCCGCGGGGTCAGCGCGGCCACCTTCGCGGCGAAACGGTTGATCTCGGCGCCGACGGCCAGCGGCTGCGGCCGGTAGTTGAGCAGCCAGCGGCTGGCCCGGTCGATCAGGCGGCGCAGGTCCAGCGTCATCCTGTCGGTCACCGCGACGGAGACACCGTTGGCGCCCGCCTCGCGGATCTGGCGCCACACCCGGCCGAACCCGAAGATCGCATCGCCGGCGGCGAAGCTGCGCACCGCGTCGATCGGGGCCACACCGACGTCCTCGGTGACGCGGTAGGCGAACGAGATCCCCGCGGTGTCGACGACGTCGTTGACGAGCATCGTGGTGACGATCTCGCGGCGCAGTTGATGCGCCCGGATCTCGGGCCCGAACGTGTCCCGCAGCGTGGTCGGGAAGTAGACGGGCAGCCGCGACGCGAAGACCTCCTGGTCCGGCAGCTCACCGGCGAGCAGGTCGTCCTTGAGCGCCAGCTTCACGTGCGCCATCAGCGTCGCCAACTCCGGTGACGTCAGACCGATCCCGGCGTCGGTGCGCCGGACGATCTCCTTCTCCGACGGCAGCGCCTCCAGTTCCCGGTTGAGCCCGCGGTTCTCGACGAAATCCTTGATCATCCGGGCGTGCACGTTGAGCAGGCTGGCCGCATTGGCCCGGCTGGTGCCCATCAGGTCGTTCTGACTCTCGTTGTCCGCCAACACCAGTCGACCGACCTCGTCGGTCATCGACAGCAGCAGCTCGGTGCGGTCGGCGGCGTCGACCTTGCCGGATGTGACCAGCGAGTCGATCAGGATCTTGATGTTGACCTCGTGATCCGAGCAGTCCACACCCGCGGAATTGTCCATCGCGTCGGTGTTGATCCGGCCGCCGCACAGATCGAACTCGGTACGCCCCAGGGACGTCACCCCGAGGTTGCCGCCCTCGCCGATCACCTTGGCCCGCACCTGGTTTCCGTTCACCCGGACCGGATCGTTGGCACGGTCGCCGACGTCGGCGTCGGCCTCGGACTCGGACTTGATGTAGGTCCCGATGCCGCCGTTCCACAGCAGGTCGGCGGGTGCCTTCAGGATCGCCTTCATCAGCGCGGGCGGCGTCACCTCGGTGACGTCGTCGTCGAGCCCGAGCGCGGCGCGCGCCTGCTCGCTGACCGGGATCGACTTCTGCTCACGGCTGTACACCCCGCCGCCGGCGCTGATCAGGGACTTGTCGTAGTCGTCCCAGCTGGACCGCGGCAGTTCGAACAGCCGCCTGCGCTCGGCGAACGAGGCCGCGGCGTCGGGGTCCGGGTCGATGAAGATGTGCCGGTGGTCGAACGCGGCGAGCAACCGGATGTGTTCGGAGAGCAGCATTCCGTTGCCGAACACGTCGCCGCTCATGTCGCCGACGCCGACGACGGTGAAGTCCTCGGACTGGGTGTCGATGCCCATCTCGCGGAAATGCCGCTTGACCGACTCCCACGCACCCCTGGCGGTGATCCCCATCGCCTTGTGGTCGTAGCCGACCGACCCGCCGGAGGCGAACGCGTCGCCGAGCCAGAAACCGTAGGACTTCGCGACGTCGTTGGCGATGTCGGAGAACGTCGCGGTGCCCTTGTCGGCGGCCACCACCAGGTACGCGTCGTCGCCGTCGCGGCGCACCACGTCGGCCGGGGTGAGCACCTCACCGGTGATCTTGTCGACGTTGTCGGTGATGTCGAGCAGCCCCGCGATGAACAGCCGGTAGCACGCCACGCCCTCTTCCCGGGTCGCGTCGCGGTCGGCGGCCGGATCGCCGGTGGCGGCCGGGGGCCGCTTGACGACGAAGCCGCCCTTGGCGCCGACCGGGACGATCACGGCGTTCTTGACCGCCTGCGCCTTGACCAGGCCGAGGATCTCGGTGCGGAAGTCCTCCCGCCGGTCCGACCACCGCAGCCCGCCGCGGGCCACGAAGCCGAACCGCAGATGCACGCCCTCGACGCGCGGCGAGTACACGAAGATCTCGAATTTCGGCCGCGGCAGCGGAAGTTCGTCGATCAGCTCGGGATTGAGCTTGAACGACAACACGTTTCGGGCTCGAGCCGATTCGGGCCGGGTGACGAAGTAGTTGGTGCGCAAGGTGGCCTGGATCATCGACGCGAACGCGCGCAGCACCCGGTCGGTGTCGAGGCTGACCAGCGCGTCGATATCGGCGGCGACGGCGGCCGCCGCGGTCTGGGCGTCGGTGTTGGCCCGGCCGGAATTCCCGCCCGCGCCGAACAGCGCCTCGAACAGCGCGACCAGCGACCGCGCGGTGCCGGCGTGGTCATTGAGCACCGTCTCGATATGGGACTGGCTGTAGGCGAAGCCGCCCTGCTTGAGGTATCTGGCGTACGCGCGCAGCACCGCGACCTGCTGCCAGGTCAGCCCGGCGCGCAGCACCAACTCGTTGAAGCGGTCGACCTCGGCGTGGCCGTGCCAGATCGCGGTGACGGTGTCGGCGAACCGCTGCGCGGTGGCCTCGCGCTCGGGACCCTGTGGAGCGCGCGGGATTTCGCGGTGCGGTGAGACCTTGAACTGGTAGATCCACACCGGCAGTCCGTCGGCCCGGGACACGGTGTACGGGCGCTCTTCGAGCACCACCACGCCCATCGACTGCAACATCGGCAGCAGTCTGCTCAGTGACGCGGACTGTCCGCCCAGGTACCAGGTCAGGTCCGAGACGCCGGTCTCGTCGGTCTCCTCGTTGTCGGCGAGCACCAGCTTGACCGAATCATCTTCGAGCTCTTCGATGATCGCGATGTCGGTGAGCGCCTGGACCGGGCTGACCGCCTGCTTGTACTCCTCCGGGAACGCGGCGGCGTAGTGCTCGGCGGTGCCGTGGGCGATCGGGCCGGCCGCGGACAGCGCGCCGAGCAGGCGGTCGCCCCAGGTGCGGGACGCCTCGGTGAGCAGGTCCTGAATCCGCGATTCGTTGGCGTCCGAGACGTCGATGTCCTGCTGCCGCAGCCCTTCGGGCAGGCGCACGGTGAAATGAACTACCGCCCAGGGTGATTCGCTGACGCGCGCGGCATAGTCGATGCTCACACCACCGAGCTCGCGCACCAGGATGTCCTGCATCTCCAGCCGCACCGCGGTGGTGTAGCGGTCGCGCGGCAGGTACACCAGGCACGACACGAAATGCGCGAGCCGATCGGCCCGCATGAACAGCAGCGTGCGACGGCGGGAGCCGAGGTCCACCACCGCCATCGCCATGTCCAGCAGCCCGCGGGCGCTGAGCGCGAACAGTTCCGAGCGCGGAATGGTCTGGATGATGTCGAGCAGCAGCTGCCCGGGATGACTCGGGTCGCGGTGCGCCATCGCCAGCGCGTCGTTGACGCGGCGCGACACCAGCGGGATCTCCAGCACGTTGGCGTTCATCGCGGCGACGGTGAACAACCCGACGAACCGGTGCTCGATCGCGGCGCCGTCTCCGTCGGGGGATTCCTCGCGGACGACGACGATCTGCGGGTAGGCGCCGTAGCGCAGGAAGCTCGGGATCGTGGCCTGCGCGAGCGCCAACAGCTCGTCCTTGCCGGCCAGCTGCGGCAGCACATCCTGGCGCAGCCGCAGCACACCGAGCCTGCTGGAGGTGTCGACGGTGGCCTCACCGTCGCGCACCTGGCAGCGCTGGTATCCGAGCAGCACGAAATGCCCATCGGCCAGCCAGCGCAGCAGCGCGGCGACGTCCTTACGGTCCGGGCTGGGGAACCGCTGCCCGGTGTCGCCGTCGAGTTCGGCGGCGAGGATGCGTACCGCGGCGGCCATGTCGGTGGAATCCAGCGCGACCTGGCGGGCATCGGCCAGGACTCGCGGCAACAGTTCCTCGGCCTCGGCGAGCGCGCGCCGGTCCACCGAACCGGCCAGCTGGACATGCACCCAGGTCTCGGCGACCCCGTCGCTGAACGTCGCATCGGACGCGGGCGCGATGTCGAGCAGGTCGCCGGATCCACCCCGCCGGACGCGGAACGCCGGGTTCATGATCGCGGTGTACGCGACCCCGAGCCGGTGCAACAGCACCGTCACCGAATCCATCAGCAGCGACGCGTTGTCGGTGACGACCTGCAGTGCGGGACCGAAGCCGGCGGCGTCGTCGGCCTGGTAGACCGCGACGTTGGTCGCACCGGCCAGCCGTTGGCTGCCCAGCCGGTACTGGGCCTCGACCAGAGCCTTGGTGTCGAGCCCGTCTCCGAGGCCGCGCAACGGCCCGGTGACCGCGGCCTCGGCACCGGGGGCGTCACCGTGCGGACCCCGGTAGGTCGCGAGATAAGCCGGTATCAGCCGGTCGACAACCTCGGCGTCCACCGCGCCGTCGGTGTTGTTGATCGCGCCTGACTTCAACGACATTCGCCGCTCCTGACTCCCACGTGCGCACCGGCCGTCGTTGGCTGCAACCGGCGTCGGGCTGGGTGCTTGCCCCGTCCGTCGCGCCCGGTTACCTGGTCCGCACGACGAGACTAGTCCCGAGTCAGCTTCCGGTGGGTGACCCTGTGCGGACGCGCGGCATCGGCGCCGAGTCGCTCGACCTTGTTCTCCTCATAGCCGCCGAAGTTGCCCTCGAACCAGAACCATTTCGCCGGATTACTGTCGTCGCCCTCCCATGCCAGGATGTGCGTGCAGGTGCGGTCCAGGAACCACCGGTCGTGACTGATCACCACCGCGCAGCCGGGGAAGTTCTGCAACGCGTTCTCCAGCGAGCTCAGCGTCTCCACGTCGAGGTCGTTGGTCGGCTCGTCGAGCAGGATCAGGTTGCCGCCCTCTTTGAGGGTCAGCGCCAGGTTGAGGCGGTTGCGTTCACCGCCGGAGAGCACCCCGGCCGGCTTCTGCTGATCGGGGCCCTTGAAACCGAACGCCGACACGTAGGCCCGCGACGGCATCTCGTTTTGACCGACCTCGATGTAGTCAAGTCCGTCGGAGACGACCTCCCACACCGTCTTGGTCGGGTCGATACCCGCGCGGGACTGGTCGACGTAGCTCAGCTTGACCGTCTCGCCGATCTTGACCGTGCCGCTGTCCGGCGGCTCGAGCCCGACGATGGTCTTGAACAGGGTCGTCTTGCCGACGCCGTTGGGGCCGATCACCCCGACGATGCCGTTGCGCGGCAGGGTGAACGACAGATCCTTGATCAGCAGCCTGCCGTCGAAGCCCTTGTCGAGATGCTCGACCTCGACCACGACGTTGCCCAGCCGGGGCCCGGTCGGGATCTGGATCTCCTCGAAGTCGAGCTTGCGGGTCTTCTCGGCTTCGGCGGCCATCTCCTCGTAGCGCTGCAGACGGGCCTTGCTCTTGGCCTGGCGGGCCTTGGCACCCGAACGGACCCAGTCCAGTTCGTCCTTGAGCCGCTTCTGCAGCTTGGCGTCCTTACGTCCCTGGACGGCGATGCGTTCCGCCTTCTTCTCCAGGTACGTCGAGTAGTTGCCCTCGTACGGGTAGGCGCGCCCGCGGTCGAGCTCGAGGATCCACTCCGCGACGTTGTCGAGGAAGTAGCGATCGTGGGTGACCGCCAGGATCGCGCCCTTGTACTCGGCGAGGTGCTGCTCGAGCCAGAGCACGCTCTCGGCGTCGAGGTGGTTGGTGGGCTCGTCGAGCAGCAGCAGGTCCGGCTTCGACAGCAGCAGCTTGCACAGCGCGACGCGGCGCTTTTCACCACCGGACAGATGGGTGACGGGTTCGTCGGGCGGCGGGCAGCGCAACGCGTCCATCGCCTGCTCGAGCTGGCTGTCGATGTCCCAGGCGTCTGCGGCGTCGAGCTCCTCCTGGAGCTTGCCCATCTCGTCCATCAGCTCGTCGGTGTAGTCGGTCGCCATCAGTTCGGCGACCTCGTTGTACCGATTGAGCTTGGCCTTGATGGCCACACCCTCTTCGACGTTCTCGCGGACCGTCTTGGTCTCGTCGAGCTCGGGCTCCTGCATCAGGATTCCGACCGTGGCTCCGGGGGCCAGGAACGCGTCGCCGTTGTTGGGCTGATCCAACCCGGCCATGATCCGCAAGACGCTCGACTTACCAGCCCCGTTCGGACCGACGACGCCGATCTTCGCGCCCGGAAGGAAGTTCAGCGTGACGTCGTCAAGGATGACCTTGTCGCCGTGCGCCTTGCGGACCTTCCGCATCGTGTAGATGAATTCGGCCATTGCCTTCGATGTCGCCTTTCTCGATCCCGGGGACGTTCTCCGGGATCACGTCGGACCTCCGCGATAGTCGGGGCCCATCCTAGGCGCGGCCGCATCGAAGGCGGTGGCCGCTACGCACTCAGCGGCAGCGACGCCTCGCCGGGGTCACCCGTCCCGGCGCCGGACCCCTCGGCCGCGGCTTCCTGGGCCCCGGAGTCGGACTGCGCATCGGACGGGGCATCGGCCACCGCCGGACGCGGGTGCCTGCGACTCTCGATCCGCACGATGCAGCGGGCCAGGTCCGGCCCGACCGAGGTGGCGCGGATCTCCAGAGACGAGCGCCGGTTGCCGTCACGATCCTCGTACTCGCTGGTGTAGACGTATCCGACGACGATCACCGGATCCCCCTTACCGAGCCCGGCGCCGACGCCGGTGATCAGGTTTCCCCAGCAGTTCACGGTCGCGTACAGCGAGTTCCCGGGCTCCCAGGTGCCGTCGGCGGTGCGCCGGCGGGAGTTGCTGGCGACCCGGAACTTGATCAGCTCCTGGTCCCCTACCCAGCGGCGGTCCGGTGCGGTGACGATGTTGCCGACGATGGTGATGGGTGTCTCGAACATGGCGGTGCCTTCCTCGATTTTCGGCGACGGGCCCGGCACTGCACCGGGCCCGTGATGACACCGCCATTGAGCGCTTCGGCGCCGACACGAAACGGCCGATCACACACGGAGGAACCCCGGGCTGGGGATGAAATCGGATCTGGGGAGCAACGTCACCCGACGGCGCGGGCCGGCCATCGCGTCGATGTGCTGCATCGGGGTTGCGAGGCCGGCCCGTAGTGCCACCGTAGCACAACACCTGAATATCTGAACAGCTGAAAATATGACGGGCTCAGCCGCGTTCGCGCTCCCGGCGTGCCAGTTCGGCCAGCATGTTGTTGTAGGCGGCCAGGTCGGCGTCGTCGTCGCGCTCGGCGGCGCGATCGAGGCGCTTGGCGGTCCGTTCGTCGGTGCGGCGCCACTGCACGAACAACGCGATCAGCACCACCACCAGCGGTACCTCGCCGGCCGCCCAGGCGATCCCGCCACCGACGCGCTGATCGGCCAGCAGGTCGGTGTTCCACGGCAGCTGCAGCGACCGGTAGAAGCTCTCGGCCAGCACCGACTGGGTTCCCATCAGCACCACACCGAAGAACGCGTGCAGCGGCAGCGACGCGAACACCATCCCGAGTTTGGCCAGGTGCGGTATCGGCCGCGGCGTCGGGTCGATGCCGATGACGACCCAATAGAACAGGTAGCCGCTGAGCAGGAAGTGCAAATTCATCGCGACGTGGGCGGCGTGGCTGCCCGCCGCCGCGTCGAACAGTCCGCTGAAGTACAGGCCGTAGAACCCGACGACGAACAGCGCGGTCGCGACGAACGGGTTGGTGACGAACCGTGAGTACCGCGAGTGCAGCGCCGCCAGCAGCCACTCCCGTGGCCCCGGCGGGGCGTTGCGCCCCGCCGTCGGCAGTGCCCGCAGCGCCAGGGTCACCGGGGCGCCGAGCACCAGCAGGATCGGCGCCAGCATCGACAGCATCATGTGCGCGATCATGTGGATGCTGAACATCGCGGGCATGTAGCGCCCGAACCCCGACGACGTCGCCAGCAGCAGCACCAGGCAGCCCAGCAGCCAGGCCACCACCCGCCCGGTCGGCCAGGCGTCGCCGCGGCGCCGCAACCGGCGTACGCCGGCCAGGTAGACGATGGCGAACACTATCGCCGCGGTCCCGAACACCAGGTCGAAACGCCAGTCGAAGAGCAGGCGTGCCAGCGTCGGCGGGCCGGCCAGGTCGTAGCCGATCTCGACTTCGAGGATGGACAGGTTCGGATTCACCGGCGCCGGCGGAGGCGTGCGGCCGAGGGCGACCGCGATTCCGAACGTCAGACCGAAGATCACCGCCTCGACGAGCGCGAGGCGGATCAGCGCGCCGCGGGCCTCGGGATCGGCCTGCAGTGCTGCCACTCCCCGACGCCGCTGTTGCCACCCGAGGACACCCAGCGCGATGAGCGCGGCGGCCTTGGCCAACACCAGCGCCCCGTAGGTGGTGGTCAGCAGATCCGACAGCCGGACTCGGACCAGCGCGTTGATCAGGCCGCTGATCGCCATCGCGCCGAAGCACCACAGCGCGACCGCCGAGAATCGGCGCGCGGCCAGTGCGGCGTGCTCACCGCCGCGCAGCGCGTGCGCCAGTAAGGCGAGCAGGCCGCCCGCCCAGATCGCGCCGGCGATCAGGTGGAACAACAGGCTGTTGGTGGCGATGTCGTGCGCGCCGCCGGAGGACGAATGCCCGGTCAGCACCAGCGGCAGCAACGTCACCAGCGACCCGGCGAACAGCACGGGGGTCCAGGACCAGCGCAGCACGGGGATGCTCAGCACCGTCACCAGCACCGCGAGCAGCGCGGTCCACCGCCACGCGCCGGCGATCTCGATCAGATCGGCCACCGCCCAGATGTCGGCGAAGCTCAGCCGCGACGACAACGGTTGACCGCTGACGTCCGAGACCGTCAGCGGCACCATCAGCAGCGCGCACACCGCCCAGATCCCGGACGCCGCGGTGGCCATCCGCAGTGACCGGTAGCCGCCGGCGTCGAGGACCTGGTTCTGCTGCGGCGGGACCAGGAACGCCGCGAGCAGGAACCCGCCGGTCGCGGTCACCGCGGCGATCTCCCCCGCCGCGCGGACGAACGGCAACCCGTAGGTGGTCACCGGTCCGGGATCGGGGAGACCTGTCGCCGTCAGCGCGTCGGCGAGTGAGAGCGCCGCGAGCGCGGCGGCGGTCACACCGGCGAGGACCGCGACGCCGTACAGCACGGCCCACACCGGTGCGCGGCGCGCGGCGCCGACGGGTGCGGCAGAGGTCTCGGCAGCCATACACCCCAGCGTATGACCTCGGCGAAGGCGATCTACGACACAGGGTCGTTGCGCAGTTGCCGCCGGCTGCGCTCGCGCGCGAAGAACTGCCTACGGGCGCAGCGGTCGACGGTGTTCATGTCCTTGAGGATGCCGCGCAGCTCGGTGCGGAAAGCTCGCCGCCGATCGGCCAGGTCGGCGGCGGGTTCGAGCAGATGCTGGTCCGCGGCCACCTGACGGGCCGTCGTGAACAGCAGCGCCGACACCGATTCCGTGCTCTGCACCCGGCCCTGCGCCAGGTACTGTCTGCCGAGCCCGAGCGCCTTGGCGGTCAGATCCTTCTCCGAGATCTCGGCGGGTGCGTCGATCAGCGCGTCGGCGACGATCTGGTAGGCCTCGAAGAACGGCCGCAGCAGCGGCCCGGCGATCGCGGGGCGTTTCTCGGCCAGCAGCGCGTCGATGCGCTCACCGCCCTCCTCGACGGCGCCCTCCCAGTCGGGATGCCACGACATCTCCTCGGCCACGTGCTCGCGGTAGGCGGCCGAGTCGGCGAAGTAGAACTCGAACTTGAGCAGATCCCGCAGGCGCATCACCTGGGCCCAGAACGCGTCGAGCCGGTCGGTCTCGGTGCGCGCGGCATAAGCCAGGGCCAACTCGACCAGTGAGGTCTCCAGGAACGCGTCGATCAGCGAGTTGCGGTAGAACGCGGCCTGCAGCTCGTCTTCTGGCGCGATGTTCCACACCGGGACGCGGCCGCTGTCGGTGCGGGTGACCGGATGCCCGCCCGACAACGCGTCGAGCGCGGCCTGCACGCCGTCCGGGGTGCGTAGCCGTAGCGCGCTGTTGGTCATCGGAACCTGTTTGCGCTCAAGGTAGTCCAGCGAGTCCTGCAGGGTGTGGTGCAACTGGTCGAGGGTCAGCGCGATGCCACGGGTGCTCAGCAGCAGCGCCGACACCAGGGCGGTCGCGTTGACCGGGGTGACCTGCAGAATCCGCCAGGCCACCGCGAACGCCATCTTCTGCATCGCGAGGCGTTTGGCGGCGTCGTCGGTGCTCATCGGACCGTGCGGTTCGCCGAGGTATTCGCGCATCGACACGGCCTCGGGGAAACGGACGTAGATCTTGCCGTAGTTGCGTTCGCCCTGCGCCTTGATGTAGTTCACCAGCCAGGAGAGGCCCTCGGGCGTCTTCTCCCCGCCGCGGGCATACCGCGCGTACTCGGCCGTCTCGTGCAGCTGGTCGAAGCTGATCGACACCGGCTGCAGCAGGATGTCGTCGCTGCGTCCGTCCAGGTAGGCGTCGGCGACGTAGGCGAGCAGACCGAGCTTGGGCGGCAACATCTTTCCGGTCCGCGACCGGGTGCCCTCGATCGCCCAGGACAGGTTGAACCGCTTCTCGACGATGTAGCCGACGAACTGGCGCAGTACGAACTTGTACAGCGGGTCGTCGAGTGTGCGGCGCAGGAAGATCACGCCGGAGCGGCGCATCAGCGGGCCCATGAAACCGAACGACAGGTTGATCCCGGCGAAGGTGTGCACCGGCGGCAGCCGGTTCTCCTGCATCGCGACGGGCACGATGACCCCGTCGAGGTAGGACCGGTGCGAGAACAGCAGCACCGCCGGATGCGTCTCCAAAGCCTGGCGCATCGATTCGATCTCGGCGCGGTCGTAGTCGATGTTGGGGTCGAAACCTCGGCTGAAGATGGCCCGCCCCAACGACGGGATCAGGTCGACCGAGAACCTGCTCCACCCGGTGGAGAGTTCGTCGAGCATCTCGCCGGCCTGCTCGACAGTGGCGTTCGGGATCTTCTCCAGGCCTTCGCGGAACCGCGACGAGGACAGCACCTCCGGCTTGATCAGCTGAGGGGATTTGTACTCAGGACCCAGTAGACGCAGTTCGACGCGCTCGATGGCCAGGATCGCCCGGCGGAGCACGAATCGGGCGAATTCCCTGGGGTTTTCGGCGACGGTGGTGTCCTTCCACCGTTCATGCAGCTCGGACACCTTCGCGGGTTCGCCCGCGACGACACGCGCCCGCGACGGGTCTCGTTTGAGGATGCTGTGCTGAATGGCCTTGGGCGGGCAGTAGGTGTCGCGGCCGGAGAGCAGCGCGACCACCTTGGACCGGGTGGGCAGACCGCCCGGCACCCAGAACACCCGGACCGGGACGACCGAACGGTCGTCGTCGGCTTGGAGCAGTTCGACGAGTTGTGCCAGCACCGCCGGGGGCGGATCGTCGTCGGCGGGCAGTTTGAGGACTTCGATCTTCGACTCGGGATGGGCGGTGCGCTGCGCCGCGAGCCAGTCGGCGAGCAGCGCTTCCTCGGCGGGCGACGACACCGACGCCAGCACCAGGGTGTCGCCCACCGCCGAATACGCCGCGATCTCGTCGGCGCGGAACTTCACGACCCGTCCTTGTCGTCCCCGGCGGGCTTGGCGGCCTTGGTCGCCTTGGCAGGCCCGGCGGCTTTGGCGGGCGTGGCCTTGGTCGCCTTGGCGGGCGTGGCCTTGGCCGGTGCCTTCTTCTTCGCGGGAGCCTTTCTCGCGCTTGTCTTCTTCGCCGACACCGACCGTCTGTACAGGTGCGGCAATGTCAGCTCGTCGTGCGGCCAGTCCTTGAGCGTGTCGAGGTAGAGCTGCCGGACCTCCTCGATGCGTTCCGGCAGGTTCTCCTGGGTCCAGTCGTCGACCGGAATCGGCGGGTAGACGACGACGTCGACGGTGCCGGGGTTGAAGGTGCTGGAGTCGCGGGCGGCGATCACCTCGGCGTTGCGGATGACGATCGGCACGATCGGGATGCCGACCGACATCGCGATCCGGAACGGCCCCTTCTTGAACTCGCCGACCTCGGTGGTGTCGAGCCGGGTGCCCTCCGGCGCGATCAGGATCGAAAGCCCTTTACGGGCAAGCTCTTCGACCTTCTTCAGCCCCTCGACGGCCTTCGTCGTGTCTTCTCGGTCGATGAAGGCCGCATCCAGGATCTTGCCGATGGTGCCGACGATCGGGTCGTTCTCCAGTTCCTTCTTGCCCACCGAGGTGAAGTTGTCCTTCACCAGCCGCCCGGCGATCAGCGGGTCGGCCTGGTTGCGGTGGTTGAACAGGAACACCGCCGGGCGCTGCGCGGTGAGGTTCTCCTCCCCGAGCACGTTCAGGTTGATCCCCACGGTGTCCAGGAGCGTGCGCCCGAACATCGACGTGAAGAAGTTCACGCCGGTGCGCTTGTTGCGGGTCAGAATGCCGACGCCGAGTGCGCCTGCCGCGATCGGCACCATCGATGCGATGCCGAGGGCGGTGCGCACCTGCGAGGCCGGGCTGGAACCGCTGCGGCTGCTGAACCTCAGGATCGGCCAACCGCGCTTGGCCGCGACAGCGGCCATCTTGCCCTCGGGGTTGGTGGGCCGCGGATTGCCGACGAGGTACATCAGCGCGACGTCCTCGTCACCGTCGGCGTAGAAGTAGCTCCTCGACAGGTCGACACCGTTGGCAGCGGCGAATTCCTGTACCGCGCGGGCCTTTCCGGGTCCCCAGATGATCGGTCGCGTCACCTCTCCGGTGATCAGCCCGTCCTCGTCGGTCTCGAATTTGTTGCTCAGCACGTTGCCGATGCCCAGGAAGCGGGCGACGGGCTCGACCTGGACGGTCAGCGCCGACGAGCTGAGCACGACGGTGTGGCCGCGTGCCATGTGCGCCCGCACGATCTCGCGCATCTCCGGGTAGATCCGGCCGACGATCTTCTGGACGAACAACCGCTCGGCGAGTTCGTCGATGTCGGCGACCGAATTGCCGCGCAGCATCCGCGCCCCCTTGCCGATCAGGTCCTCGAACTCGGATCGCCCGAGCTGATGGTTGAGGCCGGCCTGCACCATGCCGATGAACTCACCGACCGACATCTGCCTGCGCCGCAACCGGTCCTGGGTCATCACGACGCCGGTGAAGCCGGCCACCAGGGTGCCGTCGAGATCGAAGAACGCGCCGATCTCCGGCCCCTCGGGGCTGGCCTGGATCTCGGCGACCGAGCCGGGAAGGCGCATCTGTTGGTTCGCCGACAAATCGGGTGTCACTGCGGGCCACTCCTGTTCGGTTCGGCGGTGGTAGAAGGTGTCTCGGGGACGCTGAATGTCGCGGGGACGACCCGCCCGTCGCCGCCGAGGGCCAGGACCTCGTCGAATCCTGCGAGCAGGCAGCGCGCGAACAGGTCCTGGTCGGTGATGGAGGCACGGTCGTAGCGGGCGGTGATGGTGCAGTAGCCCGACCGCGACACCAGCACCACCATCATCGCGACGCCGGGCAGCGGCCCGATGCCGTACTGCCGCAACACTTTCGCACCGGCGATGAAGGTGTCCCCGGCGTAGACGGGGACGTTGCTGGCCTGCACGTCGGCGTTGACGATGGACCCGGCCATGGTTTCCAGTACGGGGTCGGGCAGCAGGCTGACCACGGGCGCGATCGCGCCGACCAGATCGATCGCACGTTCTTCGCGCTTGCTGGTCATCTGCGCGCGGATCTCCTTGATCCTGACCTCGGGGTCGGACAGGCCGATCGGCGCAGCGAGGTTGACCCCGGCGAAGCGGTTCCCGCCGGCCGGGTCGGCCTCCGAGCGCAGGTTCACCGGGACGGCCATCGGCAGTGTGTCGACCGGCACCCCCATGGCTTCGTGGTAGAGCCGCAGCGCGCCGCACAGGCCTGCCAGATAAGCGTCGTTGATCGACCCGCCCGCGGCTTTCGAGGCGCGGTGCAGGTCGCTGAACTCGATGTCGATGGCCTCGCTGCGCGAGGACAGGCTGCGCCGGCGCAGGATCGGCGACGGGGTCGCGAACGGGCCGACCACCCGGACCCCCGACCTCGCGTAGTCGAAGGCGCTGCCCAGCCGGGTCACCGGGTCGCGGACCACGTGGCCGGCCACCTTGACCGAACCGACGAGCGCGTCGCGGACGCCGCCGAGGATGGTGCCGGGCAGCCGGTTGAGCCCGTTGCGCATCAGGTCGTTCGGCGACAGGTCGGTCGGCACCGGCAGCGGCGGTACGGGCTGCGGGGGCGGGTCCCGTTCGAGGTCGTAGAGGTTGGCGAACATCTCCACCCCGCCGACGCCGTCGGTGACCGCGTGGCTCAGGTGGACCATCAGCGCGGCCCGCCCGTTCTCGACGCCCTCGATCAGGGTGGCGGTCCACAGCGGCCGGGAGATGTCGAGCGGGGACTGTGCCGCGATCTCGGCGAGGTCCATGACCTGCCGCACGGTTCCGGGCTCGGGGACGCGGACCCGGCGCAGGTGGTAGTCGAGGTTGAAGTCCGGGTCGACGACCCAGCGGGGCGCGGCGGTGGGCAGCGTCGGGGTGACGACCTTCTGCCGCAACCGCAGCACCTTGCGCGAGGCGTGCTCGAAGCGGGTCCGGAATATGTCCCAGTCCGGCGCGGTGTCGAGCAGTTCGACGGTCATGATGCCCGAGCGGGTGCGCGGATTGGCCTCGCCGCGATGCAGGATCTGGTCGAGCGGGCTGAGTTCCTCCGGCAGTCCGGCCGCATCGAAGTCCGGCGCGTTGCTCATGTGCACCAAACTAGTCGGAGCGTTTGTGACAGGAGTGGCTTTAAGCGCCGTTGCCGAGCAGACCGGTCCCCGCCACGCGATAGACTTCCCCGGCGTTGCCTCCGTAGCTCAGTTGGATAGAGCAAGGGCCTTCTAATCCCTAGGTCGCAGGTTCGATTCCTGCCGGGGGCGCTTTGTGGTCAGGCGACCAGGGTCAGCTGATCGCTGTGCGCCGCGTACCCGGTCTGCGTCAGCGGGCGCTCGACCGCGATCGTCTCGAACGACTCGCTCTGCCACGCCCACATGAAGGCCCCCAGAGGAACCACCAGGCCCTTGCCGCCGGAGACCCCGGGATCGTTGAGATAGACCTTGCCGTTGTGGGTGTCCACGGCGATCACGACCACACCGTGGTTGGCGTTGACGCGGTCCGCCCCCGGGGTTCCCTCGTCCTCGGTGGCATCCCAGATCGTCTGGTTGTTCACCCCGGCGAGCACGCCGTTGCCACCCAGGAGCCATTTGCTCACGAAATCGAGTGCATCGAGGCCGTCGTTGAAGGTGGAATCGTCGTCCTTGTTGGGGAAGTACTTCAGCGCCGCGTCATTGCCACGGATGCGCAGCAGCGCGACCGCGTCCTCGGACTTGACCCCGTCTTCATTGCCGTCGCCGAGGTACATCATTTTGGACGGATCGACGACGCTGGGCGTGACCTTCGCCTGCGCGACGATCGCCTCTTCGAGGGCCCGGGTCGGCAGCACCCCGGTGAACTGACTTTCAATCATCAGAATCGACATCAGCATGCAGTTGTCGGCGTAATTCTGTTCCGCCCAGTACTTATTGTTGGACACGTTTCCGTAGAAGCCCGTTCCGCGGACGGAGACCTCGATCTCCTCTTCCACCTTCCTCGCGGTCACGCGGAAGGTGGATTCGGTGGTGTCACGCTGCGAAAGTCCGAGGCCGATCGCGATGTTGTGCATGACCAACTGCACGATCCCGAACAGACCGGTCCGGCGGGCCTCCTCGCCGTTGTCCGCACCGATGACGAACGAATCCGTGGTGTCCTCGTCGAAGTCTGCGGGGTCGAAGGTGTAGGTGTAGGTGCCGGTTTCCTGGTCGATGGTCAGGGTGCCGAGCTTCGGCCCCTCCTTGACGCTGTAGGTCAGCGTCAACCCGTTGTTGCTCTGGCCGTTGAGTTTCCCGGTGAAAACGCCCGGGGCGATCTCGACGTTGTCGGTCGGCGACAGGGTCGGCGCCTTGTTGAAGAAGGTGTAGGTGAGGTCGCGGATCAGCGTGTCCCACCACGAGTTCGGCGCCTGCGCGCCGGCGAGACCGCTGTCCTGACGAGAGTCGGGGGCCGCGGTGGCCGGACCGGCGCGCGGTGTCGCACCCCCGGAGGCGACCGGCGCCGCGGATTCGTCGTTCTCCACGACGTTGTCGCTCACCTCGGGATCGGGAACCACGACCTCGTCGACCGGGGTCACCTCCGCGGATTCGCCGGAGTCGGGGGCGCCGGAGTCGTCCCCGTCGGCGCCGACGGAGGCGCCGTCGGTGTCATCGGTGACCTCGGTGTCCGAGCTGTCGGTGTCGTCGTCCGCCGGTTCCGTGTCACGGCCCGCCGTCGACTGCCGCAGCAACGTGCCCTCTGCGGCTTTGCGGGACTGCCGGTGGGTGGTGACGGACTCACTGCCGGAGTCGGTACCCGCCCGATCCGCCCCGTCGGCGGCGCTGGAGCCGACGCTGACGGAATCGCCAGTCGAGCCGCCGGATTCGGTGTCGGCCGCCGCCACGGCGGCACCGCCCAGCAACGCCATAGCGAGACCGATGGTCAGCGCCCACGCGGCCAGCCAGGTGGAGGTATGCCTCCTGCGCATCGACGACGATGCCGCGCCTGAACTGAATTGTCGTGGAGCAGTGCCTGATTGCGGCAGCGCGATATTCACCATGAACCCCCCGACTCGTTCCGCGGCAGTGCGGACGTCCCACGTCGGGGTCAATCTAGCGCAAAGCCAGCAACACTTCTGACGATTCCGGAAATTCCGGAATTCCGGTCAGGCCCGCTGTTGCTGGGTGAAGTCCTCGGCGAGAAAGTTCAGCAGCACCTCGTTGAACTCGTCGGCATGGGTGACGGGGATGCCGTGCGGTCCGCCGGCGATCACGTGCAGCCGGCTGTCCGGAAGCGCCTCGTGCGTGCGTTTTCCGGAGCCCTCGAACGGCACCGTCGTGTCGCGGTCGCCGTGTACGACCAGGCTCGGCACCGTGACCTTGGGCAGGTCTTCACGGAAGTCGGTGCCACCGAACGCGGCCATACACGCCAGCGCCGCCACCTTGCTCGCGTCGCCGCACATCCGCAGCGCCTGCTGTCGCTGCTCCTCGTCGACCTTGAGTTCCCCGTCGACGGAGTAGACGTCGGTCATCAATTGCTCGTAGAACGCGTCCTGGTTCGCCGTCAGCGCCGCCGCCATCTTGGCCGCGTCCGTCGCGCCCAGCGGGCCGTCCGGATTGTCCTTGCGCGACGACATGAACGGCGTGACCGACGCCGCGAACACCGCACTGCGGATGCGCTCGACCCCTTTGCGCGCGCAGTACGCCGCGACCTCGCCGCCGCCCATCGAGTACCCGACCAGCGTCACGTCCCGCAGGTCGAGTTCCTCCAGCAGCGCCGACAGGTCATCGGACAGGCTCTCGTAGGTGTATCCGACCATCGGTTTGTCACTGCGCCCGAAGCCGCGCCGGTCATAGGTGACGACGCGGTATCCCGCACCGTGCAGCACGTCCACCTGAGCCGCCCAGGATCCGCTGTGCAGGGGCCAGCCGTGGATCAGCACGACGGGTCGTCCTTGTCCCCCGGTGTCGTCGACGTAGAGATCGGTGGTGCGCAGCGGGCCGCGGTAGGCGGTGATCGCAGTCATGAATGTCCTTCCCTCGACTGCTCTGCCCTGTACCCGCTCAGCGCCCGCTTACCTCATCGCGCTGCGCGGTCGATCACGGTTTGCAGGCCGTCGAGCACCCGGGCCAGACCGAACGTGAACGCGTGATCGGCGCTGTAGGCGCTGTCGTGTGCGTGTCCCGCGGCCGCCCCTACCCGTGCCGCGAGCGGGAACTTCTCGGCGTCGAACACCTCGGCCAGCAGGGGTTCCGCGCGCTCCCACCACGTCTGGTCGCTGATGCCGCTGTCCGCCTGCGCATTTCGGGTGTCGATGGTGATGCGGGCCACCGAGGTGACGAAACCGAGCACGAACGTCAGCGCGGAGTCCATGTCGAGATCGCTGAGCCCGAGCCCGTCGAAGGCACGTAGTTCGTGCTCGTACTTCGCGATCATCCCCGGACCGAGCGGGGGCCGAGTGCTCGCCAGTTGCGCGACCCACGGATGCGCGTCGAACGTCGCCCGATTCTCTGCGGCGATGGTGGAAATCCTGTCTCTCCAGCCCATCCCCGACAGGTCCGCACGCGACATCTGGGCGTACACCGTGTCGAGCATCAGGTCTAAGAGTTCGGCCTTGCCCGGAACGTAGGTGTAGGTGGCCATCGGCGCGATCCCGAGCCTCGCCGCGACAGCACGGATGGTCACCGCCGACAGACCGTCGGCGTCTGCGATCTCGATCCCGGCGGCCACGACCGAGTCGACGCTGGTCCGCTGTTTCGGCCCGCGGCCCACGCGCGGCTCACCGGAGGCGCGCCAGAGCAGCTCCAGCGTGCGCACCGGATCCCCGGCGCTGCTGCGTTCCGGCACAGAAGGCGGACTCATCCGGCCGATCGTAATGGACCTGGCCGAGCCGCAAAGTTTCCCGTACGTTGTACACCGTACATAGTACGAAGATCAGATCGAGAGGATCGAAGATGTCGCTGCCCACCCAGACCGCCTTCACGCCGTCCGCCGTCGACGTCCAGGAGGTGATGTCCTGGTTCGCCAACTACGACGCGCTGGCAGTCGCCAAGGACATCGAGGCGATGGCCGATCAGGCGATGTTCCCGCTCAACGAGGTCACCGACGGCTACGCCGCATCCTGTGACCGAGCCAAATTCGTCGCGCAGATGACCGAACAGCTCGGTGACGCCGGCGACGTGTCGATGGAGTCGGTGCGCACCCCGCACTTCATCAACGAGAACCTGGTGTTCGTCATCACCGACGCCACCATCACCGCGGGCGACTTCAGCCAGCAGGTGCGCTACGGCGATCTGTTGGTGAAATTGGGTGGCGAGTGGAAGTTCCAGACGATGGTGCAAGGCGGTTGGGGCGAGTTCTGACCCGCCGAGTCTGAACTTGTCGGCGAGTTCCGGCCGGAAAGTCGCCGACAAGTTCAGACTCGCGGACGGGCTCCGCCCGTAGGCTGGCCTCGATGCCCACCAGCCCGGACGGCCCACTCGATCAGCGACTGGTCGTGCAGCCGGACTCCGGCTACGTGTACCGCACCGCGTGGCCGGTGGCGACCGGCGACATCGGCTGCGACCTGACGCTTCGGCTCGACGGCGTCGCGCGCTACATCCAGGAGGTCGGCGCGGAGAACCTCGTCGACGCCGGCGAGGCCGAGGCACACCCGCACTGGCTCGTGCAACGCACCGTCATCGACGTGATCGAACCGATCGGGTTCCCCAATGAGATCGCGTTCAGCCGCTGGTGCTCGGCGCTGTCGACGCGGTGGTGCACGATGCGCGTCGACCTAGTCGGCAGCGACGGCGGGCGCATCGAGACCGAGGGGTTCTGGATCGCGATCAACGCGAAAACCCTGACGCCGCAGCGGGCCACCGACACTCTGATCGAACGGTTCTCCAGCACCACCGATCAGTACCGGCTCAAATGGCGGCCGTGGCTGGACAACCTGACCGACGCCGACGAGACGACACCGTTTGCGCTGCGGCGCACCGACATCGACCTGTTCGAACACGTCACCAACACCGCGTACTGGCACGCGATCCACGAGGTGACCGCCCGCGTCCCCGACCTCTGCAGCGCGCCGTACCGGACCGTCGTCGAATACCGCAAGCCGATCAAGTACGGCGAGGACGTCGTCATCGCCTGGCGTCGCCGCGACGACACTCCGCGCGTCGACATCGCGCTGACCGTCGACGGCGAGGTGCGGGCCGCGGCGGTGCTGTGCACGCTGTCGTTAGGCTGAGCCCCGTGTCCGAACTGGTACTGATGCAGGTCACCGACCGCGTCGCCGTCATCACAATCAACGATCCCGACCGCCGCAACGCCGTGACCGCGGAGATCTCGGCCGCGCTGCGGGCCGCCGTCAGCGCCGCCGAGGCCGACCCGGGCGTGCACGCGGTGATCGTCACCGGGGCGGGCAAGGCGTTCTGCGCCGGTGCCGACCTGACTGCACTGGGCGCGGCGACCGAGGACGGTCTGCGGGTGATCTACGACGGCTTCCTGGCCGTCGCACAGTGCAGCCTTCCGACGATCGCGGCGGTCAACGGCGCCGCCGTCGGTGCAGGACTCAATCTGGCGCTGGCGGCCGACGTGCGGATCGCCGGGCCCCATGCGATGTTCGACCCCCGCTTCCAGAAGCTGGGCATCCATCCCGGCGGCGGCGCGACCTGGATGCTGCAGCGGATCACCGGCCCCCAGGCCGCCCGCGCCGCGTTGCTGTTCGGGATGCGGTTCGACGCCGAGGCCGCCGTCCGCCACGGGCTCGCCCTCGAAGTGGCCGACGACCCGGTCGCCCGGGCGCGCGAACTGGCGGCAGGGCCCGCCGGTGCGCCTCGCGACGTCGTGGTGGCCACGAAGGCCTCGATGCGCGCCACCGCCCATCCGGGCACCGACGATCTGGAGCAGCACCGCCTCGCGGTCGACATCGAGATCGTCCCGCAGGCCACCTCGATCGAATCGCCCGAGTTCGCGGCCCGGCTGGCCGCAGCCAAGCGAAAGTAACCTAGGGCGCCAGCGCGACGATCCGCTCGGCACGCCGCAGCACCGGCATGTCGACCATCTGGCCCTCGAACTGGAACACGCCGCGCTCGGTCTGCGCCGCGGCCAGCACCCGTCGCGCCCAGTCGGCTTCCTTCTCGGTCGGCGTGTAGCCGTCCCGGATCACCGCGATCTGCGTCGGGTGGATCGCGACCTTGCCGTCGAAGCCGACCGCGACCGCGTCGTCGACCTCATCGCGCAGCCCGCCGAGATTCTTGATGTCGAGGAACACCGAATCCAGCGCCACCCTCCCGTAGGCCTTGGCGGCCAGCAGCGTCTGGGACCGGACATGGCGGGCGACCTCGCGGTAGGAGCCGTCCGGGTAGCGGTTGGCCGTCCCGCCGAGCGCGGCGAACAGGTCCTCGGCGCCCCACATCAACGCGTACGCGTTGTCCACCCGGGCCAGCTCGACGACGTTCAGCGCGCCCAGCGGCGTCTCGATCAGCACGATCACGTCCCACGGCGCCAACGCGCTGACCTGTTCTGGTGCTTCGGTTTTGGCCAGCATCACCGTGGTGTACGCGGTGCGCGAGACGGCTTGCAGGTCTGCTTCGTGATCGGCGGTGCCGGTGGGGTTGACCCGCACCACGGTCCGCTGCGGGTCCAGTGGGGTGTTCACCAACGCCTCGCGGGCCGCAGGCCGGTCCTTGGCCGCCACCCCGTCCTCCAGGTCGAGGATCACGATATCGGCTGCCGCGGCGGCCTTCTCGAATCGTTCCGGTCGGTCCGCGGGGCAGAACAGCCACGCCGTGCCAGGCGCCAGGGTCACTGCGCATCTCCTTCGGGTCGCTTGCGCACCATGGTCTTGCGCGATGCCGTCGCCACGACATCGCCGTGCTGGTTGCGCCCGACGTGGCTGAAGGTGACGATCCCCTCCCCCGGGCGGCTCTTGGATTCCCGCTTGTCGGTGACCTCGGTCTCGGCGTACAGCGTGTCGCCGTGGAAGAGCGGTTTCGGAAAAGCCACCTCACCGAACCCGAGGTTGCCGACGATCGTGCCCTGGGTCAGCTGCGCGACCGAAAGTCCGACCAGCGTCGACAGCGTGAACATCGAGTTGACCAGCCGCTGGTTGAACGGCGGCAACGCATCCGAGAACGCGGCATCGAGGTGCAGCGCCTGGGTGTTCATCGTCAGCGTCGTGAACAACACGTTGTCGGCCTCGGTGATGGTGCGGCCGGGCCGGTGCTGATAGATCACGCCGGTCTCGAATTCCTCGAACCACAACCCGCGCTGGACGACGATACGTTTCCCCGTCACAGCCCGAGCTCCCGCCCGATCAGCAGCAACTGCACTTCTGTTGTGCCCTCGCCGATTTCGAGGATCTTCGAATCGCGGTAGTGCCGGGCCACCGAGTACTCGTTCATGAAACCGTAGCCGCCGAAGATCTGGGTGGCGTCGCGGGCGTTGTCCATCGCGGCCTCGCTGGCGACCATCTTGGCGATCGCGGCCTGTTTCTTGAACGGCTTGCCCGACAACAGCAGTGCCGCGGCGTCGTAGTACGCGGCGCGCGCGACGTGGGCCCGGGCCTCCATCCGGGCGATCTTGAACGCGATCGCCTGGTTGCTGCCGATCGGGCGGCCGAAGGCCTCACGTTCCTTGGCGTACTTGACGCTTTCGTCCACGCAGCCCTGCGCAGCACCGACCGACAGCGCCGCGATCGCGATCCGGCCCTCGTCGAGGATCCGCAGGAAGTTCGCGTAGCCGCGGCCACGCTCACCGAGCAGATTCTGCTCGGGAACCCGGACGTCGTCGAAGCTCAGCGGGTGGGTGTCCGACGCGTTCCAGCCCACCTTGTTGTAGGCCGGCTCGGCGGTGAAACCAGGGGTCGGGACCGGCACCAGGATCGACGAGATCTCCTTCTTGCCGTTGTTCTCACCGGTGACCGCGGTGACGGTGACCAGTTTGGTGATGTCGGTGCCGGAGTTGGTGATGAACTGCTTGCTGCCGTTGATGATCCAGTGGCCGTCGTCGAGTTTGGCGGTGGTCTTCGTCGCGCCGGCATCGCTGCCGCCGCCCGCCTCGGTCAGGCCGAACGCGCCGAGGGCCTTGCCACTGGCCAGCAGCGGCAGCCATTCCTGCTTCTGGTCCTCGGAGCCGAACCGGTACACCGGCATCGCCCCGAGGGAGACGCCGGCCTCCAGCGTGATCGCCACACTCTGGTCGACCTTGCCGAGCTCCTCCAGCGCCAGGCACAGCGCGAAGTAGTCGCCGCCCATGCCGCCGTACTCCTCGGGGAACGGCAGGCCGAACAGCCCCATGTCGGCCATGCCGGAAACGACTTCGTACGGGAACGAGTGCTCCTCGTCGTGTTTGGCCGCGACGGGTGCGACGACGCTCTGGGCGAAGTCCCGCACCGTCTTGGCCAGCTCCGCGTAGTGGTCGGGAAGGGTCCCGGTCGCGAGAAAATCGGTCATGCTTGCGGCTCCTTGCTTGCCGTGACGCGGGCCAGGACCTGACCCACCTTGACTTGTTCGCCCGCGTCGACCAACAACTCCACCATCCCGTCGACGGGTGCGGACAACGCGTGCTCCATCTTCATCGCCTCGACGGTGACCACCACGGTCCCCGCCGCGACGGTCGCCCCGTCCTCGACGCCGACGGCGACCACGGCGCCCGGCATGGGGCTGGTCAGTTCGGCGTCTCCGCTGTGTTCGTCGTCGGGGCGCACCGGCGCCTCACGGACCTCCTCGACCATCGCGACGCGTCCGGCGCCGGCCAGCCACACCTGGTGTCCGGCCTCGGCGACGGCGTAGTCGGTGCGCAGTCCGTCGATCGTGACCGCGAGCCGGTCCCCGTCCAATTCGGCGCGCAGCGTTCGGGTTTCCCCGCCTTCGACGGTCGCGGTCGCACTGTCGGGGGTGCCGGTGAGCCAGACGTGGTCGGTGCGCTCACCGGCGTGCAACCGGACGGTGGTGGGTGCGCGGCCGGCGATGCGCCAGCCCGACGGCGCCTCCCACGGGTCGGCGGGCGTCGCAGGCCAGGACCGCAGCCAGCGGTAGGCGGCGCCGGCGATCAGATCCTCGTCGGAGGGAGGCGCGGGCACGAAGTCGGGCAGCCGCCGGTCGAGCAGCCCGGTGTCCAGGTCACCGGCGGCGACGTCGGGGTCGGCGAGCAGGAAGCGAAGGAACTCCACGTTGGTGGTCAGCCCGAGGACCGCGGTGTCGGCGAGCGCGGCATCGAGCGCGCGCAGTGCGGCCGGCCGGTCGGCGGCGTGCGCGATCACCTTGGCCAGCATCGGGTCGTAGTCGCTGCCGACCACGGTGCCGACCCGCAACCCGGAGTCGACGCGGATCCCGGGTCCGGCCGGTTCCCGCAGACCGGCGACATCGCCGCCGGTGGGCAGGAAGCCGCGCGCGGGGTCCTCGGCGTACACCCGGGCCTCGATCGCGTGGCCGTCGAGCCGGATGTCGTGCTGCGCGATCGGCAGCTTCTCTCCCGAGGCGACCCGGACCTGCAGCTCGACCAGGTCCAGTCCGGTCACCATCTCGGTGACCGGATGTTCGACCTGCAGGCGGGTGTTCATCTCCATGAAGAAGAACTCGTCGGGCCGGTCGGCAGACACGATGAACTCCACGGTGCCCGCGCCGGTGTAGTCGACGCTGCGGGCGGTGTCGCATGCGGCGGTGCCGATCCGCGCGCGGGTCTCGGGATCGAGGAGCGGCGACGGCGCCTCTTCGATGACCTTCTGGTGGCGGCGCTGCAGGCTGCACTCCCGCTCACCGAGCTGCACGATGTTGCCGTGGGTGTCGGCGAGCACCTGCACCTCGATGTGGCGCGGGTTGAGCACGAACCGCTCGAGGAACAGGGTGTCGTCATTGAACGCCGACGCCGCTTCGCGGCGCGCGCTGGCGAGCGCGGCGGGCAGATCGGCGGCGTCGTGCACGACCCGCATACCCTTGCCGCCGCCGCCGGCGGACGGTTTCACCAGAACCGGGAAACCGATCTCCGGCGCGCCGGCGATCAGATCGTCGTCGGTCAAGCCGGGCCGCGAGATACCAGGAACCACGGGGACACCGAACGCCGAGACGGCCGCCTTGGCCGAGATCTTGTCCCCCATGGTCTCGATCGCCGAGACCGGCGGACCGATGAACACCACACCGGCGGACTTCAGCGCATCGGCGAATTGCGAGTTCTCCGACAGGAATCCGTAGCCGGGGTGGACGGCCTGCGCGCCGGTGCGTTCGATCGCGGAAAGCAGCGCGTCGACGGACAGGTAGCTCTGTCGCGCCGGGGCGGGGCCGATGTTGACTGCGACGTCGGCCTCCCGGACGTGCCGGGCACCGGCGTCGGCGTCGCTGAACACCGCGACCGAGCGGATACCCATCGCCCGCAGCGTGCGGATGACCCGGACCGCGATCTCGCCGCGGTTGGCCACCAGAACCGTATCGAACATGTTCACATCCTGAAGACGCCGTAGGACACCGGCTCCAGCGGAGCCTGGCCTGCCACCGAAAGTGCCAATCCCACAATGTCTCTGGTGTCGGCGGGGTCGATGACACCGTCGTCCCACAGCCGTGCGGTGGAGTAGTAGGGATTGCCCTGGCTCTCATACTGCTCGCGGATCGGCGCCTTGAACGCCTCTTCTTCCTCGGGGGTCATGTCGCCACGCACGGTGGCCAGCACCGACGCGGCCTGCTCGCCGCCCATCACCGAGATCCGCGCGTTCGGCCACATCCACAGGAAGCGCGGCGAATACGCCCGTCCGCACATCGAGTAGTTGCCCGCCCCGTAGGACCCACCGATCACCACGGTCAACTTCGGCACCCGCGCGCACGCCACCGCGGTGACCATCTTCGCGCCGTGCTTGGCGATACCGCCGGCCTCATAGTCGCGCCCGACCATGAATCCGGAGATGTTCTGCAGGAACAGCAGGGGCGTGTTGCGTTTGTCGCACAGCTCGATGAAATGCGCACCCTTGACTGCGGATTCGCCGAACAACACCCCGTTGTTGGCGACGATCCCGACCGGGTGGCCGTGGATGCGGGCGAAGCCGGTCACCAGCGTGGTGCCGTATTCGGCCTTGAACTCCGCGAACTCGCCGCCGTCGACGATGCGGGTGATCACCTCGTGCACGTCGTAGGGCACCCGGGAGTCGACGGGCACGACGTCGTAGAGCTCGCTCTGGTCGGCGACCGCGGCGACGGCCGGCGCCACCTCCCACGGCGGCGCGGCTTTCGGCGCCAGCGTCGCGACGATGCGGCGAACGATCCGCAGCGCGTCGCGGTCGTCGTGGGCCAGGTGGTCGGTGACCCCGGAGACCTTCGAGTGCAGATCACCGCCACCGAGTTCCTCGGCGGTGACGACCTCTCCGGTCGCCGCCTTCACCAGCGGCGGCCCGCCGAGGAAGATGGTGCCCTGGTTCCGCACGATCACGGCCTCGTCGCTCATCGCCGGGACGTATGCACCGCCGGCGGTGCAGGAGCCCAGGACCGCGGCGATCTGCGCGATTCCCTTGGCGCTCATGGTCGCCTGGTTGTAGAAGATCCGGCCGAAGTGCTCGCGGTCGGGGAACACCTCGTCCTGGCGCGGCAGGAACGCCCCGCCCGAGTCGACCAGGTAGATGCACGGCAGCAGGTTCTGCAGCGCGATCTCCTGGGCGCGCAGGTGCTTCTTGACCGTGACCGGGTAGTAGGTGCCGCCCTTCACCGTCGCGTCGTTGGCGACGATCATGCATTCCCGCCCGGACACCCGGCCGATGCCGGCGATCATGCCCGCCCCGGGGCACTCGTCGTCGTACATGCCGTCGGCGGCCAGCGCGGCCAGTTCCAGGAACGGGCTGCCGGAATCGAGCAGGCCGTTGACGCGGTCGCGCGGAAGCAGCTTGCCCCGGCCGATATGGCGCTCCCGGGCCCGTTCGGGACCCCCGAGCGCGGCCGCGGCGAGCTTGGCCCGCAACTGGTCGAC